>JAJDHX010000052.1 GCA_030266395.1 Selenomonadales bacterium OttesenSCG-928-I06 | reverse complement strand
AAAAAGAATTTAATTGAGGCTCATCGTTTAGAAGATAATCGTAAAGAAATATTTTATACTCTTACTCCATTTGGGAAAAAAATATTTGTTTTACATGAGAAATTACATGCAAAAACACAAGATAAGTTGGAATCTCTGTGCAAGAAATATACAAAAAAAGAATTGAGTGCGATTAATGATTTTTTGAGAAATGCCAGAGATATTATATAGAATATAAAGAGAAAAGTAATGGTACCATAACCATTACTTTTTTATTTTGCTTGAAAAACGAATATTAAGGGTAAGCAGTAAGAATAATAGATATGAAAACATTTTTGGAAAGAGTGAATGTATTGTTTTCATATATAATAAAAAGATTTTTAAGTATGCTTTTAGTAATTTTTATAGTTATAACAGTTACATTTTTTTTAATGCATCTTATTCCAGGCGGACCTTTTAGTTCTGAAAGGGCGTTGCCTGAATCAGTAATGCAAAATATTACTGAAAGATATCATTTAAATGATCCGATTCATGTTCAGTATTTTGACTATTTAGGAAATATAGTAAAGGGAGATTTGGGGCCTTCTTTTAAGTATGAAGATAGAACTGTAAATCAGATTATAGAAGAGTCTTTTTTTGTTTCAGTTAAACTTGGTGTACTTAGTATTTTTATTTCTCTTATAATCTCAATTCCTTTAGGCATAATTTCAGCTTTGTTAAAAGGCGGCTGGGCAGATAGATTAATAATGATGCTTTCAACAGTTGTAATTTCAGCACCTAATTTTATTTTGGCAAGTTTATTAATATATCTCTTTTCTTTAAAATTGGGTTTATTGCCAGCTGCGATGTTTGAAGGTTTTGAATATATGATATTGCCTGCGTTTTCTTTGGCAGGGTTTTCTACAGCTTTTATCTTAAGACTTGTGAGAACTGAATTGATTGAAGTTTTGCAAGAAGAATATATCTTGACAGCTAAGGCAAAAGGACTTTCTATGCCTATGATAATTTACAGGCATTGTCTAAAGAATATTATGATTCCGGTTATAAGTTATTTAGCTCCTCAAATAGCAGCAATATTTACAGGGAGTTTTGTTATTGAAACAATGTTTTCTATTCCGGGGCTTGGCAGGCATTTTGTGACAAGTGTTTATAATCGGGATTACACTGTAATTCTAGGACTAACTATATTTTATAGTGCAATATTACTTCTGCTTAATTTTATTTCTGATTTAATTTGTGCCTATCTTGATCCTAGGATTGCTTTAGATAGCAATGAAGAAACATAAAGGGTTTTATTATGCTTAAAAAAATCAAGAAAAACAAAATAGCTTTCATTTCTTTCTTAACAATAATTTTAATAATATTATTAGCAGTGTTTGTACCTGTGATTACTCCATATAGTTATTTTGAGCAAGAGCTAAGTATGGCAAACAGTCCTCCTTCATTTAGTCATATATTTGGTACAGATAATTTAGGCAGAGATTTGTTTACTCGTGTTTTATATGGAGCTAGAATCTCTCTTGCTATTGGTTTTTTTGCAGCTTTTTTAAATTTAATTGTGGGAGTTCTTTATGGGGGCATTAGTGGTTATTTTGGCGGTAATATAGATAATGTAATGATGAGAATAGTTGATATTTTTTATTCGATACCTCTTATTTTATATGTAGTTTTATTAATGGTTGTCTTAAAACCAGGTCTTGTTAATATTTTTATAGCCTTAAGTATTGTTTACTGGCTGCGAATGGCCCGTATTGTGAGAAACCAAGTGATGTCATTAAAAAACAAAGAATATGTTCTGGCAGCTAAAATGCTCAAAGCAAGTCATTTTAGAATAATTACCAAACATATTCTGCCCAACTGTTTTGGTCCTATTTTAGTAACTGCAACTTTGGCTATACCTGAAGCTATTTTTACAGAAGCTTTTTTGAGTTTTGTAGGTCTTGGAGTGACAGCACCAATGGCAAGTTGGGGAGTTTTAGCGGTGGATGGTTTAAATAGTTTAAGATCATATCCATACCAGCTTCTTTTTCCTTCGCTTTTTATTTGTATAACTATGTTTTCTTTTAATTTTTTAAGTGATTATTTAAGAGATGTTTTTGATCCTAAAATGAAATAGAAGAGGATATAATTAATGGCTCTTTTGGAAGTGAGAAATTTAAGTGTAACTTTTGATTTTTTAGAAGGCAAAGTACAAGCAGTAAGAGATGTGAATTTTGAGATTGAAAAAGGTGAAATACTTGGTATAGTGGGAGAATCAGGCTGCGGAAAAAGTGTTATGGCTAAAAGCATTATGAGACTTATTTGTGATGATTATTGTAATTTAGCAGGAAACATTTTATTTAATGATGTTGATTTATTAACCATGTCTGAAGAACATTTGCAAAAAATCCGGGGCAATTTTATCAGTATGGCATTTCAAAATCCATTAAGCTCCTTAAATCCTGTTTTAACAATAGGATTACAAGTTGCAGAACCTTTTTTGATTCATACAGATATGTCCAGAAAAGATGCTTTTTTAAAAGCTCAGGAAATGATAAGTAAAGTAGGAATTTCAGACCCGGAGACGAGATTATTGCAATACCCGCATCAAATAAGTGGAGGTATGAGGCAAAGAGTTGCTATAGCTATGGCACTTGCTTTAGAACCGCAAATATTGATTGCTGATGAAGTGACTACTGCTTTGGATGTTACGGTTCAAGCACAAATTATAGAGTTGTTGAAGAAATTAAATAAAGAACTTTCAAGTTCAATTATGTTTATAACACATGATTTAGCTTTATTAACTAATATTTGTCATAGGGTTATTGTGATGTATGCAGGTCAGATTGTTGAATCTGCTTCTGTAGACGAACTATATAATGACCCTAAACATCCATATACCAAGAGTTTATTACAGTCAATCCCCAGAATAGACAAGAAAAAGAAATCTCTAACTTCTATCCCAGGCAGTGTAATTGATTTAAGAGACCTGCCAGATGGCTGTGCTTTTTTTGCTAGATGCAGTTTTAGAAAAGATGTTTGTAAAACATCTCCTGAGCTTCAGCAAATAGGTGCTAAGAGATTTTGCAGGTGTCATTGTTTGTAGTAATTTTTAAAAGAGGCGTAAAATGAAGTATGAAGAAAAAAATTTAGAAAATTTATTAGAAGTAAAAAACTTAAGCAAGAAATTTTTATTAAAAAAGTCTTTCTTTGGTAAACCTATAAAAACTTTGCAGGCTGTAGACAAGGTTTCTTTTAAAATAAAAAAAGGTCAAACTTTAGGCCTTGTAGGTGAAACAGGTTCAGGAAAATCAACGTTAGGAAGATGTATAGCAGGACTTTACAGACCTACATCAGGAGATATACTTTTTAAGGACGTGGATATAGTTGCCAGAGCAGAAGACAAGGAGCTAACTAAAAAAATTCAAATGATATTTCAAGACCCGTATTCTTCTTTGAATCCCAAAATGACAGCCAAAGAGACTATTGAAGAGGCTTTGAAGATTAATAATTTGCCTAAACAAGAAGATGATATAATTTCTATTTTAGAAAAGGTTGGACTAACCAGAGAATATTTAGATAGATTTCCACATGAACTAAGTGGCGGACAGTGTCAAAGGCTTGGAATAGCTAGAACACTTGCTATTGATCCTGAATTCATAATTTGTGATGAACCTATTTCAGCTCTTGATATTTCAAATCAGATAAAGATCGTTAATCTTTTAGAAGAGCTGCAAAACAGTTTTGATTTAACATATTTATTTATTGCTCATGATTTGGCAATGGTTAGACAAATAAGTGCTGAAATAGCTGTGATGTATCTTGGCAGTATTGTAGAAAAAGCTCCGGCTGATGAGTTATATATTAATGCTCAGCATCCTTATACTAAAGAACTTATCTCAGCAATTCCAATACCTGATCCTAATATTAAATCTAAATATATAAATATTTCAAATAAAGAACCAGCAAGTCCAATTAATTTAACTCAAGGTTGTAAATATCAAAACAGGTGTATGTATAAAAAGGATATATGTTTAAGAGCAGAGCCAATGTTTATAGAAAAAGGGTTTCATAGTGTTGCTTGTCATCTGGTTAATTAATTTAAAGGGTAATATATATGCAAAAGAAGATAGTTTTATTAATTGCATTAATACTAATTTTTCTAAATTTTTCTGGCTGTACAAGCCATAAACAAAAAGATATAGAAACATTAAAAATAGCTTGCGGCGGAGACCCGGAGACACTGGATCCCAGGAAAGCTTCCGGCATAATTGAAGGGACTGTCTTAAGGCAAATATATGAAGGTCTTTTCACGCATGATAAAGATGGTAAAGTTGTGCCTGGAACTGCTGAAAAGCATGATGTTTCTGAAGACGGGCTAATTTATACATTTTATATTAGAGAAGATGCCAGATGGAGTAATGGTGATCATGTTACGGCACATGATTATGCATATTCTTGGACAAAAACATTAGATCCTAATTTTGCAGCTAAGTATGCAGATCTTCTTTTTTGTATAAAGAATGGAGAGAAGTATAATAAAGGTGAAGTAAGTTCGCAAGAGCTTGGCATAGAAGTATTGGGCGACAGGACATTAAGAGTAACTTTGGAGTATCCGGCTTCTTATTTTCTTTATTTAACTACTTTCTTTACGTATTATCCTGTTCATAAAAAAACGGCAGAGGAAATATCTAAGTGGCATACTAATCCTGATACAGTTATTTGTAATGGTCCTTTTAAGATAGTATCTTTTAAACATAATGATAGAATCAATTTGACTAGGAATGATTTTTATCATAGCAGCCAGATTGTGAAGATGAAGAATGTTCAAATTAATTTATCAGACAACAATAAAACTATATTAGATATGTTTGAAGATAATCAATTAGATACAGCAGAAGTTAAAATTCCCCTTTCTGAAGTAGCTCGCTTAAAACAAGATGGTAGATTAAAAACATATCCGTTTATCGGTACTTATTATTATTGTATAAATACTAAAAAACCACCTTTTGATGATGTTAGAGTTAGAAAGGCGTTTGCTTTAGCTTTAAATAGAGAAGACATAGTTAAATATATTACAAAAGCAGATGAAAAAGTTGCTTTAGCCTGGGTTCCTTATGGTCTTAGTGATTATTTGGAA
>JAJDHX010000051.1 GCA_030266395.1 Selenomonadales bacterium OttesenSCG-928-I06 | reverse complement strand
CTTTTAAAATCATATAGAATAATTCTTTTGCATGAACCTCGTTAAATGGAGAATGACCACATTTAGGTAAAACATATTTTTCAAAAGAAATATTATACTGTGAGAGTGGCTCAACGACACCTTCTATAGGATGTGTATCATTTTCGCCATGAATAACCACAACCGGACACTGGATTTTATTTAATTTTTCTATTAAATCACCATTATTTCGAATTTCGGAAACTTCTCCCCAAATTTTAGCATACATTCTTTCATTTGAAGGAAAGTTGTTTTCTAAATCTATATCTATATCAATTTCATAATTATCACTTTTCTCCACTAATTTTTTAAGCTTAGTTAAAGCTATATCTTTTTTATTGTTTTGAGGGTCTTCCAAACTAGCTAAAAGAGCATTTAATTTCATCTGTTCTTGTTCAGAAAACCTTTCTACTCTTCTTTCTAAAATTTCTGCAACATAATTACTTTTAAGAGGGGAACAACCTACAAGAATAATTTGCTCAACCACTTCCGGATATTCTGTTGCATACAAAATTGTCAGCCAAGCCCCCCAGGAATGACCTATTAAAGAAATAGGCACTTTCCCAATACTTAATATTTGTTCATGAAGCTCAGAAATTAGTTCCTTAACCGTGCATTTAGTTTGAATAGGTTCAATTACGCCTATAACTTTTGCAAGTTCTTGAGCAACAAGAGAAAGAATTCCTAACTTAGCAAGTCCACCATGTATAACAGCAACCTTATAAGGTTTTTTTCCATATATTTTTATCATTAAATTCATTCCTCCATAAATACTCTATATATAATTTGCATTTTATTTTTAGTTATTATTCTCTCTATGGAGGAAATTAAATTTATAAAAAACAAAACACACCAACTAACAAAAACAAGGCGGTCAAAGACCAGCCGCAACTTGGATACTACAGCGATTTTTGTGCAACAAAAGAGCCTACAAAAGCCCTGCCACCCAGCCAAAAACGCACGAGAAGTATGTAGATGCAAGGCGGATTGAAAAAGCCAGGCTGGGCAGTGTACATATGGTACATAACCAGTCTGGCTTTTTAAACCAACGCAGCAGATGCAGTTTTTGTTAGAGGCGTTTTACTTTAATATCTATTTGCAACGGACCTACAGTCGTTATATCTTGAATTGTTTCTGCTATTATTTCAAACTTACCGTCACCATTTTTAGTAATTTGCTGTACTTTATTGATAGCATCAAAAAGTTTCGCACCAGGCATAGACCCAACTGTGCCACTCAAAGGATCAGGCAACATTCCTGCTTCAATTGCCACTTCATTCACCTTAGATAAAAACAGTATAACTAAAGCTTCTGCTTGCTGCTCATTTGCTACATCAGTAAAAGTTTCTTGATGAATAATTGTCCCTTTTTTGTAAATCAGATTATTAGGATACAAAGTTATATAACCCATTACCGGTTCACCATAAATAGTATTTCCTAATGTGGAAATTCTAACTATAGTATCTTTATTAGATTGACTTATACTAAGTGAAGCTCTTTCAAATTCATCCTGAGTAATCAAAAGTAGTCTTGTAGATTTATCTTCTATGCCAAACCTCTCCAAAAGTGCTAAATTAGTCTGATACATCATTGAAGATAAGGCCTCTTTGTTTGCTTCTTGGCTGCTACCTTCTCTAAAAACTACCATAGACAGCACTTCGCCATCTCGCAGCACAACTGTGCCTGCTTTCATATTTTGAATTCCCTGCCACAATTCTTTAGTGAGAGTACTTAAATTTTCTATTTCTGTATTTAAGTCATCTCTGGCAAGGCTAAGTTGAGAAATTCTAACATCAAGACTAGCTTTAGTAGCTTCAAGTTCTTTAATGTTTTGCATATGAGTTTTTAAATCTGTTTGAGCTTTATCATAATCCAATTGAAGAACAGAAAGTTCATTAGCTGCTTTATCTCTTTGTCCTACAACCTCTTCAAGTTCCGTAGTAATACCCTGTAGTTTAGTTTCTGCTTCCAATACTTTTTGATTTAAAGAAGAGAATTCTTTTGTCTGTGCTTCATAAGCAGCCCGACTCGAGGCTAATTGAGATTTGATTTCTTCCATACCAAAAAGAGCAGTACGTACATCTCTTGACACTATAGCAGTCATACCTATAGTTACTGAAGCAATACAAATTCCAGTAATAATAGTTACTATTATAGACGTATGTTTGGGTCTGAGCCCAAATATACTTAATTTCTTTTTTCCTACTTTACTACCAAGTCTATCACCTATATAAGCAATAGCACCACCCATTACCCCAATTACGAGAATCAAGAAAATACCATACATTAAACTCACCCCCTCTAACCCATAAAAACTAATTTATTAATGAGAAGCTCTTTTCATTAAATACACTCCTACAGTCATTGCAACTATATCCGGAAGCCAAGCTGCCAGTGCCGGTGCTATTCTTTCGCTTTGTCCCAAAGTGCCGAATATAGTCATCATTGTATAATATATAAATATAATAACTACGCTAACACCTAGTCCAATTGAAGAACTTGATCTGTTTGGCGCCAGACCCAGCGGAGATCCTATTAGAGCAAAAATAAAACATGTTAAAGGAATTGAAACTCTTTGATGGAGTTCTACTTCATATTTGCCACTCGAAATTTTCTCCATCTGTAATATTTTTATCTGTTGTTTTAATTCCTTAATTGTCATTTCTTCTCTTTTTTTCTGTTCTTTGCTTATGTTTTCAGGATCTTTATTTATCGGCAAAACCTGTTCTTTAAATCTTAAAGTCCTTTCAATCTTACCCTCTACTGACATATCGTTGATTATACCATCATACATTATCCATTGATTCTGATCCCACACTGCTTTCTGAGCAGTTTCTATTCGAACTACCTTATCATTTTCAATTTCCTGAATTGTAACATTAGTCATTGTCGCTGTTTTTTGATTAAAAGAACGAGCATAAAGAATTCTTTGATACTCATCTTTAGCAACATCTTTTATAACAATATGTTCTTGAGAAACAGGATTAAAATCTTTTTTAATATCCTGAGTTACAATTCTATTATAAGCAGTGTTTGAAGCAGGAACAACTTTCTCATTTATAACAATAGTAAACATACTGACTACAAAAGCAAATATAAGTACTGGTGCAGCTAATCTATAAAAACTCACTCCACCTGACTTCATTGCAGTAATTTCACTTGATCCAGAAAGTCGTCCAAATGCCATTAAAGATCCGAGTAACATTGACATCGGAAAAGTTAAAACAAGAATACTTGGTAAGCTTAAAAAAAACAATTTGACAACAGAACTTATAGAAGCACCATATTGAGTGATATATTGAGCTATTTTAAATAAAGTATTTGTTCCAATAAAGATACTTGAAAAAGCAGCTATACCGAAAACAAAAGGACCCAATAATTCTTTTAATATATATTTATCAAGTATGCGCATCTTCTAGCTCCCTACTAGCACAATTTATCTTAAAAATTTATAGACTAAAATTCTCGCCCAAATAATGTTGTCTTGCTAAATCGCTTTGAGCAATAGTTTCACTATCACCAGATAGTAGTATTCTGCCATTATTCATAATATAAGCTTTATCTACTATTCTAAGGGTTTCTCTAACATTGTGATCTGTTATTAATATACCTATGCCGCGTTCTTTTAAATATCCTATGATTTTTTGAATATCAGAAACAGCTATAGGGTCTACTCCTGCAAAAGGTTCATCCAAAAGAATAAAATAAGGATCTGTAGCAAGTGCTCTGGCAATTTCAACTCTACGTCTTTCACCACCAGAAAGCTGTGCTCCCAATCTATTTCTAACATGGGTAACATTAAACTCTGCTAATAAAGATTCCATTTTATTTATTCTTTCATCTGGAGTAAGATCAGTTGTCTCCAAAATAGCCATTAAATTATCTTCCACACTAAGCTTTTTAAATATAGAAGCTTCCTGTGGCAGATAACCAACTCCATATTTGGAACGTTTATACATAGGTAAAAACGTAACATCTTCACCATTTATATAAATAGAGCCATTATTAGGTTTTTCAATACCTACAATCATATAAAATGTAGTGGTTTTTCCTGCACCATTAGCTCCTAAAAGACCTACTATCTCGCCTTTTTTAAAGCTTAAACTAACACCATCTACTACATTTCTATTTTTATAAGTCTTCACTAAATCGTGGACTTGTATATCCATAAAAAAGTCCTTCCTAGATAGAAACTATATAGATTACAAAAGATAAATCAAACAATTCGTTTAATTTATCTTTCGAATATATTTCAGAAAATCCTTTAGGTAAATAATAACGTATATATTATTTATCCTTTTGATTTAGGTGTAAATATAACTTTAGGTCTGTCGCCTTCTGCCTTTACTGAATTATCATTTAAATCTACTGTTAATAAATGTCCTGTAACAGTATTACCTCTTTGAGTTACTCTAGCATTTCCGGTAAAAATTATTTCACTCTCTTCTTTTGGCAGACCAAAATAATCTGCTTTATCAGCAATTGCATCAAGTTCATGAACAGAACTTATTACACGAACATTACCTAATGCAGTTATTTTTTGTTCATCAAGATAGGCTTCCAACATGTCAGAAGTCACAATACCGTCTTTGTTTTCAAGTCTAGCATTTGAAGGAACTTTAACATAGCCTCTGCTAACATAGTAATCCACAATAGGTCCAATTACACGATTTTCTCCTCTTGTAACTACAACAGAACCTTTGGCCAATATTCTATTATTTGAATCATATGAATAAACTTCATTGGCAATTATTGTAGAATCATCTCTTACTGCATTAACTCCACCTGATAAATATCCTTTAGCAGTGTTCATATCATATTCTGCTTTTTGGGCTGTAGCAACTGAATTGCCTTGAGTAATTTTAACATTGCCTTCAGCTTGCATTGTGCCTTTTGCAGAATCATAGGATATAACATCTGCTTCTATTTCTACAGGAGCATTATTAGCTATATTTAAGGTGAAAACTCCAAATATAAAAAACAAAAAAACAGCTAAAACTCCAGGTACAATCACTTTCTTAGGTAAATTATTGACCATTTTAAGCACTTCTATTGGCCTCCTTTAGTTACACGAGCATTACCTTTAACAACTACTTTATCAGAATCAAGAGAGCTTTCTATAGTATCTCCTGTAATAACAGTATCTTCTTTAATTAACTTTATCCCACCACTACCGACAAATTTACCATTTGCATTATCCCAATCGGCA
>JAJDHX010000050.1 GCA_030266395.1 Selenomonadales bacterium OttesenSCG-928-I06 | reverse complement strand
CTAAGATAGTGCAGGAAAGACTGGACTATGAACTGAGTTCTATTATAGATAATGGTTTTGCTGTTCTTTATTTGACAGCTCAAAAACTTGTGAAGAAATCTATGGACGATGGTTATCTTGTTGGTTCAAGAGGGTCTGTTGGGTCTTCTTTTGTTGCTACAATGACAGGAATAACAGAAGTAAATCCGCTAATTCCTCATTGGCGTTGTCCAAAGTGTCAATATAGTGAGTTTATTACTGATGGTTCATATGGCAGTGGTTTTGATTTGCCTGATAAAGATTGCCCAAAATGTAATGTTAATATGGTTAAAGATGGACAAGATATACCTTTTGCAGTATTTATGGGATTCCATGGAGATAAAGTGCCTGATATAGATTTGAATTTTTCTGGTGAATATCAAGCTCAAGCTCATAAATATACTGAAGAATTGTTTGGGCGCGATAATGTATTTAGAGCAGGGACAATTGCTACTATAGCCGAAAAAACGGCATATGGGTTTGCTAGAAAATATTGTGAAGAAAACTCTATTATAGCCAGAAATGCTTTTTTGAATAAATTGGTATCTGGTTGTACAGGTGTAAAAAGAACTACAGGGCAGCATCCTGGTGGTTTAATGGTAGTGCCAAGTGATATGAATATTCATGAATTCACGCCAATTCAATATCCGGCTGATGATAAAAATTCTTCTACTATTACTACTCATTTTGATTATCATTCTATTAGCAGCAGGTTAGTTAAACTTGATTTGCTTGGTCATGACGATCCTACTGTAATCAAAATGTTAGAAGATATAACAGGCATTGATGCCAAGAAAATACCTTTTGATGATAAGGCTACTATGAGTTTGTTTTCTTCAACAGAAGCACTTGGTATTAAATCTGAGGATATTAATAGTACAGTGGGGACTTTTGGTGTGCCTGAATTTGGGACAAGGTTTGTTAGGCAAATGCTTGAAGAAACAAAACCCACAAAATTCAGTGAACTTGTTAGAATAAGTGGATTTTCACATGGTACAGATGTTTGGATTGGAAATGCTCAAGAATTGATAAAAAATAATGTTGCTAAATTATCTGAAGCTATTTCTGCCAGAGATGATATTATGGTATATCTGATTCAAAATGGCATAGACAGGCAGTTGGCATTTAAAGTTATGGAAGATGTTCGTAAAGGAAAAGGCATTAAATATGATGATGTAGAAATTCTTCAGGCAAACAATATTCCTGAATGGTATATAGATTCATGCCAAAAAATAAAATATATGTTCCCTAAAGCTCACGCGGCAGCATATGTAATGATGGCAGTTAGGATAGCATATTGCAAAGTTCATTATCCGCTGGCTTTCTATGCTTCTTATTTTACAGTTAGAGCTGATGAATTTAATACAGATTTTATTATGGAAGAAGCTAAAGATATTAAAGAAAAAATATCTTTATATGAACAAAAGGGAAATACTCTTACAGCAAAAGAAAAAAATGACCATACTATATTAGAGATGGTTTTAGAAATGCGTCTGCGAGGATTTAAAATGCTGAAAATTGATTTATATAAATCAGATGCTACAAAATTTCTGATTGAAGGAGATTCACTGAGACCGCCTTTTGTTTCTCTTAGTGGTTTGGGAAGAGGAGCTGCAGAGATTGTTGTTAAAGAAAGAGAGAAAAGACCATTTTCTTCTATTGAAGATTTAAGAACAAGAGGGAAAGTTTCTAAACCTGTAATTGCAGATTTGCAGGCACAGGGTTGTTTAGATGATCTTGATGAAACAGATCAAATTTCTTTATTTGCTTAGTTTGAAATTTATTTGCTTTTTTCAGGAAAATCCTTGTAATATTTATAACTAAATGATATAATATATAAAATACTTTCAGATTTTTGCAAAGAGTGGGCATAAACCCACTCTTATTTCTTAGGATTTAGGCTTTCTTTGAATTGTATCAGGCAATTTAAATACAATTTGAAGTGGCTGGATATATTATATATAAGGAATAATCCTATCGCTAAACCAATGCTTAAGCATCAAAAAATATAAGATGCAAGACCACAAGTAAGAATTTATTTTAATTCTTATTTTTATTTTAACTAATTTGTTAAAATTTTTACGGACATTAATTCTAAATAATATATTGTTTAATGAAGGGGGTGGGTATAATCTTTAATAAAAAAACGATTGAAGAAAAAGTAGAATTTCTTATTAACGAGATAATAAGAGAAAATGATGAATGTAGTGAATTTGAAGCAGTAGATGTGGAATATGTCAAAGAAAAAGATTTTTATTTAAGAGTATTTTTAGATAAAAGTGCAGGAATAAATTTGGATGATTGTCAGCTTGTAAGCAGATTATTAGAAGAAAAATTAGATGAACTGGATTTTATACAAGAAAAATATTATTTGGAAGTATCATCTTTAGGCCTTGATAGACCACTTAAAAAAGAGCGGGATTTTGTTAGACATAAAGGTCAATTGATCGAAATAAAATTTTATGGTAAAAACGAAGAGTTTGGCAACAAGAAAGATATTATAGGAACTTTAATCGAACTTAAAGATAATTCTGTTTATATAGAATTTGACGAAAGTATGCAAGAGACTGACAAAAAACAAAAAAAATCTAAAAAGAAAATAGAAAAAGAAGGTTTGGCAGAAGGTATTAAAATTATAGGTATACCTTTAGAAAAAATTGCTCAGGTAAGATTACATATAGATTTTTAAATAACCTTAAAACCAAATAGGGGGATTATTGGTGTGAATGTAGAGTTTATACAAGCATTTGAACAATTGGGAAATGAAAAAGGCATCTCAAAAGAAGTTTTGTTTGATGCAATTGAAGCAGCACTTATTTCTGCATATAAAAGAAATTTTGGTTCTGCCCAAAATGCCAGAGTCTTATTAGATAGAGAAACTGGAGAAATTCATGTATATGCCAGAAAAACTGTTTCTGAAAGCGTCCAAGATGATAGATTAGAAGTTTCTTTAAGTGAAGCTCAGTCAATTAATCCAAAATATGAAGTTGATGATGTTGTGGAATTTGAAGTTACTCCTAAAAATTTTGGCAGAATTGCTGCTCAAACAGCAAAACAAGTTGTTGTTCAAAAAATAAGAGAAGCAGAACGCGGTATGATTTATGAAGAGTTCTCTAGCAGAGAAAGCGATATTTTAACAGGTGTTGTCCAAAGAATTGAACAAAAAAATGTTTATTTGGATCTAGGCAAGACAGAGGCTATTTTAACAGCATCTGAGCAAATTGCGGGTGAAGTTTATAGACATGGTGATAGAATAAAAGTCTATATTATTGAAGTTAAGAAAACAACTAAAGGCCCGCAAATAATGGTTTCAAGAACTCATCCAGGACTTTTAAAAAGATTGTTTGAACTTGAAGTTCCTGAGATTCATGAAGGTATAGTAGAAATAAAATCTGTTGCCAGAGAGCCTGGCTTAAGATCAAAAATTTCAGTTTATTCCAAAGATGAAGCTATTGATCCTGTAGGCTCTTGTGTAGGTCATAAAGGTGCTAGAGTAAAAACTATAGTAGATGAGCTAAGAGGAGAAAAAATAGATATAGTAAAATGGAATTCAGTTCCGGAAAATTATATTGCTAATGCTCTTAGTCCTGCTAATGTAGTTTGGGTAGATATAAATGAAGAAGAAAAAATGTCTAGAGTTGTCGTTCCAGACTATCAGCTTTCGCTTGCTATAGGTAAGGAAGGCCAAAACGCCAGACTTGCTGCCAAACTTACTGGTTGGAAGATTGATATTAAAAGTCAGTCTCAAGCAGCAAATCCAGACAGTGGCTTTGAATTTTATGATGAAAGCAAGTTGGATGAATACTCAGATGATGACCTATATGAATCAGATGACGCATCCTTTGAGGAGGATGAATAGTGAAAGCAAGAAAGATCCCGCAAAGAATGTGTGTTGGATGTCAGGAAATGAAAAACAAAAAAGACCTGATTAGAGTTGTAAGAACACCTGATGGGGAGATCTTAATAGATGAAACTGGTAAAAAAGCTGGCAGAGGAGCTTATGTTTGTCGCTCTGAAGAATGTTTTAAAAAATCAGTAAAAGCAAAAAGGTTAGAGAAAGCTTTGAAAAACTCTGTTAGTGAAGAAGTTTATGAAAAAATTCTTTCAGGTATGAACAATGAGTGAGATATCAGAAGAAAATAAAACTAAAAAGTTAAAATCACTTTTGGGTTTTGCTCAAAAAAGTGGCAAACTCATATCAGGTGAAGAAAGCATACTCAAAGCAATTAAATCTAACAAAGTTAAACTATTACTAATTGCAAGTGATAGTTCGGAAAATACAAAAGAAACTTATTTTAATCAGGTTGTATATTACAATGTTCCTTGCAAAGAGACTGTTTTAACTAAAGAAGAAATAGGCTCTTCAATAGGAAAAGTTCAAAGATCAGCTGTAGCTATAGCTGATGAAGGATTTACTAAGGCAATTTTAAATTTGGTATAGAATTCAAAAAAATATTTGAACGGGAGAATGTACAGATGAAATAGAATATCGGGGGTGACTGAATGTCAAAAAGCAGAGTATATGAATTAGCTAAACAATATAATACTACTAGTAAAATGATCATGGAAATACTAGGTAGAAATGATATTACTACCAAAAATCATATGAGTAATGTAGATGCAGACGGGCAAAAAGTATTGGAGAGAGTTTTTAGTGTCAAGCCTAAAGAAGTAAGTCAACAGAAGGTAAGTGCTAAAGCACCGGAACCTAAAGATGATAAACCTAAAGAAGCAAGACCTCAAGTACATAAAAAACCAACTCAAGATACTGGAGACAGGTCTAATACAAGAGAGGGTGCTCAGTCTTCGTTTAGAGGCAGAGATAAGGGCGTAGGTCAAAGAACTGAGACTAGACAAGGTGAACAGCAGCCTTCAAGAGATAGACAAGAATTTCAAAAAAGACCAGCTGGTAATCAGCAATATAATAGACCACAAGGCAGTAAGCCAGCTTTTAGTCAGCAAGGTGGAGCTGGTCAGTCTGGACCGCGCGGACCAAGACCACAATTTGGGCAAGATCGCAGACCGTCTAATCCGAATCAACAAAACCAACAACGTCAAGGCGGGCAAGATGCTCAACAACCTAGAGGACAATGGCAAAATAGACCTAATCAAGGTCAGCAAAACAGACCTAACCAAGGTCAAGGTCAACAAAACAGACCTAATCAAGGTCAAGGTCAACAAAACAGACCTAATCAAGGTCAGCAAAACAGATTTAATCAAGGTCAAGGTCAGC
>JAJDHX010000005.1 GCA_030266395.1 Selenomonadales bacterium OttesenSCG-928-I06 | reverse complement strand
AAATATCTTCCATCAACTAAAATATCTGTTATTTCCAAGAATTTTTTAATATCCTCATCAGCTTCACTTTTATCTAATAATTGTTCAAAAGTAAAGCCAGTGTATGTTACTACAGAAAGATTTAATCTTTTTAACCTCTTCCCTAACTCTGCAAAATCTCTGCTTTGAAAAAAAGGATCGCCGCCTGAAAAAGTAACTCCTGAAAGAGTTTTATTTTCTGCTACAATAGATCTTACTTTTTCGTAAATTTTATCCAGAGAAATTTCTTGACCACCATTCATATCATGAGTATCTGGATTTTGACAGCCAAAACAATCATGTGAACAACCTTGAGCAAAAATAACTGTTCTAATTCCAGGACCATCTACTATACTTTCATTTAAAATGCCAGAAACCCTCATTGCATATTTCCCCTCTTTAAACTGCCTAATATTGCAATTATTAAAAGAACCAAGTTAATATGTAAACAAAAATAAGTCATTTAAGCAATATTTTTGTTAAATGATCTTATCTTAATAATACATATTTATCTTCTTAAAGTCAAAATTCAGAAAAAGAAAACTTTTTCTGAATTTATTTATATTCGCTATATATCTTCTCTAAATTAAGTAATTAAATTTCAGCTAAACCCTTATAATTTTTAAGTTTACTTAAATCTACCAAAAGAACATCTGTACCTATCTTAGTAATATTCTCCCAAGGAATAACCACATCTTCGCTTCTTCCCAAAATCCCTAAAAATCTCGAAAACCCCGGGACAACTATTGCAGTAATTTTTCCTGTTTCCACATCTATTTCTAAATCAGTAATATTCCCCAAACGCCTTCCTTCTGTGAAACACACTACTTCTTTTACTTTTAAATCGCTTGTTTTTACCATAATATATCCTCCTTACTATAGAGAATTTATATTTAACACTTTTTCTCTTTTTGTCGTAATTAATTATATGACACAAGTGCCCAATTTGTGCTTAAGAAAAATCTGGCATCACTAACCTAACAAGCTTTAATTGAATATAATATGCATAGAAAAGCAAAGCAGAATTTAAGGAGGCTCAACATATTATGATTGTTAGAAAAATTTATCTTCCCTATAGACTAAGTGATACTTATAGCGGCTTACCTTATGAAAAAAAGAGAGTAATTAAATTATGTCAAGAAATGAAGGCTGAAGAAAAAGAAATAGAACCTAAACGCAGTAAACCTATTAGATCACAATTTGCCCTAGCTAAAGGAAATATATTAATTGTTAAATCACAAAGACAACTCACTTTATTTGATGGCAATAAGCCTTTGAGACAATTTAAGATTGCCATAGGCAAACCTTCGGCACCTACTCCTGTTGGCAAATATTCTATAGCCACAAAAATTGCCAATCCCGGCGGAGTTCTTGGCAGCCGCTGGATGGGACTTAATTACGACTCTTATGGCATACATGGCACAAATGCACCATGGTCAATAGGAAAAATGGTATCCAATGGCTGCATCAGAATGCATAATAGTAATGTGGAAGAAGTTTTTGCGCTAGTCAGGGTCGGAACTCCCGTGTACATCAGGGATTAATTCTATTAAAGAATATGCTATTTCATCTACCATATCTATTCTTTTAACGATAAATTCTTTTAAACCAACTCTTTCTTCAAAATCAGGCAACCACTTTTGCGGAATAGAATTTATTATTTCATCTATTTCTTCATCACTTATATCTTTAATAGCTTCTACGTAAGAAATAAAATCTTCAGGATATAAATAATGCTTTAATAAAAGCCCAAACGAACGCCTGTGGTTTATAGTAAGACCATCTTTCAATTCGTTAAGCCAATCTACATTCCATCTGCCGCGACGAAACAAATGGGAATTATCTATAGCATAAATTTTATATCCTGTTTTTTCTTTTCTTATCAATAAATTTTTTCTGTTTAGTGTTCTGTCAAGATTATAAAACATATGGTCAAATAATATTACTCCAGCCATTTGAGATTTATTTTGGGCAAGATGAAGATTTTGTCTGCATAAATATTGAGTGCCTCTTAAAAAGCGAGACCCAAAATGAAGCCCTGATGTAAATCCGGCAATCAATAATCTTCTGTTGTTTACTACCAATTCTTTAGGTATATTTATAATGCCTCCCGAAGGAAAGCAGATATCTATCAATTTTCCAAATCTAAGTGCTAAAAGTTCGTTTACCAAAACTTTTGCACCAAGACGATTATTAGCAAATTTAACTATATAAGTTTTTACAGCATCATTATCATTATGATCAATTGCGTTAAACATTTGAGGAGCTGTAGCTCCTATTCCTACCGGTCCTAAATATTCAATAGCAGTCAACAATTAAATTCACCTCTGGCGAATATTTTTACTAAATTAATCTAAAAATTAAGTAAATCCCGAGGACAAGCATATTGCATCTATCCCCGGGACCTTCTTCATTAATTTTATAGTTTCAAAAATTATCCCTTAACATTAGTTAGAAGCCAGCTTGCAATCCAACCAGTAGAATCATCTGCTAAAGTTACTTTAAACCAGCCAAAAGCTTGATCTCTTATACTAACAAGATCACCTTTACTTACTTTTGCTAAAACTGGGAAATTAGTTCCTGGCCCATTTCTAACATTAACTACATTTCCTGTAACTTGCATAACTTGAATGCCTTCTTCTAAATCTTCTATTTCTTCTTCTAAATATTCTTCTTCATAAAAATCCTCGCCTTGCTCTAAGTCTTCCCCAGATACACCTTCTCCCGGTTCTTCAATAGGCTCTTCGGGCACAACAGGCTCTTCAGGCACTATAATAGGTTCTTCTAGTACAGCAATAGGTTTTTCTCCTGGGATTTCACTAGCATAAACTTGCATTTTTAGAGTGTTAATAACTCTTGCCCAAACTTTTAGGACTATAGTTACATTAATTTTATCTTTGCAAGTACAGCCGTCATCTTCATAATCAACATCATAATCAATAAATTCAACCATAGTATCAGCATTGACTTTCATTCCTGGTTCAGCACCTAATATTTCTATATCACGAGTAAATTTAACATTCTTTCTTTCAAAAGCATGAACAGGCTGATCAGGAAGATCTGCCACATATAAAACCTTCACTTCTAAACAACCACGCACAATAACTCTGTCTAAAATAATGTCAGCTGCTGTTATTTCTATGTTTTTCACATAAACATCAATTATTTGTTCAATGCCAGGCTTGTTTTCTGGCACAACAAGGTCAAATTCAACTATCCGCTGTGCCATATTAGCTCCTAATACCTGTTCCACTTGAATAGTCTGAGGAGCAACATTGGCCTGACAGACACAAGTAACATCTATCTGTCTATTAAGTTCAGCCTTATCTTTTTTGGAGTCAAGCTGGGACTTAGGCTTTTTACTTTTCAATTTAAACCATCCCTTCTTCCTCATTTTTCAAGCTAAAAATTTATCCTTTAGGTTTTGCAGGTAATTTCGCCTTTACAGCAGATTTCACAGCAGGCGGAATATAACCAACTACAACTTCACGATCCGCCATAACTTTAGCCACTATTTTTAAAACAATGGATACATCAAATTCTCTTGTGTCTTCGCAAGGGCAAGTATCTTCTTCATCACAAACCGGAGTATCTTCACAGTCATCACTACAATAATCATCACAAGAATCACAATAGCTGTTGCAACTACAATTACTATCCATGTTTTCGAAGTTTTTATATTTATAAGCTCTTGTATATTCAGCTACATTATAATCTACAAATTCTACAACTACATTAGCTTCTGCATCCATACCCTTTCTTGCACCAGGGATATCAACTTCTTGAGTAAATTTATAATGTTTTACTTCAACCGCATGAACAGGTTGTTGAGGCAGTGCAGCTACATAAATAGCTTTTATTTCTAAATCGCCGCGAACTATAACTCTATCATTGATAACATCAACGCGAAGTACTTTTAAATTCTTTACAAAAACATCTACTATTTGTTCAATAGCAGGTTTTCTTTCAGGAACTTTTATTTGAACATCAAGCACCTTTTGTCTTTCTTGTTCTCCTATTACTTGGCGAACAACAACTGTTTGAGGTCCTGCTGGTAAACTAAGACTGCCCTTTTTATTAGTCATATAAGCTCTGAGCTTTTTGTCGGTCACACATGATCCCCCTCTCTTTTTATTCTATTTATATATATGTCTAAACTAAATCTTCTGTTACAAAACCTTATTTTCTAATATAAAATAAATAATCTACTTGAAATCATTTTTCAAAAAATGTAGGATAGTAGATAATAATATTAAAATAAGTTATAAACATTGTTATAAATATATAATTTTTTGGAGGCCTATATATGCATATAATTATTATTGGTGCAGGCAAAGTAGGTTATAGTTTAGCAAAACGTCTTTCAGAAGAAAGCCATAGTGTGGTAGTTATTGATCAAGATGAAGATAGGATTAATGTGGTAAAATCAAATTTGGATGTAACAACTATCTTGGGAAATGGTGCCAGCCCACAGACACTCACAGATGCCGGCGCAAAAAAAAGCGGCTTGGTAATTGCAGTAACTATATCTGATGAAATAAATATGCTTTCTTGTCTTGCTGCCAAAAAATTAGGTGCCAAGAAAACTATTGCCAGAGTTAGAAGCGAAGATTATTCCAAAGAAGGAGAACTGGTATTCTTTAATGATTTAATAGGAGTTGATTTATCAATCAATCCTGAACTGGTAACTGCTCTTGAAATATTAAGAATTCTAATTACACCTGGCGCTATAAATGTAGAACATTTTGCCGAAGGCAAAGTACAAATGTTTGAAACTAAAATAAAAGAAGATTGCCCTTACAGCAATATACCTTTAATTGATTTAACTTTACCTCCTCAAATACTGATTGCAGGAATTATGCGTTCTCACAAAATGATTATACCTAGTGGCAGAGATAGCTTGCTGCTTAATGACAATGCATTTTTTCTGGGAGAAGATGAGGCAATACACGAATTCAGCCAACAATTTAGTAGTAAACAATCAAAAGTTGAACGGGTTTTAATAATAGGTGCAGGCAGAATAGGTAGATATCTGGCAGCAATGCTGCAAGAAAAAGATATTTCTGTAAAAATTATTGAAAAAGATCCCAAACGGGCACAATTTGCTGCTGACAAATTAAGAAAATCAAACGTATTTTGTG
The DNA here is from genome assembly GCA_030266395.1 of Selenomonadales bacterium OttesenSCG-928-I06. Taxonomy (GTDB): domain Bacteria; phylum Bacillota; class Negativicutes; order Sporomusales; family Sporomusaceae; genus JAJDHX01. The sequence continues at coordinate 49,140 of JAJDHX010000005.1, read as the reverse complement.
CTGATGCTGCAAATATTGAATTTTTAAAAAACATTGGTATTGAAGAAGCTGATGTTGTAGTTTGCGTAACAGAAGATGATAAACTCAATTTGCTTCTCGCGCTTATTTCCAAACATCTAAAAGCTGCTAAAACAATAATTAAGCTTGAATGGACAGACTACAGCGATCTAACAGAACAACTGGGAATAGATGTAACACTATCACCTATAAATATAACTTCAGGCACAATTTTAAAACTAGTAAGAAAAGGTGATATCGTTCAAGTATCTCTCTTGCAGGGAGCTAATGCAGAAGCTTTGGAATTCATAGTCAGCGAAAAATGCAAACATATAAATATTCCTTTAAAAGATGCCAGCTTCCCTAGAAATGCCTTAATAGGTACTATAGTAAGAGACGGAATGGCAATTGTACCAAACGGTGATACTGTTTTAATGATAAATGATAGAGTTATAGTAGTTGTTTTACCAGAGTCTGTTGAAAAAGTTATATCTTACTTCGGTAAACGCTAGATATATACGCATAGAAGAAAGCAATAATTTAAAATCCAAATGCACCAGCCCCACTAAACATATATTTATATCCACACTTAAATATACTAAAAAACAAATCTAATTATTATCACAAAATCAATAAAATGAAGAGGAATCTAAAAAATGAACACGTCATTTGTCAGAGGAATTTTAGGAAGACTTCTAATTTTTTACTCTCTCACAATGCTATTTCCTTTTACCTTATCAATATATTTACAAGATGGCAGCTCTATTGGTTTATTTATGGCCTTCTTACTAACCTTTATTAGCGGCATTTCTCTTGCTACCAGAGGAAACATAGATCAAATGGATCTAAAAATCAGAGAAGGATATGCCATCATCGTTGGGATTTGGCTTTTAGCTCCTTTATATGCAACTTTGCCTTTTCTCTTTACAGGTGCTATCCCATCAGGAATAGATGCTTGGTTTGAAGCTGTTTCTGGTATAACCACAACAGGCGCAACAATACTTCCTAACATAGCAAATATGACAGATTCAGTATTGCTTTGGCGAAGCATCACTCACTGGCTTGGCGGTATGGGTATAGTTTTGCTTTATATTGCAATCTTACCTAGTATTGGCATGAATTCTTATCATTTGTTTAGATCAGATATCTTAGGTCCGGCTACTGATAAAATAGTTCCGCGCCTTAAAGACACTGCTAAAGCTTTACTTGGTTTGTATATGTTTTTTACAATAACTCAAGCCATTTTGTTAGTGTTGGCAGGTATGCCTATATTAGAAGCTATAAACCACTCTTTCTCCACAATAGCTACAGGCGGATTTTCCACAAAAGATGCAAGTATTGCTTATTACAACAATGCTTATATAGAAATAATCACTATAATCTTTATGATCATATCCGGAGGCAGCTTTGCTCTTTATTTCCAAGCATCCCGCAAAGGTGGTTTAGCCAGAATATATAAAGACACAGAACTTAGAACATATTTAGCTATAATAGCTACTTGTTCTATCTTAATAAGCATAGATTTAATGATTAGAAATTCTGCAAATGCATCAACTGCTTTTCTGGATTCTTTGTTCCAAGTGTCTTCAATTATCACCAGCACCGGCTTTGTCAGTGCAGATTACGAAACTTGGCCCAATTTTTCTAAAATGCTCTTATTTATTTTAATGTTAATCGGAGGTTGTACTTACTCTACTGCCGGCGGTATTAAAATTTTGCGTTATATTGTTTTATTCAAAACAAGCTGGGCCGAACTCAAAAAAATGGTGCATCCTAAAGTCGTAACAAGCATAACTATCAATGATAAAACCATAGATCATATTATGGTTACCACAATTCTGCAATTTTTCTTCCTATATATACTAACTTTATTTGTTTCAGCTTTAATAATTTGCGGTATATCAAATGCCGAATTATTTGAATCTTTATCTATAGCAGCAACCTCACTGGGAAATATCGGTCCTGGTTTTGGGATAATCGGTCCTACTACGACTTTTGCTGAACTTAATGAAGGAACCAAATTTTTATGTACTATGTTAATGATTCTGGGACGTCTGGAGTTAATTACAGTTATAGTTTTCCTTAGACCAGAGTTTTGGCGCAGCAAAAGTAGCTGGTAATTAAATTTTCTTTTAAAAATTAAGAAGCTTTATTTTTGAGATTATGATAAAATAAAATATATAAATCTAAAGAAGTCAGGTGGGAGCAATGTTAGAAAAAAACATAAATGAAATAAGAGAACAAGAAAAAGTGAAAGTTACAGTTGAAATATTTGGCAGTACATATTCTCTAAAAACAACTTCAGATCCTGATAAAGTAATAAGATTAGCAAGATTTGTAGACGGACAATTAAACAAACTGGCAAAAGAAAATCCAGGACTTCCTTTATTAAAAATAGCTGTTTTGGCAGCTTTAAATCTAGCTGAAGAATATTCGAAGCTATCTGATGATTATACAGAACTAATGAAGATGATTAAAGCAGAAACAAAATAGTTTTTAAAACATTAAAAGGATATGTCTAAGACATATCCTTTTTTATTTTTCTGCTATTAGTCACTCAAATAAATCCTGCAAACTTAAAAAATGATTTAAGTATGTTTTATATTTCTAGGTTAATAATAGTATTATATATTAACTTAAAAATATTTATCTTGCAGGGGTAGGTTTTATGTCCGAAGAATTTATGCCAACATTCCTAGAACACATATCTCTTCTTATTAGGTTTTTCGTTCTAATATTTACTGCTTTTATAGTAGTTAGAATTATGGGCGCTAGAACCGTAGGGCAAATATCTCCTTTTGATTTTATAATGTTAGTAGGAGTTGGAGATGTTGTAATCTCAGGTGCAGTAGATAATTCGATAAGTGTTTTTATATGTATACTAATTTTGTTGTTTTTGCTTATTATACAACAAGCTATGGGCTATTTAGCTTTAAAAAATATAACTCTAAGAGAATGGTTTGAAGGTGTCCCTGTAACCTTGATTGCAGATGGACAAATTCTCAAAAACAATTTTAAAAAAACACATCTTAACTTTGATGATTTAAGACAAGAATTACACAAACAAGGACTTACAATGCTGGATATGAAAGACATAAAATTAGCTAGACTTGAAAGTTCCGGTGATCTCAGCATCATCTTAGAAAATGATAAAGAGCCTCTTACCAAACATGATTTAGCTGAATTCAGCAAAAATATAGAAGAAAATCCGCTAAGTCCGCTTGGTGAAAAATGGCTTAAAATTGAAAAAATGATTCAAGATGTAGAATATATTAAGCAAGAATTACAAAAGAAAAAAGAAAAATCTAATTAAAATAAAGAAAACTTGACAAAAAAACTGTTTTTATCTTATAATTTATTGAACACAAATTAATATTTAAATAGTTATGATGAGGACATGACATTTTCAGATAGGCGTATCCAGAGAATAGATGTTATAAGCTGAAAGCATCTTTGCGCAAACCTAAAAATTGTTACCACCTTTAAACTGCATGATTGAAAATTACAGTAAATTATGCCGGGGATAAAACCTCGTTAAAAAAACATGATTTGTTTTTATTTAGATCAGGGTGGATTGCGAGTATCTCTCGTCCCTATTAGGGATGAGAGTTTTTTAGTTTTATTAAAACCCTGTATATATGTTTATTACCTAGTAAGGAGAATATAGAATGATTAAAATTACTCTAAAAGACGGTATTGTAAAAGAATTTGAAAAAGGGCTTACATTATCAGAAATTGCTTCAAATATTAGCAGAAGCCTTGGCAAAAATGCGCTTGTTGCTAAAGTTAATGACAACCTGACTGATTTAACTACTCATATTGAAGAAGACTGCAATGTAGAATTTCTTACTTTCGAAGATGAAGAAGGTAAAGATGCTTTTCGTCATACTTCTTCACATATTTTAGCTCAAGCTGTAAAACGTCTATATCATAATGTCAAACTTGGTATAGGTCCTGCTATTGCTAATGGTTTTTACTATGACTTTGATTGTAATCATAAATTTGTTCCAGAAGATCTTGTAAAAATAGAAGCTGAGATGAATCGAATTGTAAAAGAAGACTTGTCTATCGAAAGATTTGTTATGCCTCGAAAAGAAGCAATAGCTATGTTTGGTGAAATGGGCGAAACTTATAAACAAGAACTTATCTCTCTCTTACCGCAAGATGCTGAAATATCTTTATATAAACAAGGTGAATTCGTTGATCTTTGTGCCGGTCCGCATCTTCCTTCTACTGGCAAAATAAGAGCTTTAAAATTACAAAGTATTGCAGGCGCTTATTTTAGAGGCGATGAAAACCGTAAAATGCTGCAAAGGATTTACGGAACTTCTTTTGAAAAGAAATCAGAATTAGAAGCTTATTTGACAATGCTTGAAGAAGCTGCCAAACGCGACCATAGAAAACTTGGTCGTGAACTAAATCTGTTCAGTATTCAAGAAGATGGTCCTGGGTTTCCTTTTTTCCATCCTAATGGTATGGTTATCAGAAATGAACTTGAAAATTATTGGCGTCAAATTCATCGTCAATATGGTTATAAAGAAATTAAAACTCCCATCATTTTAAATCAAAGACTCTGGCAACAGTCAGGGCACTGGGAGCACTATAGAAACAATATGTATTTCACTAAAATAGATACCGAAGGTTTTGCTGTAAAACCAATGAATTGTCCTGGTGGAATTTTAGTGTATAAAGCTGACTATCACAGTTATAGAGACCTGCCTCTTAGAACTTGCGAATTAGGTCAAGTTCACAGACATGAAATTTCAGGAGTTCTTCATGGACTAATGAGAGTTAGAAGTTTTACTCAAGATGACGCACATATTTTCATGCTACCTTCTCAGATTAAATCTGAAATTAAAAATGTAATTCATTTATTTAATGAAGTATATAATGTTTTTGGACTTTCTTATCATGCTGAATTAAGCACAAAACCAGATAAAGCAATGGGTACTGATGAAATATGGGATATAACTACTAACGCCTTAAAAGAAGCATTAGAAGAACTTAAAATGCCTTATAAAATCAACCCTGGCGATGGAGCTTTCTATGGACCTAAAATAGATTTCCATTTAAAAGATTCTATCGGCAGAACATGGCAATGCGGTACTATCCAGCTTGATATGATGCTTCCTGAAAAATTCGACTTAAATTATGTTGGAGAAGATGGTCAAAGACATCGTCCTGTTATGTTGCATAGAGTAGTTTATGGCAGTATAGAAAGATTTATTGGTATTTTAATAGAACACTATGCAGGTGCTTTCCCTGTTTGGCTTGCTCCTGTACAAGTAAAAATTCTACCTGTAAGTTCTCGTCATGTAGAATATGCAGAAAAAATTGCCTCTGAAATCTTTGATAAAGATATTAGGGTAGAAGTTGATTCCAGAAACGAAAAAATCGGTTATAAAATAAGAGAAGGCCAACTTGCTAAAATCCCTTATATGCTTGTTGTTGGAGAAAAAGAAATTGAAGAAAACGGTGTATCTGTAAGAAGATTTGGTCAAGGCGATTTAGGGTTTATGGGATTAAACGAGTTTATTGATAGAGTTAGAGAAGAAATAAATACAAAAGCTCAAAATTTAGTGAAAGTTTAATTTTTCAAAAGAAAAAATTGACTTTAAGAAAAAATAATGGTAGTATATTAGAGTAAAATTAAAGTAGAAGCCATCCGCTTCTCACCTTACAGCGCTTAGCTAGTATGGTCGAAATAATAAATTTATCATATTTATGATTTAAATTATTTTGCGGGTGGACTGTTCCACTCGCTTTTTATGTTTTTATATTAATCGGGAGGTGAGTCTCAATTAGCAAAGAAGCTAATTTAAAGATCAACGAAGAAATTAAGGCTAAAGAAGTTAGATTGATTGACAGCGAAAATGAACAATTGGGTATAATGAGCCTTAAAGATGCCCTTAAACTTGCAAGTGAGCAAAATCTTGATTTAGTAGAAGTTGCTCCTACTGCCAAACCACCTGTTTGTCGTATTATTGATTCAGGTAAATTCAGATACGAAAGACAAAAAAGAGCTAAAGAAGTTAAGAAAAAACAAAAAGTAACAGCTTTAAAAGAAGTTAAAATTAGACCTAACATTGAAGATCATGATTTTAATGTTAAGTTGAAAAATGCTCAACGCTTCTTGGATAATGGAGATAAAGTTAAAGTTACAATCACCTTTAGAGGAAGAGAGTTATCTCATCCTGAGCTTGGCAGACAACTTTTAGTTAAAATGGGAGATTTATTAAAAGAAGCTGCCATTATTGAAAGAGAAGCCAAACTTGAAGGTAAAAATATGATTATGATTTTAAGTCCAAAATCTAGTACAACTCAAGCTAACTAGATTATTAAAAATGCATGTAAAAGGACTTGTCTGTGTATTACATATCACAAAAGTCTTTTTCTCATAAATTAAAAGGAGATGCTACAATGCCTAAAATTAAAACTCGTAGAAGCGCTGCAAAACGTTTTAAAGTCACAGGCTCTGGAGAATTTAAACGTGCTAAAGCTTTTAAAAGTCATATCTTAGAAAAAAAATCACCTGCTAGAAAAAGAAATCTTAGAAAAGCTACGCTTGTAAGCAAGTCTGATCACGAACGCGTATCTAAAATGCTTCCTTACGCAAGATAATTTCTAGTATTATAAAACTTTTATGTAAAAATAACGGTTCACAATTATAGGAGGTTTAACAAATGCCAAGAATAAAAACAGGCGTAACAGCACATAGACGTCATAAAAAAATTCTTAAATTAGCAAAAGGATATCGCGGCGCAAGAAACAGACAGTTTAAAAAAGCTAACGAAACAGTAATGAAAGCACTTCATTATGCTTATAGAGATCGTCGCGACAAAAAAGGTAACTTTAGAAAATTATGGATTGCCAGAATAAATGCTGCTGCTAGAATGAATGATATTTCTTACAGCAGAATGATGAACGGTCTTAAAAAAGCAGGTATAGAAATAAATCGCAAAATGCTTGCTGACTTAGCAGTTACTGATGCTGCTGCTTTTAGCAAACTTGCAGATACCGCTAAAGAGCAATTTAATTAATGATTTAAAAACAAAAGCCAAGTACAGTCTATTCAAATCTGTACCTGGCTTTATTTTTTTATGGTGTAAATAAAAATTTTAAAAAGCTATCTGATCTTTTAGATATAATTCCCAAATAAGTAATGCATTGCTAAAAATAAGTTTACTGGTGTATAATACAACCAACTAATAAAAATCCTTGTTATAGAAAGGATGTGTACTAATGGACTTTGCAAATCTTGATATTAACAAAAAGATAATCTTAAGTGTTCAAAACCCTATCATTAAAGAAATTGCGCTTTTAAAGCAAAAAAAATATCGTGATAAAAACAATGTTTACTGTTTAGAAGGTATAAGACTTATAGAAGAATGTCTAAAATCAAAATGCCGTGTTAAAACAGTTATTTACACAAAAGAAGTGCTAAAAAAACGAAGACTTCAAGATGCCTTATATACTTTTGGCAAAAAATTTTTAAAAAACAATCCTAACAGTGCAAATTACTTTGATTTTTTTAATATAGATAAAATCCCTTTTCTGGAAGTATCACCAGAAGTTTATAATAAAATAAGCGATACAGAAGAACCGCAAGGTGTAATGGTAATAGTTGAAAAATTTGAATATAGCTTAGATAGATTGTTTTCTAAAAATAAAAGTGATCATTTCATAGCTGTATTAGACAATATTCAAGATCCCGGTAATGTAGGTACAATTATAAGGACTGCTGATGCAGCTGGATGCAGTGCTGTCATTATGCTGCAAGGAACTGCTGATCTTTTTAATCCTAAAACAGTACGTTCTTCTATGGGCTCTTTATTTCATCTGCCAATCATTCAAGGAATTGAATCTCAAAATCTTATTAAATATCTTAAAGAAAATAATGTAGCTTTATATGCTACAGCCTTAGATTCTAACAATAATTATACCAATATGAAATTTACTAAACCTCTGGCAATTGCTTTTGGCAATGAAGCAAACGGTCTTTCAGAAAACATTTTGAAAAATGCAGATAAAAATGTTTGTATTCCTATTCATGGACAAGCTGAATCACTTAATGTATCGGTAGCTGCAGGAATTATTTTATATGAAATTGCCAAAATTTAGATTCCCTTGTGTCTTTAAATCAATTATGCTATAATTACGTTTAAGCAATAACCTTAAATTGCCCAAACAGCAAGAGAGGGTGTGACCGTAATGGTTTCTGTTAATGTTAATTTCTTTTGGCGACTTTTTGAAGCTACCGGTTCTGTTGCTATGTATTTATATTATAAAAAAATCATGGTACAATAGTTTAAAGCATTTATATAATTTTTAGGACTATGAAAGAAAAAAGTACGTCAGGCCAAAATTTTTACAGGGAAGAATGCAGCCATAGACTGAAAGCTGCACTAAAATTTTCTGACAGAAGTTCGTTCTGGAGTCTTTTGACTGAAGAGATTTATCTTGCGTAGGTCAAACGGTTTTCCCCGTTAAAAGAACCACAAGCAAAAATTAGGGTGGTACCGCAAAAGCAGGACTTTTGCCCCTTTCAAGGGGTAAAAGTCTTTTTATTTTTATATTTATAACATTAAAAAGTGAGGTTAAAAAGTGAATAAGCTTAAAGAAGAACTTAATTTATTTAGAAATGAAGGTTTAACTGAATTAAACAACGCTTCTTCTGAAAAAGAATTAAATGATTTAAAGGTAAAATATTTGGGCAAAAAAAGCAACTTGACTACTTTTTTGCGTTCCCTAGGATCTTTGAGTCCAGAAGAAAGACCTCTAGTAGGTAAATTAGTAAATGAAGTAAGAGCAGATTTTGAAAATATTATTGCTGAAAAATCAAGCACTTTAAAAGAAAAAGAGCTTTCAGGCAAATTATCAAGCGAAAAAATTGATGTAACTTTGCCTGGCAGAAGAAATGATATCGGACATAAACATCCTTTAACTTTAACTTTAGAAAGAGTAAAAAACTCTTTCATAAATATGGGTTTTTCTGTAGCAGAAGGTCCTGAAATTGAAAGTGATTTTCACAATTTCGAAGCTTTGAATTTACCAAAAGATCATCCTGCCAGAGATATGCAAGACTCTTTTTACATAACAAAAGAATTTTTACTTAGAACACACACTTCACCTGTTCAAGTAAGAACTATGCAACAAGCAAAGCCGAACTCACCTATCAGAATTATTGCTCCAGGTAGAGTTTACAGAAGAGATTATGATGCTACACACTCTCCGGTATTTAACCAAGTTGAAGGACTTGTAATAGATGAAGATATAAACTTTTCAGATTTAAAAGCTATTTTAGAATTTTTCTTAAAAGACATTTTCGGTAACAGCGTAAAAGTTCGTTTCAGACCAAGCTTTTTCCCATTCACAGAGCCTAGTGCAGAAGTTGATATTTCTTGCGTAATGTGCAATGGCAAAGGTTGCAGAGTTTGCTCATACACAAGCTGGCTCGAAATTTTAGGGTCAGGAATGGTTCATCCAAATGTACTTAAAATGAGTAACTATGATCCTGAAAAAGTAAGTGGGTTTGCCTTCGGTCTTGGCATAGAAAGAATAACTATGCTTTTATACAAAATAAATGATTTAAGATTATTTTATGAAAATGATGTAAGATTTTTAGAACAATTCTAAATTACTTATACTAATCCCCATTTAAAAACACAGAATAAATATCATATGTTTTTGAATGTGAATCTGTATTATGAATCAGGAGGAATTAAAATGCAAACAAGCATTAAATGGCTTGAAGAATATGTTGAAATAAAAGAAACACCTGAAGAACTTGCAGAAATGCTTACAAGAGCTGGTGTTGCCGTAGATAGTATTGAATATTTAGGTAAAGATATTGAAGGTATTATCACAGGTAAAATTCTTAGTGTAGACAAACACGAAAATGCAGAAAAATTATCTGTATGTAAAGTTGATATAAATACTGAAATTTTAACAATAGTTACAGCAGCCACAAATGTAAGAAAAGACAATATTGTTCCTGTTGCAACTGTAGGCGGAAAACTTGCTGACGGTACAAAAATGAAAAAAGCAGTTTTAAGAGGTGTAGAATCTTTTGGGATGTTTTGTTCTACAACTGAACTAGGACTTGATGCAAAACTAGTATCAGCTCAAGATAGAGAAGGTATTTATATATTACCTGATGATACTCCTATTGGAGCAGATATCAGAGAAGTTTTAGGTCTTGATGATGTTGTTCTAGAGTTTGATTTAACACCTAACAGAGCAGACTGTTTTAGCGTGCTTGGCATTGCAAGAGAAATTGCAGCCTTAACCAAAAGACCTTTAAAGAAACCTTCTTTAGATGTAAAAGAAGAATCCTCAGAAAATGTAGCAGATTTAACCAAAATTACTATTGCTGACAGCAGTATTTGTCATAGATATGCTACCAGAATTTTTAGAAATGTAAAAGTAAAACCTTCGCCAGCTTGGCTTAAAAAAAGGCTTCTGGCAGCAGGTATGCGCCCTATAAATAACATAGTAGATATAACTAACTTTGTTATGTTGGAGACAGGTCAGCCTTTACATGCCTTTGATTATGATCTTTTAGAAAATCATGAAATAATAGTAAGAAAAGCTGACAAAGATGAAAAATTAACAACTCTTGATGATGCTAAAAGAACTTTAAATCCAGATATGATAGTAATTGCAGATAAAACCAATGCTGTAGGACTTGCAGGAGTTATGGGCGGTTTACATACAGAGGTTACTGAAAAAACAACAACTGTTCTTTTAGAATCAGCTTCTTTTAATAATGCTAACATCAGAAGAACGTCAAGAGAACTTGGTCTTCGTTCAGAAGCTTCAAGTCGTTTTGAACGTGGTGTAGACATTAGAAATATCACAAATGTTTTAGATAGAACTGCTAATCTTTTAGAAGCTACAGACTCTTCTATAACTTGCAGAGGGATAGTAGATAATTATCCTAATCCAATAGCCCCTACTGAAATTAATTTTACAAAAGATAAAATAAACAAAATTCTAGGTACAAATATTGATCAAGAAACCATGGTAAGTTTCCTAAAATCTTTAGAATTTGAAATATCTATAAATGGGCAAGATATGTCAGCAACAGTTCCTTCCTGGCGATCTGATGTAAAACAGGTTGCTGATATTTCAGAAGAAATTGCCAGATTATATGGTTATGACAATATACCTACAAGTACACCTGTTTTCCCTGTTTCAGAAACTGCCGAAAAAAGCACCTCTTCTATTGTTAACCAAATTAAAGAAATTTGCCAAGGCATAGGTTTTTATGAAACTATTTCATTTAGCTTTGTAAATAACCGCACTCTAGATAAACTTAATCTTACTTCTGATAGCAATTTAAGAAAAACTATTGATATTTTAAATCCTATTACAGATGATTTCCCTAGTTTAAGAACAACTCTTTTAGGCAGTTTATTAGAGACAGCTTCAAGTAACTCTGCTAAAAACAACTATGATCTTAAAATCTATGAAATAGGTGCTATATACAAATCTGAAGAACTTCCCATAACAAAATTCCCTGTTGAACCTTTAATGTTTGGCGGTCTTTTGTCAGGCAGAAGACATAAACAAGTTTTCAGTCAATCAAATGATAATGTTGATTTTTATGATGCTAAAGGTTCTCTGGAAGTTATCTTAGATTCATTAAAAATAAAAGATTATATCATTACAGTTCCTGATTTTGAAACTTCAAATCAGAGCCCAGAAGACAAAGATTATATCAACCTTCTCCAAACAACTCTTCACCCTGGAAAATCAGCTATAATCAAAATTGGTGACGAGCTGATAGGATATTTAGGAGAAGTACATCCTGTAGTTATGAACGCATTTGATATTAAAAGAAAAACTTATGTATTTGAAATATTCCTGGATAAACTCACAAAATATACTACAACAGCAGTTTATCAAGAACTGCCTAAATTCCCTGCTATCACACGCGATCTAGCTGTTATTCTCTCTGAAGAAATACCTGCTTCAGCCATTAGAGAAGCTATTCTTAAAAGTTCAGGCAATTTACTGGAAAGCCTTGAGTTATTTGATTTTTATAAAGGCGAACAAATTCCAAAAGGTTCAAAAAGTTTAGCATTTTCTTTGACTTTTAGAGATAAAAACAAAACCTTAACAGATGCAGAAATAGATCCAATATACGAAAAAATCGTAACAAATCTAAAAGAAAAATTTAATGCTGCTTTACGTAGTTAATAATAAAAAATCCCCTAATTATGCTAGTTAGGGGATTTATGCTGAGGTTAATATGAATACAGCTGACTATTTAAGACATATTAAAAGAAAATTGCAAAATAGTTTTGATTTCAGAGATGCAAATAACTTTCCCTATTTAAACTTAGAATTATTTGCAGAACAAAAAATTGTTAGTGAAAAATATTTATTTACTAAAAAATTAAATATCTATCAAACCAAAAATCATGAATTTATCTGTATCCATATACCTTCCACGTCCCTATCTGCTGAATCAATCACTTCTTACACAGATATTTTTAAAAAATATATATCTAAAGACCTGAAAATCTCAGAAAACCATATGTCAACCATTGTTACTTTTGTCATTATAACAGAAGAAAATATATCACCAGAAGTAATAAAAGAAACAGAAAAAGCAAAATATCACAAAGATTTTATGCTTACTCTGAAAGGCTGGGCTGATTTAGCCATAATTTTAGTCGATCTTAAAAATAAGTTGATTCATAGTAATAAATTTGGCCAAAAGTTAATAAAAAATTATAATTTTGATTGTTAACAAAACGCTTGACATTACTTTTAAATAAGTTCTATACTTTTTATAGCAATTTTTTCAAAGGAGTCTTTTTATGAGCGGAACTTCGTTATTACTTGTATGTACTGCTATTTTCTTTATTGCCTATGTTACATATGGCTCATGGTTAGCAAAAAAGTGGAATATTGATCCCTCAAGAGAAACCCCTGCTCATTCTGAACGCGACGGGGTAGATTATGTCCCTGCAAATCGAATGGTTCTCTTAGGTCATCATTTTTCTTCAATAGCAGGAGCAGGACCAATCATAGGACCAATAACAGCTGCCTTATTTGGCTGGGTACCTGTTGTACTTTGGATTTTGGTTGGCACAATATTTTTTGGCGGAGTACAAGACTTTGGTTCAATAGTAGCTTCAATTAGAAGCAAAGGAAAAACTATAGGTGAAATAATTTCTTCAACAATCGGCAGTCGCGGTAAATTTCTGTTTTCTATATTTGCCTGGCTTACTTTAATTGTAGTTATAGCAGCATTTGCTAACATTGTTGCTGCTACATTTGTAGCAACACCAGCAGCAGCTACTTCTTCACTTTTATTTATCTTACTTGCTATCCTCTTTGGATTTGGAGTATACAGAAGCTCCCTGCCTTTGGGAATCTCCACAATAGTGGGGTTAGCATCCCTCATTTTATGTATGTATTTAGGAAGTTTATTTCCTATTCAACTAGATAAAAATTCTTGGATTTTGTTTTTGATGGGATATATATTTATAGCTTCAATAGCACCTGTCTGGATACTGCTTCAACCCAGAGACTATCTAAACTCATTTCTGCTTTATGCTATGATAATATTCTCTTTTGCAGGTGTTTTGTGGTATAGGCCTGAAATGAATCTGGCTGCTTTCACAACATTTGATCTAGGCAAAGGCAATTTCCTATTTCCAATGCTATTTGTAACAGTAGCTTGTGGTGCAATTTCCGGCTTTCATTCACTAGTAGCTTCAGGTACCAGTTCCAAACAACTAGCAAACGAAAAAGATGCCAAATTAATCGGTTATGGCAGTATGGTAATAGAAGGCTTGCTGGCAGTCATAGCAATAATTGCTGTCGGCTATATAGGCGGAGAAAAACTACTGGAAATGCTTAAAAGCGAGGGTCCTGTTAACCTTTTTGCAAACGGGATAGGAACTTTTATGACTTCATTTGGTCTTCCTTTTGAAGCTTCCAAAGGATTCATTGCCCTTACTATTTCAGCATTTGCAATGACAACTCTGGATACAGCAACAAGACTTGCTAGATTTATCTTTCAAGAGCTATTCACTAGAACAAATAAAAAAACAGGTGAAACCAAAAAATCTATTCTGGCCAATCCATATATAGCCACATTAATTACTCTTTTAATTAGCGGTTATATGTCAATAGGTAGCTATATCACAATATGGCCAATCTTCGGCACAGCAAACCAGCTTCTGGCAGCTCTTTCACTTCTAGCTGTTTGTGTTTGGCTAAAACGAGCTAAACTAAAATATTCAATGGCAATCATACCAATGGTATTTATGTTTTTAGTTACTCTCACAGCCCTTATCCAGTTAATTTACTACAACTTTACAACTAATCTCATGGTAACAGGTCTTTCTGTAATTTTATTTATATTGTCTTTGGCTCTTGCCGCCGAAGGATATAAGGTGTTTACTGAAAAAGATTAAATAATAATTATAAAACCCCTTGAAATATAAATTTCAAGGGGTTTTCTTATATGTTTTTGATTATTCTACCTTTATCACAAACATGCCGTTTACTATATCAGGTATAAAAAAAGTTGTCTTGGAATCTTTAAAGCCGCCAAAGACAGGTTTTACACCATCAGGCAAAATTGTTCCCCGCCAAAAAAGTTCATTATCATACCAAATTTCACTTGTCAGCCAACCATCATTTTCACTTATAAAATTAATTTTAAAAGAAAAGTCGGCTACGGCTATACTTGGAAAGATAAAAAGAACACACAAATTAATAAAAACAATTAATAAAAGATGTTTTTTACTTAAGTTTAGCACACTTAACGCCTCCTTCTCAAAAATTTAAATATTTATTCATATACTAATCCTCAATTAAAACCGCGACATAAATTTGGCTAAAATTTATTTATCACATTTTTAATTAAGAATTAGTATATATTTAAGTTACCATTAATATATGCAAAAGAGTTGCTTTTATGCATAAAAGCAACTCTCTAACCCTCATTTTTTTGAATAACTTTTCTTTATATAATTGATACTGTAGCATATGCTGCCATACCCTGCTCTGTTCCTGCAAAACCTAATTTTTCAGTAGTAGTGGCTTTAACATTAACTTGAGATATTTCAATATTTAAGGCATCTGCAATATTTTTATTCATAGTTTCTATATAAGGTGCCAGCTTAGGTTTTTGAGCAACAATTGTTGCGTCTATATTATTTACTTGAAAATCTTTTTGTGCTAATATTCTTCCCACTTCTCGTAAAAGTTCTAAACTAGAAGCACCTTCATACCTGCTGTCACTATCCGGAAAATGTCTGCCTATATCACCTAAAGCAGCAGCACCAAGCAGAGCATCTTTTATTGCATGCAACAAAACATCAGCATCAGAATGTCCTAAAAGACCCTTAATATGAGGAATTTCTACCCCACCTATAATCAGCTTTCTACCTTCAACTAATTGATGCACATCATAACCTATACCTACTCTTGGATATTTGATATTATCATTACTCTTCATAAACAACCTCAATAATTCTAAATCTTCTTTTGTCGTTATTTTTATATTTGAATAATCGCCTTCTACAATCTTAACAGCCACACCTAATTTTTCTACCAAAGAAGAATCATCTGTCCCTAAAAAATCATCTTCCTTTGCCTTTAAATAAGCTTCTTTAAGTAATTTCACCTCAAATGCTTGTGGCGTTTGTACTGTCCAAATTTTGTTTCTATCCAAAGTACTGGCAACTACGGAATCCTTTTCTTCTTTTATTGTATCTTTAACTTTTACAGCAACTATAGCCGCTTTATTTTCTTTTGCTTCTTTTATAGCTTTAGAAATTATTTCTGGTCTTATATTAGGTCTTGCCGCATCATGAACTAATACTATCTTAGAATCTATTGAAATAGCTTTTAAAGCATTAAAAATAGAATCCTGTCTTTCCTTACCGCCTTGAATTATTTTATAAGGAATCTCTATGTTTAAGGCTTGAACTATTTCTTCTATTTGTCTTTCTTCACCTTTAACTGTTGTTATTATCAGTTCATCTATTTCTTTCGACTTAATAAAAGCTTCTATTGTATAAGCCAAAATTGGCTTGCCATTAAACGATATAAGCACTTTATTTACATCCATTTTCATACGTTTGCCACTACCTGCGGCAGTTATTATTGCAGTAATCATATTGCTTTGCCTCTCTCATCTAAAATAACATTTATATTTTACCATAATTCGCTTAAAAATAACAAAAACCTTGGTATTACATTTTTAGTAACACCAAGGTTTATATTTTTTAGATTATTAGCTAGCGTAATTATCAAAATAACCTTGAATTAAGATGATTGGAGTTCCTTTATCTCCGCTGCCACTCGTAAGGTCACACAAACTGCCAAGCAGATCTGTCAGACGTCTAGGAGTAGTACCTTCTGAAGACATATTATTAACCAAATTATTATCTTTCTCTTTAATAGTTTGTTTAATAGCATCCTCCATCTCTTTACCTTCTAGGTTGCCAAACATATTATCAGCTAAATATTTTAATTTAAGCTCATTAGGAAGTCCATCAAGGCCTTTGGTATAACCAGGAGAAACAACAGGGTCTGCAAGCTCCCATATACCACCTACAGGATCTTTAAAGGCACCATCACCATAAACAAAAACTTCTATATTTTTACCAGTAAGTTCATTTAAACGAGCAGCAAGTTTATTAACAAAATCCTGACCTGTTCTTGGAAATAGCTTGACAGAATCATCTGTAGCAAGATTTGAACCTAATAAACCAAACTCTGCATGAAAACCACTGCCATTAACAGATTTAGTTAATAAATCATCAATACTGCAAACTTTTTCTGCTCCGGCTTTTTGCAATAAAGCTTTAGTGCGTTTTCTTGTATGAATATCTGCATTTATAACATTTTTAGTATATTTTAATATTTCACAAGGATCATTAGCTAAAATAATTTCAGCTTTGCCACCTGTTATTTCTTTGTAAAAATTAATATAATCAACACCAGTAAAAGGATGAGTTACTTCACCAAAAAGTTTTCTGAACTCAACTTCTGTAAATACATCTTTATGAGGGCACACACCTGCTTCATCAAGCTTTTCTAAACTTATTAAAGGATTTCCCACTTCGTCAGATGGATAGCTTAATTGAACAACAATCTTAGAAACTCCTTGAGCTATACCTTTTAGAAGCATAGAAAAACGATTTCTACTTAAAATAGGAAAAACTAAACCTATTTCTCCTCCAGGAAATTTATCTTTTACATCTGCTGCTATTTGGTCTAAAGTTGCATAATTACCTTCAGCACGTGCAACTACAGCTTCAGTAACGCCAACTACGTCTTTATCATTAAACGTATAGCCTTCTTGTTTAGCTGAATTTATTAAGGTTTGAGCAGCAATTTCTACTAAATCATCACCTTGTTTTATAATTGGCGCTCTGATACCTCTTACCACGGTGCCTACTGTGCGCATAAACCATAACCCCCCATAATTAATGTCTTTTTGACTATCAACTATTTTAAAAATTATCAATAACTCAAAAAAACAAAGTAAAACTTAAGCTAAGTATTAAAAATTTCTAAGCCTGGTTTCACTTCTTTTTCGTATAAATCTTGATTATGTATATTATATAGTTTCAAAATTGAAAAAGTTACTGAAACTTACACCAACTAAGCTTAATATTTTCCCTAAAAATTTTAGCTAATCTTGGCGACCAAATTTATTTTAGCATGATAAAGGAAATGCGTCAAGTAAATCAAGAAAACCTTTAATATTCTTATGTTTATAAGTAAATTTAGTAAAATCTATCTATAAATATCATTTTGTGATAAAATATTATATAGGCTATAAATTATTTATAAATAACAATTACTATTTATGTTTTTATACATAAGATTGATTATATAAATTCAAAATTAAGCCATAGATTTATACCTGCCCAGGAAAGGAGAAAAGCTTTTCACCAAAAGGTGTTTTGCAATATAAAAGTGAAAGAAAACAGAAATTACTTAGAAAACATAGTTATTAAAGGCGCTCGAGAGCATAACTTAAAAAATATCAATCTAACAATTCCACGAAATAAATTAGTAGTCATCACAGGCTTAAGCGGCTCAGGAAAATCATCCCTGGCTTTTGATACCATTTATGCTGAAGGCCAAAGAAGATATGTTGAATCATTATCAGCATATGCCAGACAGTTTTTAGGTCAGATGGACAAGCCTGATGTTGATTATATAGAAGGATTATCACCTGCTATCTCAATAGATCAAAAGACTACAAGCAGAAATCCTCGTTCTACTGTTGGCACTGTTACTGAAATTTACGATTACTTAAGACTCTTATTTGCCAGAGTTGGCAAACCATTTTGCCCCAAATGCGGCAAACCTATCAGTCAGCAAACAATAGAACAAATGGTTGATAACATAGGAGATTTAGGATTAGATACAAGACTTATGATTTTAGCACCTCTTGTCAGAGGGAAAAAAGGAATTCATCAAAAAGTCTTTGAAGATATTAGAAAAAATGGTTATGTGAGAGTTCGAGTAGATGGTGACATTAGAGATGTCTCAGAATACCTTGACGGTCAAATAACTTTAGAGAAAAACAAAAAACATACAATTGAAGTTGTTGTAGACAGGATTGTTATAAAAGAAAATTATACAACTCGTTTGGCAGATTCGCTTGAAACTGCTTTAAAATTAGGGTCCGGACTAGTCTCTGTTATAACAGTACCCAGAGATGACTCTGCTACTAAATCACAAGAATTACTTTTTAGTCAAAATTTCGCCTGTCCTGACTGCACAATCAGTTTGCCAGAACTAGCACCAAGGATGTTTTCTTTTAATAATCCTTATGGAGCTTGCCCTGATTGCACCGGACTCGGTAACAATTTAGAGTTTGATCCATATTTAATTATCCCAGACCCGGATAAAAGTTTCTCAGATGGCGTAATTACACCATTTAGTAAAAATATTAAGTCTTATTTCATGTGCCAACTAGAGGCAGTACTTGATCACTATGGTTTTACTTTAGATACAGTATTTAGCACCTTACCAGAAAAAGTTCGGAACATAGTTTTATATGGCGCTAAAGAAGGTAAAACATTTTCTTTTTATTACGAAAATATGATGGGAGAAGTAAGAAAACATACCAGACCTTTTGAAGGAGTACTCCCGCTCATAAACAGACGTTATAAAGAAGCTTTCACTGATAAAGCCAGAGAAGATATGGAAAAATATATGACTTTTAGAGTGTGTCCTACTTGCAAAGGTGCACGTCTAAATGAAGCTGCTTTATCAGTAAAAATTGGCGATAAAAATATTAATGAAGTAACTAGATTTACTGTAGCTGAATGTATCAAATTTTTCTCAAATCTGGATTTTACAGAAAGAGAAAAGAAAATTGCAGCTCAAGTTTTAAAAGAAATTAATGAAAGATTAGGATTTCTGCTAAATGTAGGATTAGATTATCTCACATTAGCCAGGTCTGCCGGTACACTTTCTGGTGGCGAAGCCCAAAGGATAAGACTTGCTACTCAAATAGGGTCTGGTCTTGTCGGCGTGTTATATATCTTAGATGAACCCAGTATAGGACTACATCAAAGAGATAATTACAAACTTTTAAATACCCTAAAAGGCATGAGAGACTTAGGTAATACTCTTTTGGTTGTAGAACATGACGAAGATACAATGTATGCCGCAGACGAAATAATTGATATTGGACCAGGAGCAGGTGCTCATGGTGGTACAATTATAGCTCAAGGCAATATAGAATCGATAAAAAACTGCCCTGAATCTGTAACAGGCAATTATCTAAGTGGCAAAAAATTTATTCCTGTTCCCATAAAAAGAAGACCTCCTAACGGCAAATGGATTGATATAAAAAAAGCTTCTGAAAATAATTTAAACAACTTAAATATCAAATTTCCTCTTGGAGTTTTTACAGTTGTCACAGGAGTTTCAGGTTCAGGAAAAAGCACTTTAGTTAATGAAGTTTTATCTAAAGGTGTTAAAAATCTCATTAACAGAAATAAAACACATTATAAAAACTATGAAGAAATTTTAGGAATAGAACATATTGATAAAATTATAGAAGTAGACCAATCACCAATAGGCAGAACACCTCGTTCCAATCCAGCAACATATACTGGAGTTTTTGATCATATCAGAGAACTTTTCAGCATTACTCCTGAAAGCAAAATGAGAGGTTACAAACCTGGTCGATTTAGCTTTAATGTTAAAGGTGGCCGTTGTGAAGCTTGTAAAGGTGACGGCATAATCAAGATTGAGATGCATTTCTTACCTGATGTATATGTACCTTGCGAAGTTTGTAAAGGAGCCAGATATAATAGAGAAACTTTAGAAGTTCGCTACAAAGGCAAAAGCATTGCTCAAATTCTTGATATGATAGTTAGTGAAGCAGTTGTATTCTTTAAAAATGTTCCTAAAATCAGTCGCAAACTTGAAACTTTAGAAGAAGTTGGGCTTGGATATATCAAACTCGGACAACCTGCTACTACTTTGTCAGGCGGCGAAGCTCAAAGAGTTAAACTTGCGACAGAGCTTTCTAAAAGAAGTACAGGGAAAACCTTATATATTCTTGACGAACCAACTACAGGTCTTCATACAGCAGATATCCACAAGCTTTTACAAGTGCTTGACCAACTTGTTGAAGGCGGCGACACTGTTATAGTGATTGAACATAATCTGGATGTAATTAAATGTGCTGATTACGTTATAGACCTTGGTCCAGAAGGTGGAGATAAAGGCGGCAAAGTAATAGCAGCTGGAACTCCAGAAGATGTAGCTGAAACGAAAAAATCATATACAGGACAATTTCTAAAACCTATTTTAGAAAGAAAACATTAATAAAAAAAACGGTATAGAATAATCTATACCGTTTTTTTATATCTGTTTCCTAGAATTTAAAGTTAGTTAAAAATTGATAACTGTTTCTATAATCTTTACTACCATCTTTTGTTTCAAGATCATGGAAGACAAATTGCAAGTTCATATTTTTAGCAGGAACATAAGTTATGCCTATACCATATCCTTTTGCCCCATCTTTACCTGTTCCATTACCAGGTGCAATATCAAGAATATCAGGATGAGCACTTGAATCAACCGCATAAGCTCCCATGCTCATATATTCTGCATATATATGATATGTTCCAGGTTTCTTCATATCAGCATTTTTATACTGTAATCTTAACCAATAACCAGTATCTTGGTCACTATTTTTTACTCCTGATGATATGTCTGCATTATTTTTTATCCATTCCCCTGCTAATTTCCAATTACTACCCAATTTTGCATTAGCACCAAAAGCCATTAACTCAAATGGATATGTAGTATTGTTATGACTATTTAAATAGGCAGCAGTAATAGCAATTTTATCAGTTACTTTAACACCTAAATGAGCTACACTAGCATTTCTGCTCGATTGACTATTTGTACTGTCACCATGGCTAGAACCTGTAGTTGGACTGAAGTCAAGTACACCGCCAAATATATCAATTTTTTTATTAGTAAATCCTATTAATGCTCCATCTCCTGGATTACTGTTACTCCAAATAATTCCTTGACCAAGAGTGGGTAAAATTCTACCTACTCGAGCATTAAAACTGCCACTTTTATAGACAAGTTCTGCTCTATCTAACCAAACATCTTGTGACCAAGATCTACTATCTGTCTTACTAGCATCTTTTCTGTTACTCGTATTCTCAAACTTAATTCTACCTAAAAATTTAATTTTCTCATTTACATCTGCTGTCATATTTATTCTAACACGTTCTTGAAATCTACTACCTCTTCTTGCAGTATTATCATCTTTAAAACTCATTAAAGAAGATGAGCCACCACCTGATTGATACCTAATTCTAGCATCTCCGGTAAACTTAATAGTAGAAGCATTTTTTTCTAATTTATCTACCCTAACACCTAAATTATAAAGCTCTGTAGCAAACTCGCTTCTTAATTTATTAACAATCTCGGTGTTTTCACTATTTGCATCATCAAGCTGAGCAACTACAGTAGCCATTTCATAACGGCTCATTGCTCTATCACCACGGTATGTACCATCACCATATCCAGTAACTAAACCATCTCTTTCTAATTGTGATATTGCATCATAAGCCCAGTGCCCTTGTGGTACATCACTAAATGGATTATTCGCCAGTGCAGTACCTGCCGAACTTAAAGATATTGCTGCTGCTATTGCCAAAGCTACACTTTTTTTCATTGTTCTTTCCTCCTAAAATTCATGTTTTCCTATTTTTCCATGAAAATATTTGAGAAATTATCTTCCTCGTTATTTTGCATTATATCCAGAACGTGTAAAGACAATATTATGTAAATGATAAATCTATGTTAAATTTCAAAATTTTAATTTCAACTTTATTTTCTAAATTAATGACTACTGAAATAAACTATGATAAAATACAGAAAATACATTTTGGTTAATCTCCTCAAACAATGGAGGTGTTTTAATGAATAAAGAACAAATAACTAATATAGCTACAAAATTTGTTCAAACAACACAATTAAATTATATCAGTAAAGAATTTGCACTTAGATCAGATCTGGTAGGAATGAAAATATATGAAGATCCTATTTTAAATATAGGTTCAGCACAAGATCCATTCTTTAATTATTTAAAATCTCCTCAAGGAATACACGAAAATTTTATGCTTCCTACTGAATGGCTGCCTGATGCTAAAAGCATTATTTCTATTTTCACTCCATTTACTTTAAGAATAAAAGAAGCAAATGCCAAAGATTTAACCAAACCGGCTGACGAATGGTTAATGGCTAGAATAGAAGGACAGATTGTCCAAAAAGCATTGATGGATCACCTGGTAGAAGAAATAAAAAAAGAAGGCTATAATGTAATAGCCCCTACTAATGATAGTAGATTTAAAGTTTATGACCATACTAAATCAAACTGGTCAGAACGACATGCAGCATATGTTTGTGGTTTAGGAACTTTTTCTCTTTCCAAAGGGCTTATCACAAAAAAAGGTATTGCCGGGCGTCTTAGCAGTATAATTACAAATCTTGAACTGCCTGTTGATGAAAGACCTTATTCCGGCCTGTACGATTACTGTATAAACTGCGGTAAATGTGCTATAAACTGCCCCGCAGATGCTATAGATAAAAATAAAGATATGGCAGAAGCAAAATCCCATATCCCTTGCATGAAATTTGTTAATGCAACTCAAATGTTTAATACAGGACGCAGTCGCTATGGCTGTGGGAAATGCCAAGTAGCTGTGCCTTGCAGAGATCGTATTCCTAAAAAAATATAAATCAAAAAGAAGTTACCAAGGTAACTTCTTTTTAGTCTTTTACTATTCTTCTATTAATAAATTGAGTATCAATCCTACCCATTTTAAAGTTTGGATCTATCATAAGCTTTCTATGAAAATCTATTGTTGTTTCTATTCCTTCTACTCTAAATTCTTTAAGAGCTCTTTTCATTGTAGTTATTGCTTCACCTCTTGTTTTGCCATATGCAAGAACTTTAGCAATAAGAGAATCATAATGCATTGTAATAACAGAACCTGCACAAACACCAGTATCTACTCTAACATTTGAGCCACCTGGCGGATGATAAAAAGTGATTTGCCCAGGAGAAGGAATGAAATTATTATTGGCATCTTCTGCATTGATACGGCATTCAATTGCATGACCTGTAAAAGTAATGTCATCTTGACTTAAAGTCAATGACTGACCAGCCGCAATTTGAATCTGAGTTTTTACAAGATCTATTCCTGTAATCATTTCTGTTATACCATGTTCAACCTGAATCCTTGGGTTTATCTCCATAAAATGAAAATTACCTTCAGCATCCATTAAAAATTCCACAGTACCTGCATTTACATAGTGTACGCTCTTAGCAGCTCTGACCGCAAGTTCACCAACAACTTTTCTGCTTTTATTAGTAAGAGCACTTGAAGGAGCTTCCTCTAAAATCTTTTGATTACGTCTTTGCAGAGAACATTCTCTTTCACCAAGGTGAACAACATGACCATAATTGTCGCCAATAATTTGCACTTCTATATGTCTTGCTTCTGCTAAATACTTTTCAAAATAAAAAGGTGTACCTGCTAAAGAAGAATTGTTATATTTTTCAATTGCTGCTACCAAATCATCTGAATCAAAGGCTATATACATACCTCTGCCACCACCGCTATGAACCGGCTTTAAAATAATCGGATAACCAACCAAATCTGCCTGAACAAGAGCTTCTTCAACACTGTCTATAAGTTTAGTCCCTTCTAACATACTAAGACCAGCTTTAACCATAGCTTTTCTTGCTTCACCTTTATCGCCAACTTCAAAAATTGTATCAGAAGAAGGACCAACAAATACTATACCGCTTTCTTCGACCATCTTAGCAAATTCATGATCTTCAGATAAAAATCCATAACCTGGATGAATTGCCTCAGATTTAGTATCTATAGCAGCTTCAACTATAGCCTGTTTATTAAGATAACTTTGAGCTGCTTCAGCAGGTCCTATAAGGTAGGCAAAATCAGCTAATTGTACATGAAGTGCACTAGCGTCTGCTTCTGAATAAATAGCAACTGTTTCAATATCAAGTTCCTGACAAGCTCTAATAATTCTAACGGCAATTTCACCGCGATTTGCAATAAGTAAACGTTTAAACATCCTGCTCCCTCCAGATATGAGGCCAAAATTCTATGTATTAATTTATTATTTATATTCCAAAATCACCTATCATTTGAATTGAAT
This sequence comes from Selenomonadales bacterium OttesenSCG-928-I06, assembly GCA_030266395.1. Taxonomy (GTDB): domain Bacteria; phylum Bacillota; class Negativicutes; order Sporomusales; family Sporomusaceae; genus JAJDHX01. Next base: position 24,414 of record JAJDHX010000005.1, on the reverse strand, counting down.
TATACAAAGATTTAAACCATATTGCAACTATTATTTACTATTCCACAAATAACTATAAATATTCTTTAACCATATAGAGATAACATAATCAATTAATAAAAAAACAAGGTATAGTATTATAACTATACCTTGTTTTTTTACTCTTTTATTTTAGAAAGCAAAATTAGTTGCTACTTGATAGTAGTGTCTGTAACTTTCTGATCCATCATATTTCTTAAGATCATGGAAAGTAACTTGAAGATTCATGTTTTTAGCAAAAACATAGCGAACATTGATACCATAGCCTTTAGCACCATCAGATTTTGTATTCTGCTCATTCCAGCCATTACCTGCTGCGATATCAAGTATATGACCCCACACTTTACTATCCAATGAATATGCTCCCAATTTCAGATATTCTGCATATATGCCATAAGTTCCCGGCTTTTTCATATTAATATCCTTATATTGCAGTCTTACCCAATAGCCGTGATCTTGATCTCTGTTTTTTGTTAATGATTTAGGCAAATCAGCATTATTTTTGATATACTCTCCCATCAGTCTCCAATCTTTGCCTAATTTGGCATTAATACCGAAAGACATTTGGCTGAAAGGATAAACATTTTCATTGTGGCTATTGAAATACGCACCTGTAATGCTAACTTTATCATTTATGTTATAGCCAATATTTGCTGCTGAACCAACTTTACTTTTCATCGTTGCTTCACTAGCAGATGGAGCATGGTCACCATGAGGTAAATTCCACGCACCAAAATCAACTACACCACCAAATACATCCCATTTCTTGGTCTTATATCCTATTAAACCACCATCCATCGGATATACATTAGACCAAATCAATCCTTGACCAAGATTAGTCATGATTCTACCAAACTTACCTTGGAAGGAACCATTTGTCCACTGAATCTCAGCTCTTTCCATCCAAACATCATGTGAATGAGAAGTACCTGGATTCTTATTTGCAGCAGATTTTACATTACTACTATTTTCATATTTTACTCTGCCAATAAATTTTACTTTTTCATTTATATTAGCAGTCATAGTTATTCTAATACGTTGTTGGAATCTGGAATATGCTCTGGCGCTTTCTGATTTTGTTACTATTGCCGAAGAGCCACTGCCATTTTTTTGGTACCTAATCCTACCATCAGCTGTAAACTTAATAGTTGAAGCATTTTTTTCCAACCTATCTACACGAACACCAAGGTTGTACAGCTCTGTAGCGAATTCACTTCTTAATCTGTTGATTAATTCAGCATTTTCACCATTTGCATCATCAATTTGAGCAACTACTGTAGCCATTTCATAACGGCTCATTGCTCTGTCACCGCGATAGGTCCCATCACCATAACCTGTAACTAAACCGTCTTTTTCCAGTTGAGCTACTGCATCATAAGCCCAATGTCCTTGTGGCACATCATTAAATGGATTCTGTGCCATCGCAGTACCAGCTACACTCAATGACAACGCCACTGCAAGTGCTAAAACTACATTTTTTTTCATTTCTCTGCCTCCTAATTTTTTTGTAAAAAATAAAAGATATACTTTAAATCGCCTAAATAAAACCTCTAAATTTTTCTTTAGTTACTTCTTTTAAATTTTTTCATTTTTCAGTCATCAGTTTTTGCATTTCCTAAATACAAAAAAGGCGTGCACCTCAGAATTAGCAGACATTGTTCCTGCTAATTTGCTATTGTAGAAATATGTAAAAATTTGAAATTTTCCGACTATTGTCCTGCTAACAATTTCAGTTTTTAGGTAACTTCTCACCATTTGTCTTTTTTTTCGGTATATTATAAAATAAATATTATAGTTAAATTATACAAATATTTTTATTTTAATGCAACCATTTATTTGAAATTATAATAAATATTGGCATAAACTATACATCTATTAGAACGAGGTGATCGCCTTGCCGGAAAACATAAAAGAAAAATTAAAACTTTTACCAAACAAACCTGGTACCTATTTAATGAAAGATGCTAAAGGCAATATTATTTATGTTGGCAAAGCAATTAATCTCAAAAACAGAGTGTGTTCCTATTTTCGCCCAAATGTAAATGATGCCCCAAAACTCAAAGCCCTTCGTGCTAAAATAGCAGATTTCGAATATATACTTACTTCTTCTGAAATTGAAGCTTTAATTTTGGAATGTAATCTGATAAAAATGCATCATCCTAAATACAACATCAGTTTAAAAGATGATAAATCTTATCCTTATATAAAATTAACCAGCAAAGAAGATTTCCCACGCATTTTTGCTACCAGAAAAATAATTAAAGATGGTTCAAAATATTTTGGACCATATACAAATGCAGGAGCAGTCCACGAAACCATAAAATTATTAAAGAACATCTTTCCTTTTCGATCATGTAAAACTATGAATCCCAAAAGGCCTTGCCTGGAATACCATATCAAACGCTGCTTGGCACCATGTACAGGAAATGTAACTAAAGAAGAATACAATAGAATGATTCAGTCTTTAGAAATGTTTTTAGAAGGTCGCAGTGACTTTGTTGTAAAAAAAATAAAAGAAGATATGACTAAAGCTGCCGAAGATTTAAAATTTGAAGAAGCGGCTCAAGCTAGAGATAGATTAAAAGCTGTAGAAGCAGTAATTGAAAAACAGCATATTATCTCTGAAAAAGGCGACCAAGATATATTAGGACTTGCCAGACAAAACAATACTACCTGTATTGAAGTCTTTTTTGTCAGAAACGGTATGGTTATTGGGCGCAACCACTTTCTTCTCTCAAATAGCGAAGGCGAATCTGATGAGGAAGTTCTTACTGCCTTTATTAAACAATATTATAACCAAGCTACTTTTATACCAAAAGAAATTCTTTTGCCTCATGAAATAAAAGAAGAAAAAGAACTTTTAAGCACTTGGCTTAGCAATATAAAAGGAGCAAGTGTTCATCTGCTTGCCCCGCAAAGAGGTGCCAAGAGAAATTTGTTAAACATGGTTAATGACAATGCTAAGTCATATCTTGAAGAATATTTCTCTAAAAATCCACTGGACTCTGACCACAACATAAAAATCTCTTTAGAAGAACTTGCAGAACATCTGGAACTTGATAAAATCCCAGACAGAATAGAATGTTTTGATATCTCGCACATCCAAGGCGCAGAAACAGTAGCTTCTATGGTAGTTTTTGAAAACGGTGTATCTCAAAAAAATGGTTACCGTCGTTTTAAAATCAACTCCACTGAAGGTAAACCAGATGACTTTAAGTCTATGCAGGAAGTAATTACAAGAAGATATCTGAAAAGTACTAAAAACAATCCTCTTCCTGACCTTATTATAATAGATGGCGGCAAAGGACAATTAAATGCTGTCCTGCCTATCATAAAAGAAGCTGGAATCATTGATAAAGTTGCAGTTGTAGCTTTGGCAGAACGATTTGAACATCTCTTTAAAGAAGGTCAAAAAGAACCTATAGTATTGCCTCCCGAAAGCAATGCTTTATTCTTAGTAAAAAGAATTCGAGATGAAGCTCACAGATTTGCCATAACTTATCATAGAAAACTCAGATCTAAAAGAAATCTTGTCTCTGTGTTAGATCACATAGATGGTGTAGGTTCTAAACGACGCAAAGCATTATTAGATCATTTCAAAACAATAAGCAAAATTAAAGAAGCTTCTCTGGAAGAATTACAAGAAGCCCCTCTTATGAATAAAAAGACTGCCGAGACTGTTTATAGGTTTTTTCAGGAGAGGAAAAAACACAATTAATAAAAAAGACCTTATCTAAAGATAAGGTCTTCTTAATTATTAATGTCCTGCCATTTTAAGCGCAAAATCCGCTCTCTTAATCGTTCTTTCTCTACCAATTAGTGGCACTATATTAATAAGCTCCGGGCCATGCATTTTGCCTGTAATAGCAACTCTAAGAGGCATAAACAGTTGCTTGCCTTTCACACTGAGCTCTTTGCCAAGATTTTTAATAAGAGCTTTCATGTTTTCTGGATTAACTTCTTCTAATTCACTTAATCTAACTTTAAATGTCTCAATTAAATTCTTAGCTTCTTCTGATTTTAAAGTCTCAGCAGCTTCTTCATTTTCAAATTGAATTTCATCTACATAGAAGATACCTGCATGTTCCGGAGCTTGAGCGCCAAAACTTAGGTAATCTTTAATCTCTGCTGCTACTTTAACTAAATACTCGTTTTCATCTGCACTATTTTCATCTTTTATAAATCCTGCTTTAACAAGATGAGGTTTTATTATATCAGCGATTCTTTCAGGAGAAGATTTTTTTATATACTGCGAATTTATAAAATTAAGTTTATCTACATCAAAAACAGCTGGACTTTTAGAAACTCTTTCTAGAGAAAATTCCTGTATAAGCTCTTCCACTGAGAAGATCTCATCTTCTCTTTCAGTAGACCAGCCAAGCAATGCTAAAAAGTTAACTATTGCTTCTGGCAGATAACCTAATTTTCTATATTCAGTAACAGAAGTTGCTCCTTGGCGTTTACTCATCTTAGTTTTATCTTTGCCTAAGATAAGTGAAACATGACCAAATTCAGGTTGCTTAAATCCTAATGCTTCATATAAAACAATTTGACGTGGAGTGTTGGACAAATGTTCTTCTGCTCTTATTACATGAGTAACCTTCATCAAAGCATCATCTAAAACAACAGCATAATTGTAGACAGGAATCCCGTCTGATTTAACTATTACAAAATCACCTATCCCGCTTTTTTCAAAGCTGATAGCGCCTCTGATAAGGTCTTTAAACATAACCTGTCCTTCAGGCGGCACATGAAATCTTACTGTAGGCTTTCTGCCTTCTTGGACAAACTTCGCTTTATCTTCTGGACTTAAATCTCTGCATCTGCCTGAATAAATAGGATTTGAACCTTCTTCAAAAGATTGCTTTCTGTCTTCTTCTAACTCTTCTTCGCTGCAATAGCAATAATAAGCATGTCCAGATTCAACAAGCTTATCTGTATATTCTTGATAAATACCAAGTCTTTCTATCTGGCGATAAGGACCATTTTCCCCACCAACATCAATACCTTCGTCCCAATTCAGACCAAGCCACAAAAGACTATCTTTTATATTTTCTTCAGATTCAACAGTTGAACGTTCTCTGTCAGTATCTTCAAATCTAACAATCAACGTTCCATTATGTTTTTTTGCTAAAAGCCAATTAAATAAAGCCGAACGTGCTCCTCCAATATGAAAAGGGCCTGTCGGGCTTGGCGCAAATCTCAGCCGTATTTCTCCGTTTATCATATCTTTTTTCCTTCCTAACTTATGTAAGGTACGTTTTATTATACAAACAAATTTCAACTATTGTCAACTTTGATTTTAGGATAAAATTTTGATTCATAACCAGATTAGAATATTTGTCTTACTTCACCAACTAATAGCATATTTATGCTAATAAGAACGTATATTTGAAAAAGAAGAAACAGAAATCGATAAAATGTTATTTCGATACTCCTAAAACGTGTATGACACAAGCGGTATAACTATATCTTTTGGCATAAAAAAAGAGAAACGGAAAGGTGTGTACTAAAATTGTTACAAACTGTTCTGCAAAATAATTTTAGAGAAAATAAAATACACTTAAACCCTATTCTTAATTCTCTATATTTTCCCTAAATGGAAAATTTTCGTTGACTGAAAATTCAATTAATAATATAATTATTATAAAGCTAACAATTTCAGAAATTTCAATGTTTTTAGGTTTTATTAATTGATTGAAAATTCAAAATTAAAACTTTTTTATTTGTCTTTATTTCGAAAAGGGGTGATACATAATTTAACAATATAATCATAATAATCATAGGTTATATTTTTATAATACATAAAAACAAGGAGGCTAACGAATGAAATCATTAACACTCAATAAAACTTGGTTATTAGCATTAACCCTAATCATATCACTAAGTTTAATTTTATCTGGATGTGGTGGCGACAAGGCAGTAACAACTAAATCGGACGGACCTATTATAGCTAAATTTACTCATGTCGTTGCAGCAGAAACTCCTAAAGGAAAAGCTATTCAATATTTTGCAACAGAATTAGAAAAAAGAAGTAACGGACGTATAAAAGTAGAAGTATACCCTTCCAGCCAATTATATGGCGATGCTGATGAAATGGAAGCTTTGGTAGCTAACAACTGTCAATTTATAGCTCCATCTTCAACAAAAGTAGTTTCTCTTGATCCAGGATTCCAAATTTTTGATCTTATGTTCTTATTCCCAACTGAAGAATCAGTAATTAAATTCTTCAATGATCCTGAAGGCGGTCAAAAAATGCTTTCCAGATTAGAGAAAAAAGGGTTAGTAGGCATAGGATTCATTCCTAGCGGCTTCAAACAATGGTTTAATTCCAAAAAACCTATCGTCACACCTGCAGATATGTCTGGTGTAAAATGGCGCGCTGCAGCTGGCGGTATTTTAACTGAACAATATACAAATATGGGTTCAACAAGCGTATCTATCCCATTTGGTGAGGTTTATTCCGCTCTTCAACTAAAAACAGTTGACGGTTCTGAAAATAGTTGGGCTAATATATATTCTCAAAAGTTCTTTGAAGTTTGCCAATACATAACCGTCAGTGATCATGGTCGTTTCGACTATAGTGTAATTTCCAACAAAAAATTCATGGACAGCTTACCAGAAGATTTACGTGCATTAGTTAAATCAACTTGGCGCGATTCTCAAGATTATGCAGCAAGAATAGTTAAAGAAGAAGAAGAAAACTTCAAAAAACAAGTATTATCTTCAGACAAAGTTAAAGTTGTGACTTTAACACCAGAACAAAGAGAAGCTTTCAAAAAATCTATAGAACCAACATGGAACAACTGGAAAAGCAAAATTGGCGAAGATATCTTTGAAAGAGCATTGGCAGCTAGCGAAGCAAAATAATTAATTTTATGTTCAAAAAAGGAGGTAGGTAAATGATAGCATCTTTTGGACGTATAGTTAATTGGATAGAAGATATTGTAGCATCCGCTTTCCTGCTTACAGGTTTAGGCTTAGTATTTGTAAGTGTTATTTGTCGCTACGTACTCAACGACCCCATCTTTTGGGCTGACGAAGTAGCAGCATATTTGATAATCTGGAGTGCAATGCTGGGATTCAGCATTGCCTTCAAAGAAAATCGGCATATCAGAGTGGTGTTGTTTTATAATGTAATGCCATACAAAGTAAAACGCATCTTTTCTACTTTGGTTGCTCTTTGCGGTTTAATATTTTGCATTCTATTCACCATAGCAGGTATTCAACTAGAAGAAATTTATATGATGCTCGGGCAAGAATCACTAAACGCTCAGATTCCTCTTTGGATTCCTTATATCGTTGTCCCAATTTCAGGAGTAACTTTTGGTTTGCGCTTCCTTTTTGAACTGCTCTTTATTTTCAAAAATGGCGGAAAAGATTGGGCAGAACGTGAAGAACGCAGGAAAGGGGAGTTGCACTAATGTTAACTGCATTACTTTTCCTTTTGTTCATCGGGATGCTTTTAGCCAGTGTACCAGTCGCACTCTGTATGGTTGTTGCAACAGGTATAATTTTAGCATCATCAGGCGACTTTACAATGTACATGGTTACTCAACGGATGTTTTCGACTTTAACAAATCCGACACTTATGGCAATTCCAGCTTTCATTTTTGCAGGAGTTTTAATGGCACGTGGCGGTATTGCTCGATATTTGATTGAAGCCGTCCAAGCCTGGGTAGGACATTTTCCAGGCGGACTTGCGGTTGTAAGTACATTATGCTGTATGATTTTCGGTGCGATTTGTGGCTCCAGTCCAGCTACCGCGGTAGCTATCGGCTCAATTATGATTCCAGGTATGGTAAAAGCCGGTTATGATAAAAAATATGCAATGGGTCTGATCGCAGCCTCTGGTACATTAGGAATTCTTATTCCACCAAGTATTCCTTTGGTTATTTACGGTGTAACAGCCGAAGAATCTATCGGCAAACTTTTTATGGCAGGCATAGTACCTGGCATAATTCTGGGACTTTCAATTATGACTTTAGCAGTAATTCGGGCTAAACGTTTAGGTTATGGCAGTGCAGAAAAAGCTACCTGGGAAGAACGCTGGCAAAAAACCTTTAAAGCACTTCCAGGTGCATTTTTACCTGTTCTGATTCTTGGCAGTATTTACAGCGGTATAGCTACTCCAACAGAATCAGCAGTTATAGCTTCAATGTATACAATAATTGTTTCTGCTTTTGTTTACAGAGAATTAAAACTGCCTGATATTCGTGGCATTATGGTAGAGAGTGTAGGAACAGCCAGTATGCTTTATCTGATTATTTCCTGTGCTATGGTATTTGCTCTATACCTTACAAATGCCCAAGTACCTCATGTGATTTCACAATGGATTGCTGACAACAACATAGGTGTCATCGGTTTCTTCATGATGACAGCACTTATGTTCTTCGTAATGGGTACTTTCCTGGAAGCAGCATCTATTATTCTTATTACTTTACCATTACTATTACCGATCATGAAAATATTAGGCATCAGCCCTATTCATTTTGCTATCGTCATGGTAGTTAATATGGAATTGGCACAAATCACCCCTCCGGTCGGACTCAACCTCTTTGTGGTAAGCTCTATTTCGCGTGCTACTGTAGAGCAAGTTGTTCGCGGTGTTATTCCATATATTATCCTCATGTTCATTGTTATGATAGTTTTCATGTTCTTCCCACAAATATCTCTTTGGCTTCCAGATATGATGTAATAAATAAAAATTTCAATTGATAAAAACCTGAAAGATATTAATTAAAGCCCCTCAATGCAGTTTTATTTACCTGCAATTAAGGGGCTTTTCTTATGTTTTATTTATTCAAAAATGGGTTTTTGCTTTATAAACAGAAACAGTCTCTTTTTCTTTACTTATTATCCCTGCTGCTATCTGCAAAGTTTTCTGTACCTGACTTGAACCGGTACCACCAAAAGAGTTCCGCTTATCAACACAAGTTTCGATTTGCATAGCTTCCAGAACATCCTCTGAAAACAGCTCTGAAAAAGACTTGAACTCTTCTAAGCTAAGGTCCAAAAGAGCCTTTTTCTCAGCTATACAATAAGCAACACATTTGCCTGCAACTTCATGAGCCTGCCTAAATGGCATACCTTTTTTAACAAGATAATCAGCCATATCTGTTGCATTAGAGAAATCATCTCTTAAAACAGCTCTCATTCTTACTTCATTTACTTTCATGCCAAGAAGAATCTCTTTATAAACAGCCAAACTGAATTTTATTGTATCTATTGTATCAAATAAACCTTCTTTATCTTCCTGTAAATCCTTATTATAAGCCAAAGGTAACCCTTTGGTAACTGTAAGCAATGCTATTAAGTGACCGAACACTCTACCAGTCTTACCTCTTACCAATTCCGGAATATCCGGGTTTTTCTTTTGAGGCATAATACTGGAACCAGTAGCATGAGCATCATCTAACTCCACAAAGGAAAATTCACTTGAACACCAGAGGATTATTTCTTCGCTTATTCTGCTAAGATGCATCATCAAAATAGACGCAGCAGACATAAACTCCAAGATATAGTCTCTGTCACTTACAGCATCTAAACTATTTTCATAAACTCTGCTGAATTTTAGCTCATCTGCTACCATATGCCTATCAATAGGATAAGTAGTGCCAGCAAGAGCTCCTGCTCCAAGAGGCATAATATCAGCAGACTCAAAAGCACCTTTAAAACGCCGAAAATCTCTTTCCAGCATAAAGAAATATGCTAAAAGATGATGAGAAAATAAAATAGGCTGCGCCCTTTGCAAATGCGTATAACCAGGCATAATAGTTTTAGGGTATTTATTACATACCTCTATTATTGCCTCCTGCATACTCAAAATCAAATTAGAAACTTCTTTAATCTCTTCTTTGAGATACATATGAGTATCTAAAGCTACCTGATCGTTTCTGCTTCTGGCTGTATGGAGTCTGCCGCCAGCTTGTCCTATTTTATCAGTCAAAACCTTTTCTATATTAAGATGAATATCTTCTAAAGACACTTTAAACTCAAAAGAATTATTTTCAATCTCAGCCAGAATCTCTTTCAATCCTTTGATAATGAGATCTCTGTCTTCTTCTGTTATGATATTGCATTTAGAGAGCATTGTAGCATGGGCAATGCTCCCTAAAATATCCTGTTTATAAAGCCGCCAATCAAAAGATATGGAAGAATTAAATTCTTCAACTAAAGCGTCAGTATTCTTAGAAAACCTGCCGCCCCAAAGTTTAGTCATTTTTAACTCCTGCTTTCATAAGCGCACGTACTTTAAGCGGTAAGCCGAAAAGATTGATAAATCCTTCAGCATCTGCTTGGTTATAAACTTCATCTCTGCCAAATGTTACGAATTCTTCATTATAAAGTGAATAAGGTGAAGTTGCACCTGCACTCATTATATTTCCTTTATAAAGTTTCATTTTTACTTTACCTGTTACAGTCTCTTGTGTTTTATCAACAAAAGCATCTAATGCTTCTCTAAGAGGTGAAAACCACATGCCGTCATAAACAAGTTCTGCATATCTTAAAGCTATTTGCTCTTTATAATGCATTGTAGCTCTATCTAAAGTTAAGTACTCTAATTCTCTGTGAGCATAATATAAAATTGCTCCGCCTGGATTTTCGTATATACCACGAGACTTCATACCAACTAATCTGTTTTCTACAATATCAACAATTCCCACACCATTGATTGCGCCAATTTCATTAAGTTTTTCCAAAAGTTTAACTGCATCAAGTTTTTGACCATCTACAGCAACCGGAATCCCTTTTTCAAATTCTACTTCTACATACATAGGTTCATCTGGTGCTTTTTCTGGGTGATTAGTTACCATATAAACATCATCTAAAGGTTCATTAGCCGGATTTTCTAAATCTCCGCCTTCATGACTTAAATGCCAGATATTTCTGTCCATACTGTATGGACGAGCTTTAGTAACAGGAATATCTATGTTATGTTTTTCAGCATAATCTATAGCATCTTCTCTGGAACGAATATCCCAAAGACGCCAAGGAGCTATTATATCAAGATGTGGGGCTAATGCTTTTACAGTAAGTTCAAAACGCACTTGGTCATTGCCTTTTCCTGTAGCACCATGAGCTATAGCATCTGCACCTTCTTTTATAGCAATTTCAACTAACTTCTTAGCAATTATAGGTCTGGCAAATGAAGTTCCAAGAAGATATTTACCTTCGTAAACCGCACCTGCTTTTAAAGTCGGGAAAATATATTCTTCAATAAAATCCTTTGTCAAATCTTCTATAAAAACTTTACTTGCTCCGGATTTTATCGCTTTTTCTCTAACAGGAGCAACTTCTTCGCCCTGACCTAAATCAGCACACATGGCAATTACTTCACAACCATAATTATCTTTAAGCCAAGGAATTATTACTGAAGTATCAAGCCCACCTGAATAAGCTAAAACTACTTTTTTTATATCGCGTACATTTTTTTTCACAACAAAAGCCTCCTTAATATTATCAATTTACTAACTTTATTTAATCTACCATAGTCAGAGCTAAAATTGCCTTATGCATATGAAGTCTGTTTTCAGCTTCATCAAAAACTACAGATTGCGAACATTCCATTGCTTCATCTGTAATCTCTTCTCCTCTTTTAGCAGGAAGACAATGCAGAATTATAGCATCTTTTTTAGCAACACCTAAAGTATGTTTATCAATAGAATATCCCTTAAAAATCTGTCTTCTCATCATCTGTTCTTCTTCTTTGCCCATACTTGCCCAAACATCTGTATATAAAACATCTGCCCCTTCAGCTGCCTGAAGCGGATTCTCTACAATTTCTATTTTACTGCCACTCAATTCAGCAGCTTCTCTGGCTTCTCTCACTATATGACAATCCGGGCCAAACTCAGGCGGAGTAGCTACACTTATATCCATACCTACTTTTGCACAAATATGTAAAAGAGAATTTACAACATTATTGCCATCACCAATATAACAAAGTTTTAACCCTTTCACGTCACCTTTATGCTCCATAACAGTAAAGATATCAGCCATTACCTGCCCTGGATGAAGCAGATCAGTCAACCCGTTAATTACTGGTATAGATGCATATTCAGCAAGTTCTTCAACCTCTATATGAGAAAAAGTTCTGATCATTATACCATCTAAATACCTGGATAAAACTCTGGCAGTATCTTTTATTGGTTCACCTCTGCCAATTTGCAGGTCATTAGTATTTAAAAAGAGTCCAAGTCCGCCTAATTGCCACATAGCAACTTCAAAAGATACTCTGGTACGAGTCGAAGATTTTTCAAAAATCATCCCTAAAGTTTTACCTTTAAGTATTTCGTGTTTTTCTCCTCGTTTTTGCTCTTCTTTAAGTCTTCTGGCAACATTAAAAAACTCGTATATTTCTTCAACAGTAAAATCGTTTACTGATAAAAAATCTCTTCCTTTTAAACCTTTTATCACACTCATAATTATATCTCCTCTGAGGCCAAAACGTCATCTAAGATATCAATTACCTCGTCAATATGATTTTTATTTATATTAAGAGGCGGAACAAATCTAAGTTTATTTACAGCAGTACAATTGATTATAGCACCTTTTTCCAAACATTTTGTCACAATACCAGAACCAGCACAAGTCAGTTCAGCTGCTGCTAATAAACCTTTGCCACGAACTTCTGTAATAATGTTAGGATACTTCTCTTTTAGTTCATTTAACTTAGCATTAAGATAATCTCCCATCTGGCGAGCATTATCCACTAAATTTTCTTCTTCTATCGCCTTGAAAACCGCATTTGCAGCAGAGCACGCAAGCGGGTTGCCACCAAAAGTAGACCCATGATCACCAAAACTAAATGCATCAGCTACCTTTTGACTGGCAATAAACGCACCAATTGGCACTCCACCAGCCAAACCTTTTGCCAATGTTACAACATCAGGAACAATACCATACTGTTCAAAAGCAAACATGGTACCTGTTCTGCCCATACCTGTTTGTATTTCATCTAAAATTAAAAGTGCTTGATATTTATCACAAAGAGCACGTACTTCTTTTAGATAATTCTCATCAGGCATATTAACTCCGCCTTCGCCCTGAATCGGTTCTAAAAACACAGCACATGTTCTGTCTGAAATAGCTTCTTCTAAAGCTTTAATATCATTAAAAGGAATATGCTTAAATCCGCCTGGCAGAGGCTCATAACCTTTTTGATATTTAGGCTGACCAGTTGCAGTAAGTGTAGTTAACGTTCTGCCATGGAAAGAGTTATTTGCTGCTATTACTTCAACTTTATTATCAGCAATAGTTTTTCCATACTTTCTGGCAAGCTTTAAAGCACCCTCATTTGCCTCTGCTCCACTATTACCAACAAAAGCTCTATCAAGACCACTAAGTTTGGTAAGAGTAGCTGCAAGGCATGCTTGTGGTTCAGTATAATAAAGATTTGAGCAATGAATCAATTTCTTAGCTTGACTTGAAATAGCTTCTACTAATTTATCATGATTATGCCCTAATACATTTACCGCAATTCCTGCTAGAAAATCTATATATTTCTTGCCTTCAATATCATAAACATATGGACCTTCACCATGGTCCAAAACAATTTGATTTCTGCTAAAAACTTGTAAATAATTCTGATTGTCCAGATTAATTACTTCCTGCTTATTCATATATATACCTCCTATATTTCACAACTTCTGTCCCAATACCACTACTTGTGAATATTTCTAGAAGTAATGAATGAGGTTTACGTCCATCTAAAATATGAGTTTTCTTCACTCCGCCGGCCAAAGCTTTTATACAAGCTTCAACTTTAGGAATCATGCCACCTTCTATATTGCCTTTCTTAATCATGTCTTGAGCTTCTGCAAGCGACATTGTGGAAACAAAAGTGCTTTTATCTGAATAATCTCTGTAAATACCTTCTACATCAGTTAAAAAAGCAAGCTTCTCAGCATTTAAGGCAACAGCAATTTCACCTGCTACATAATCTGCATTTATATTGTATGTTTTGCCATCTTTACCTACACCGCTTGGTGCAATAACAGGTATGTAGTCATTATCAAGCAAAATATTCAAGAGACCTGTATTTATTTTAACAACCTCACCAACATAACCGACATCCACTTCTTTTGTTACGCCGTTTTCAGTAGTTTTAGCAAGTTTCTTTTCAGCCAAAATAAGACTGCCGTCTTTACCGCTAAGCCCAACAGCTTTGCCATTATCTCCATAGATATTTAATAAATTAACTATTTCTCTATTAGTTTGTCCTAAAAGAACCATCTCTGCAATTCCTGCAGTCTCTTCATCTGTAACTCTAAGACCACTAACAAAACTAGTCTCTTTGCCAAATTGACTAAGCATTTTAGTTATTTCCGGGCCGCCGCCATGTACTATAACAGGACGCAAACCGCTCGCTTTTAAAAAGATAATGTCTTTTATTACACCCATTTTTATCTCTTCATTAAGCATTGCATTGCCACCATATTTAATAACTACAGTGCTTTTAGCAAACTTCTGTAAATATGGCAAAGCTTCTATTAGCACAGAAGCTTTTTGAACTGAATCAATCATTTTTACATCTCCCATTCATTAATCTATCATAAATTGTTACGTTGTATATTCTCCATTTATTTTTACATAATCATATGAAAAATCACATGTCCAAACAGTAGCTTCTGCTTGCCCTGCTGCCAAATCCAACGACAAAACAATTTCTTTTTGTGCCATTATCTCTTTTAAATTCTTTTGAAAATCTTCTGAAAGAGACTGTTCACTTTTTTGACCATCAATAACTATAGGAAGCTCACCTATTGTCAAAGATATTTTATCAGCATCTAAATCAACTTCTGCATAACCAGCAGCACAAACAATCCTGCCCCAATTAGGGTCTTCGCCAAAAAATGCAGTTTTAACAAGAGGCGATTTTGCAATTGACATTGCTGCTTGTTTTGCTTCTTTAAAGTCTTTAGCACCTTTAACTGTTATCTCTAAAAACTTAGTTGCGCCTTCCCCATCTATTATAATAAGTTTGGCTAGGTCTATGCAAACATTATTTAAAGCTCTGGCAAATATTTTATAACCTTCACTATCTTCTGTATCTATAACTTTATTACCGCTTTCACCATTTGCTAAAACACAAACCATATCATTTGTGCTTGTATCACCATCTACAGTAATCATGTTAAACGATAAATTTGTAGCATCATTTAATGCTTTTTTAAGCATTTCAGGTGAAATATTAACATCTGTAGTAATAAAACATAGCATTGTAGCCATATTAGGACAAATCATGCCAGAACCTTTAGCAATTCCAGAAATTCTTACCTCTTTACCATCAATCACAAACTCATAAGAACTTTGTTTAGGAAATGTATCTGTAGTCATTATTGCTCTGAGGACTGATTCATCACTTTCATTATCAAGATTTAAAGCAGCTTCTTCAATGCCACTATAAATCTTTTCCATAGGTAAATTTACACCTATAACACCTGTGGAAGCAACAAGAACATCAGAATATCGTATATCCAAAACTTCTGCAGTAATTGCTGCCATATTCATAGCATCTCTTAAACCGGCTTCACCTGTACAAGCATTTGCACAGCCAGAATTAACAATTATAGCAGATATTTGAGGATTTTCCATAGCACTCTCTGAAACTATTACAGGAGCTGCTTTCATTTTATTTGTAGTGAAAAGTGCTGCCGCAACAGCACGCTTTTCGCTTTTAATTATTGCTATATCTTCTTTTTTTAAATTTTTTATCCCACATTTAACGCCTTTGGCCTTAAATCCTTTTGGATATGTAATGCCTGCATCTATTTTTTGTAACATTTTCATCTATCTCCTTAAATCTCTTAAAATCTATTAAAAGATTATATAATTTATATAAATTAAGGATATAACGGCGCAGTTGTAAGTCCTAAACGCTCATCTAATCCAAAAGTTGCATTAAGATTTTGAACAGCCTGACCTGATGCACCTTTTACTAAATTATCAATAGCTGATAACACTATAACCCTATTTGTCCTTGAATCTATATGCCAGGCAATATCACAGAAATTAGAACCTCTTACATTTTTTGTTGCAGGATATGCTTTTTCTCCTAAAAGCCTTATGAAAAATTCATTGCCATACTCTGATTCAAAAGCTTCTGTCACTTTTTTATAGTCTATGCCTTCTGCAAGGTTGGCATAACATACACTAAGTATTCCCCTGTTCATTGGCACAAGATGAGGAGTAAAATTGATTATTATCTCTTCATCAGCAAACTTACTTATTTCTTGCTCAATTTCCGGTGTATGGCGATGACTTGCTACACCATAAGCCTTAAAATTCTCAAAAACCTCGCCAAAATGATTGCCCAAACTCAAAGTTCTGCCAGCACCCGTAGCACCAGATTTCGCATCAACAATTATTGTTTTATTATCTATAAACTTGTTTTTTACCAAAGGAGTTAAAGCAAGTATACTTGCAGTTGTATAACAACCGGGATTAGCAATAATATTTTTGCTTTGAACCTCTTTCCTGTTAAGTTCAGTCAAGCCATAAGCAGCATCTGTCTCTGGATCAAGATGATCTGTTTTATACCATTCTTTATATGTTTGCTTGCTTTTCAAACGATAATCTGCACCAAGATCTATAATTTTAATTTTGGGGTTTACAGCCAAAATTTTTTGCACAACTTTCATTGAATGTCCATGAGGAAGAGCAATAAAAACTGCATCACTTCTTTGAGCAATTTCCCGAAAATCTTCTATGCTTTTCAATGGTTCTATATCTTTATAAAGTGCATTCAAATGAGGATATATATTTCTTATATCTTCTGTATTTTGCCTTTCAGAAGTTATTACTTCTATTTGCACTTCACTATGATTACTAAGTATCCTTAAAAGTTCTGCTCCTGTATAACCAGTAGCACCAATTATACTTACTTTCATAAAGCTCTCCTCCTATATATTTTTATAATTATACAATATATATGCATAAAAATGCAATAGTTTTTTATTTATATTCAAACTTATTTTTAATTTTCATTTATAACTTTAATATTTATGGTAAAATTAAGCTAACAGGATTAGTATTTCCTACCTATTGTAGCAGAAAGGCTAAAGATTCTCAATTATTATTTAGGAGGGAAACAAAGTGAAAAGTAAAGTAGCTGAAGCACTAAAACTCAAGTATTTTCCAGTTGCGGTAATCCACACTAACGAAAAACCTGATAATGCTGTAGAATTTACGCAAGGAAGGCGAGGCTGTGTTCCTTTTCTTTTAAAAGCAGCTGGTAGCGGTAAAACAGGAGTTTTCTCCAGAGAGACCTATGGCTGTATCGGGGGCGGTACAGGACTTGGTTTTGGTAATACCTATGTGAATTTCCCTGGCGGAATAGAGTATTTCTTATCAACAGGTAACAAAGAGTTTTGCCAAACAGAACAAGGTAAGATGATAGCTCAAAAAATGCCTCACCTGCAAGATGGCGAAGGCTATCTTAAATCACCTGAAATTGCCGAAAATTTTATAAAACAATTGCCTGTTGTTGATATTCCTTATGAGTATGTAGTATATAAACCACTCAAAGATGTCAAAGAAGGCGAAAAAGTAAAATTAGTAGTATTCCTGGCTAACCCTGATCAACTTTCAGCTTTATGTATTCTGGCAAGTTACAACAGACCAACTCGCGATAATGTTGTTTCATACTTTGGAGCAGGTTGCCACCAAACGTGTCTGATGCCATATCAGGAATGCGAAAAAGAATATCCTAAAGCAATTATAGGTCTTACAGACATATCTGTAAGAAAAGTCTTTGATAAAGACATTCTTTCTTTCACAGTTCCATATAAAATGTTCTTAGAACTTGAAGATAATGCGAACGACAGCAACGTCTTCCTTTATAAACACGAATGGCAGGAAATTTTAAAAAGAAACTAAAAAAAGAAGCACTATAAAAAATTATTTATAGTGCTTCTTTTTTATTTAAAAATTAATAATTCAAAAGATATCTAAAATAAATATAAACGCTAGACATTATGATTGACAAAATCATTAACGGGAACCCTACTTTAAAATACTCAATAAATGATATTGGATTACCCTCTCTAGCAGCAAGTCCTGCTACAATAATATTTGCACTTGCACCTATTAATGTACCATTACCGCCAAGACAAGCGCCTAACGCTAAACTCCACCAAAGTGGCTCCAAATTTTCAATACCCATCATTCCCATTTCTTTAATAAGAGGTATCATTGTTGCCACAAATGGAATGTTATCTACAAACGCGGAGGCTATTGCACTAAGCCATAAAATCATCATAGATGTCATTACCATTTCACCAGCAGTAATTTCCATTGCTTTTTTTGCAAGAAAACTAATTACCCCTGTATCAATCAGACCACCTACAATGATAAACAAACCTACAAAAAAGAATATTGCTGTCCATTCTACTTTTTCAAAAACTTCTTCCATATGATGTTCTATATAGTTTTTAGCAATCACCATAAGTAAACTTGCTCCAAATAAAGCAACTGTAGCTGATTCCAAATGAAGAGCCTGATGCAGGAAGAAAAGTGATATTGTTATAGCAAGAACTCCTAAACAAATTTTTAAAAGCTTGGAATCTTTTATTTCTTCTTTCTCTTTAATTGCCATAATTTCTTGTCTTAAAGCATCAGTAGTGACAAGTTTTTTCCGATAAATAAGAACAAATATAGCAATTGTTGCAATTAAAATAAGAATTGAAATTAATGCCAAATTTTCAATAAACGCGATAAACGTAAGTTCTTTTACTGCACTTCCTATCATTATATTTGGTGGATCACCAATAAGAGTTGCTGTACCACCAATATTTGAAGCAATAATCTGAGCAAGCAAATACGGCATAATAGGCACTTTAAGTTTCTTAGTAATACTAATAGTAATAGGCACTGTGAGAAGCACTGTTGTTACATTATCTAAAAATGCAGAACAAACAGCAGTAAGTAAACTTAGTGCCACCAAAAGCTTCACAGGGTCTGCTTCCACTTTTTTAGCACACCAAACAGCCAAATAATTAAAAAGTCCTGTTCTGCTTGTAATACCTACTATTATCATCATCCCAACTAATAAACCTAATGTGTTAAAGTCAACATGATGTATTGCAGATTCTTGATCTAAAATACCAAAAAAAATCATGAGCATCGCACCAGCTAATGCTACTATTGTCCTATGTATTTTTTCGGAAATTATAAGTGCATAGGCAATTAAAAAAATCGTTACTGCAATAATTACTTGTTGGTCCATTAAAAGCATCACTCCTATTCCTCATATATATTTATAATAGAAACAAATGCAATAAAACCTAGCCCAAAGCTAATAGGAGTTCCTATAAGTAGAACTACCAACAAGATCCCCAGGATACCCAGTAATTCCATATCTAAATTTCCTCCTCACTAGCAAATTCATTACTTCCGGAAAATAAATCTAAAAGAATAAAAATAACGGTAATTGCCATTAAGACGCAACCTACAAGGATGCCTCCATACAAATAAGCAACCGGAATTTGAATCATACCTAAAGTAAGTCTTTCTAATACCATAGCTTGTGAAAATAAATCATAAGTTTTCCAGAATAAAACGCCTATATAAACTAGACAGAAACAATAGCAAGGAATTGCCACAAATCTAGCATACTTAACGCCAAAACGTCGGGCAAAAGAAACTCTGATAAAATCAACAGAAACATGACCTTTGGTTTCAAACGTAAAAGCCGAACCCAGCATAAGAGCCCAAAGCAACATATACTGAGAAACGTTTGTTGTCCAGATTGTCGGCGCACTAAAAACATTTCTGAGCACTACTTCTATAAAAGCAAATAATGCCATTGTTGCGATTAACGTACCTGAAACAACTGCAAAAAAACCATTAATTTTTCTGACAAACGTAGGAAATCGCATAAAATACTCCTTTCATGTTTAAAATTTTTCAAAAACACTTCCTAATTTATATAGGAAATATTCTTAACAAAAAAAGGGCGGAGCCAGCATAAAAATGCCGACCCCAAAAACCATCAACACTTAAATTAATGTTATCACAAGGCATATCAAAACGGAATTTTTTTAGTATTAAAAATACCTCACTTGATATAAAAATTTCATTAAGAAAAACACTAAAAAAATAAGACAAATTCGCTCTTGTAATTTGTCTTGTTTTTAATGAAAATCCTTATTTTATCTGATGTGTTACATTAAAATAAACATGTCCATAAACGCAAATTTTATATTTATGTCGTGTTAAGAAAGTATAAAGATTCTACCAGAATTGTCTTTGACTTTGATTGCTATAAATAGACAAAATCGTATATAATATTTAAGAGAGAAATAATTAACAAAGTAATTTGAAAATAAAAATTTCTCTTAGGAATACACCTGACTATAATCACAAAATATTTGTATACATGGTTCGCAACGAAAGGAACTCGCAGTGACTTTTAATTTTATAAAAACAAATGAACATTTAAAAAGTGGCACTACCTCATACGACATTATAATATCTTTAAGTATTTTAGGAGTTTGTTCTCTTGTAGGGTTTTTTTTCTATTGGTTACATTTAAGTGAAGCAAATATTATAACAATTTATATTTTAGGAATCTTAATAATTTCTTCCCTTACTTCGCACTGGAAGTACGGCTGTGCTTCCTCTGTTATAGGCATGTTTTTATTCAATTGCCTTTATGCAGAACCGCGCTTTACGCTGTTTTTTTATGATTGGCAATACTCTATAACAACATTTATCATGCTGATTGTTTCTCTAATTACCAACAGCATCATGACAATGTTTCGCCGTCAAGTCGCCAAAGAAGCAATGGAAATTCGCAAAGTTAACGAACGCATTGCACAAGAAGCAGAGGCAGAACGCCTGAGAGCTAATTTACTTAGAACTATTTCGCACGATCTGCGCACACCATTGACAAGCATATCCGGTAATGCAGATATCCTATTAAACAAAGAAAAAAAGATCAGTCCACTTGTACGCCAACAATTGTATAAAAATATTCATGACGATTCAGAATGGCTGATCAACATGGTCGAAAACCTGCTTTTTGTCACACGTATCGAAAATGGTGTTATGTCTATCAATCCAGAAATTGAAGTGCTACAGGAAGTTATTCCGGAAGCGCTTGTCCGTTTTGACAGATATGCTCCTGCACATAACATTTCCTTAGAAATGGACGAAAAACTACTTATCGTAAAAATAGATGCCCGCCTTTTTGTTCATGTACTCATCAATCTTGTGGACAACGCAGTAAAATATACACCTGCTGGATCTGATATAAAGATAAGAGTATTTCAAAAAGACTCACATGCTATAATAGAAGTGGCCGATATGGGCTGTGGAATAAGTGATGAAGAAAAACAAAAAGTATTTGAAATGTTCTATACAGTTAACAATAATTTAGATAACATTCGCCGCGGTCTTGGTTTTGGTCTATCACTTTGCCAATCTGTTGTTCAAGCTCACGGTGGCACAATTCAAATTAAAGATAATATACCACATGGTACTGTCATAAGTATCTCTCTGATTTTAGAGGAGGAATATTCTTGAAAACAAATATCTTAGTAGTTGAAGATGACAACGCAATCAGAAATCTTCTAACAACTGCCCTATCTGCGTTTGGGTATAAATTTTGTTATGCCTCTAACGGTGCTGAGGCTATCAAAACAGCAGTCTCTACTCAACCCGACTTATTTATTATAGATTTAGGATTGCCTGATATGGATGGAACAGAGCTTATAAGAAAATTGCGAACCTGGACAAATAATCCAATTATTGTACTTAGTGCTCGCAACGAGATATCTGACAAAATACAAGCACTAGACACCGGAGCCGAAGATTATCTGACCAAACCATTTAATGTTGAAGAACTCATGGCACGTATACGGGCAGCAATTCGCAAAATAAATTACAACAATAAAAGCTCAAATATTTTTACAAACGGAAAACTACGTATTGATTATGCAGCAAACTGTGCTTTTATAGACAATGTTGAAATTCATCTAACACCTATGGAATATAAATTACTATGGTTGCTTTCCCGTAATGTAGGCAAAATATTAACATATAACAATATTTTGAAAGAACTTTGGTTAAGCGATTTTCATGGTGATACTCAATCATTGCGCGTATGTATGGCTACCCTTCGCAAAAAAATTGAAGAAAATTCATCAAAACCATTATATCTACAGACTCATGTCGGCATTGGCTACCGCATGGTACGGATATCTGATGATAATACATAATCATTCATACTCGTATACTCAAAGCAACTACAAAAAAACAACCCTTAATGAGTTTAACACTACATTAAGGGTTATTTTTATTTGAACTTTAATTATAAAGAAAGTAGATATTATTTAACAGCTTATCCTATATTCAGTAAACCAATAAAAATTAGAACTAATAAGAATGCTACACCAATAAATGGGATAAATAATAATTGAGTAAATAATTTGTTTCTTTCTTTTTCATCTTGCACACCACTGAGTGAAAGTGCACCAACTGATGAAAACGGAGAAAGACCTGCAAATGTAGATGCAATACAAACAAGAGCAAATAATAGCACCGCATCAACAGCACCACCTGTAGCTTCTACTATACCAGGAATGATTGGATATAATGTCGGCATAACAACACCAAGAGTACTTGAACAGTAACTCATAGCTGCCGAAATTACAGAAACACCATATGGCATCAAAGCTGCCGGAATAGTTGTTCCTACTAATGAAGCAAGAGCTTTAATTGTGCCAGCTTTAACAGCTACACCAATAAGCATCGCAACACCGCAAAGAAGAATAATTAGATTCCAAGGTACAAACTTCATTGCTTCTTTTTCGTTTGCAAGCTTGAGTAATATTGAAGCAACAACACCTATAATTGATAGAAGCGGTAAGTTCATACTTGCAGAGAAGAATTTTAAGAAACCACTATCTGGATAAATACGGAACAATACTGCCGGAACTATTGTAAATATAAGAATTATTCCAATTAACCACATATTAACTATTTGTTCTCTAGTAAGAGGAGTAGGAGCACCTTCAGATGAAGGAGTTGCTTTATATCCTTTAAGTAAGAAATAAGCAATAAAGAACGTTATTGTCATAACTATAGCCATTTTTATAAAAACGCCCATGGCCATATCTCCTGCTGCTCCTGCATAAGCAGAACTTGACTTTGCAATAAGTTCTTTTGTAATAACACCATTTAGACCTATAATAAACCAACCACCAAGGTTTCCACCTGACCACATACAAATTGCACCAAGAAGTGGATTTACATTACTTTGTTTACAAACCATCATAATGATAGGTGGCATAAATACGAATATTAGTAATGCGCCAGGTCCTATACCTGCTAAGAATATACATGATAAGAAAAGCGCTATTGGGATAAACCAGGAAATGTTTCTACTCCAATAAACAACCCTTCTAGCCATTGCATCAAGTGTTCCATTACTCAACGCAAATCCATAAAACAACGTAATTGCAAAAAGTGTAAAGAAAAAGTCAACAGGCCATAATCCAATAATCGCTTTTGGAGACATTTTCAAAATGAATGCTCCAATAAGATAAGCAAAGGTAATCGCAAAATAACCTATGTTCATCTTTAAGAAATAACCTAAAGCAATAGATACCACAACTGAAAGAATTATAAAAATATCTAAAGCAGCACCTTCCACACATTTCACCTCTCTTTAATATTCAAACTCATATAAAGTATTTTAATATTAAACTATTTTAACACTACTAATCCTATGCTTTAATATTTGCTAAATCAGGCATCGCTTTTTTAACTCTGTGTACCCAATATCCCCAACCACGAGAAACAGGGCCAGAACCTAGTTGTTTTATAGCAGCTTCTCTGCCTTCTTCCCAAGTTAACGTTTTATAGTCTCCTATTTGCATTGCTTGGAACTGGATAACTGCATTGTCTCTTAAATAAACTGAAGACATAACCATAATTTCGGTAGTTTCACCAACTACAACACAACCATGATTACGCATTAAGCAACCTCTCTTATCGCCAAGAACTCTTGCGAGACGTTCACCTTCCGGTTTAGTTGCTATAAGCATTCCTGTACTTACATCATAATCATCATACACAGGAACACCTTCAAAAAACATACTGGAAAAATGAGCCATTGTTTTTACAGGCGTATTAGTACAAGAAAAAGGAATAAGGGCATGAGGATGACTATGCGAAATTGCATTCACATCTGGTCTTGCTTTAAAGATATACGCATGAATAACTCTTTCTCCATAAGGTCTTTTGTCAGTTTGAGTTACAACATTGCCATCTAAATCAATTTCAAGAATGTCGTCTCTTTCAACTACCTCTGGTGCTTTTGCACAAGATTGGAAGAAAGTATTTGGGTTTTCCGGATTTCTCACGCTAACATGACCAAAAGCATCA
>JAJDHX010000049.1 GCA_030266395.1 Selenomonadales bacterium OttesenSCG-928-I06 | reverse complement strand
CACTTATTTTTAAATTTTCAGGAGTTATTTTAATGCCTTTTTCCTGAAGTGTTTTAATTTCTTTGCACAGGTGTTCTATATCTACAACCATACCATTGCCCATGACATTAACAGTAGTATCACGCAAGATTCCAGAAGGAAGTAAATTTAAAATAAATTTGCCTTTCTCGTTTACAACAGTATGACCGGCATTGTTACCTCCCTGATAACGGCAAATCACATCATAATTTGCAGAAAGCAAATCCACCATTCTGCCTTTACCCTCGTCTCCCCAGTTAACCCCAACTATAGCGGTAAGCATATATATTCCCTCCCACCTAAAATAAAAAGGCGTTCATTAAATAACAATTAAACATATTCCAGAAAAAATCCCGAAACAAATTTAATCCCTATTCAATGAACGCCTTTGTTCACTATACTTACAGTATACTTTTCACCTTTTTCAATGTCAACATCTAAATTATCTGCCACCCAACCA
Source organism: Selenomonadales bacterium OttesenSCG-928-I06 (assembly GCA_030266395.1). Classification (GTDB taxonomy): domain Bacteria; phylum Bacillota; class Negativicutes; order Sporomusales; family Sporomusaceae; genus JAJDHX01. Next base: position 5,033 of record JAJDHX010000049.1, on the reverse strand, counting down.
AAAATGCAGGAGAAGTGTCCAGATACAAAACTTTACAACAAAGCAAATTCTTGGCGAAGCCCAAGAACAGCAAGAAACAAAATCATCACCCAGCCAAAAACACAGGAGAAGTATGCATATGCAAGGCGGATTTTAACATTCAGGACAGGAGCGTACTCACGTACGTGACTGGTCTGGATGTTAAAACCAACGCAGCAGATGCGTGCTTATCCTGCGTTTTTGAAATGTCTTGACAAATATTTTTAGTTTGTGCTATACTTCACACATAAACAGCAAAGGCGCTGTGGACTTTTTTAGTCTGCATCGCTTTTTTTTGTTAAAGCTCTAAACTGTAAATAATATCCAGTTTAAACAGATATTTTGAGGAGGATTTACAATGAAAGACATCCCTAGTATATTTGGCTGTATGACTTTTAATGACTCCGTTATGAGAAAAAGATTACCTAAAGATACTTATAAAGCCCTAAGTAAAACTATCGCTGAAGGAACTCATCTGGAACTTGATGTAGCTAATGTGGTAGCAAATTCTATGAAAGATTGGGCTGTAGAAAAAGGTGCTACTCATTACACACATTGGTTTCAGCCTATGACAGGGGTAACTGCAGAAAAACATGACAGTTTTATCTCTCCCAGTGGTGACGGAAAAATAATAATGGAGTTTTCCGGTACTGAACTTGTTCGTGGTGAACCTGATGCCTCAAGTTTTCCATCTGGCGGACTTAGAGCTACTTTTGAAGCAAGAGGATATACTGCTTGGGATCCTACCTCATATGCCTTTATAAAAGAAGATACTTTATATATTCCTACTGTATTTTGTTCATATGGTGGTGAAATTTTAGATAAGAAAACTCCGTTATTACGTTCTATGGAAGTTCTTGATAAACAAGCACTTAGAATTTTAAGATTGTTTGGAAATACAACAGCTAAAAGGGTTATTACAACTGTAGGACCAGAGCAAGAGTATTTCTTAATAGATAAAGAAATTTACTTAAAACGCCTTGATTTGCTGTTCTGTGGCAGAACTCTCTTTGGAGCAAAACCACCAAAAGGACAAGAACTTGATGATCATTATTTTGGTTCGATTAAACCCAGAGTAGCTGCATTCATGAAAGAGCTTGAAGAAGAATTATGGAAGTTTGGTATTCTTGCTAAAACTAAGCATAATGAAGTTGCTCCCGCCCAACATGAACTTGCTCCTATTTTTAGTACAACAAACCTTTCCGCAGATCAAAACCAATTAACAATGGATTTGATGAAAAGTGTAGCAAATAAACATGGACTTGCTTGCTTGCTCCATGAAAAACCTTTTGCTGGAGTAAATGGCAGCGGCAAACATAATAACTGGTCTATGTCTACTGATACAGGACATAATCTTTTAGAACCTGGTGATACTCCTTATGAAAATGCTCAGTTTTTGCTGTTTTTAGTTGCAACTATTAAAGCTGTAGATGATTATCAAGATTTACTTCGTCTTTCAGCAGCAAGTGCAGGTAATGACCATAGACTTGGTGCAAACGAAGCTCCTCCTGCTATTATCTCAATTTTCTTAGGTGAAGAACTTGATGGAGTTTTAGCTGCAATTGATACTGATTCTGATTATATCGGTAAACAAAAAGTTCATATGGAAATAGGTGCAACAGTACTGCCTCATATCCCTAAAGACAGTACTGACAGAAACAGAACTTCTCCTTTTGCTTTTACTGGCAATAAGTTTGAATTTAGAATGCTTGGCTCCAGTTTTTCTATTTCATGTCCAAATACTATTTTAAATACAATTGTAGCTGAAGTACTTTGCCAGTTTGCTGATGAGTTAGAACAATCAACAAATTTCAAAGAAGATTTGGCAAAGTTAATTAGAAGAACTATTCATAATCATAAAAGAATAATATTTAACGGTAATAACTATTCTGATGAATGGGTGCAAGAAGCTGCCAGACGTGGTCTTTTAAATTTAAAATCTACTGTTGAAGCTCTTCCTACTTATACTTTAGAAAAAAATATCAATGTTTTTGAAAAACATAAAGTTTACACTTCTGCTGAAATTCATTCAAGATGTGAAATTTTACTTGAAGGTTATGTGAAAACAATTAATATTGAAGCTTTAACTATGATTGATATGATTAAGAAGGAAATAATTCCGGCAATTATAGAATACCAAAATGATCTTTCGCAATTACTTACTCGCAAACAAGTTTGTGGTACTTTTGAAAATACGCTTGAAGAGAAATTACTTGCAAAAATATCAACTCTTTCTACAGAATTGTTCACTAAGTTAGAAGAACTTGAAAATAATACTGTAAAATCTCAAGATTTACATGGAGATACTTTGGCATTAGCTAAGTTTTTCAAAGAAGCTGTATTTGAAAAGATGACAGAACTTAGAGTTGTTGTTGATGAACTGGAATCACTTGTAGGCAGAAAGTATTGGAAATTGCCTACGTATAGCGATATATTGTATAGTGTATAACTGCCTCCAAATAAAAAAACGTGTGTTTACCCTTGGGTAGCACACGTTTTTTTTATTCTAAACCTGCCAGTTTTTTAAATTCTTCTTCGTCTATTACCTCTACATCCAGTTTTCTGGCTTTATCCAGCTTACTGCCGGCATTTTCTCCTGCTACCAGATAGGTAGTTTTTTTGCTTACAGAAGAAGAAACACTGCCGCCTAAAGAAACTACTATTTGCTCAGCTTCCGGTCTTGGCATTAGTATTGATCCTGTAAAGACAAATGTCTTACCAGCTAATATCTTCTCACCAGAATCATCTTTATCTGCTTCTGCCATATTAACGCCTGCTGCTGCCAGTCTCTCGATTAATTGCAGATTAGTTTTATCTTGAAAGTAATTTACAATACTCTCAGCTATTTTTTGGCCTATGCCATCTATGTTTTTTAGATCTTCAAATTCAGATTTTATAAGATTGTCCATTGTTTTATAGTTATCAACTAAAATGTAAGCTGCTTTTGCTCCCACAAACCTTATTCCTAAACCAAAAACCACTTTATAAAGATGAGCTTTTTTGCTATCTTCTATAGCTTTAATCAGGTTGTTTGCCGACTTTTCTCCCAATCTTTCTATATCGGCTACTGAGGTTACATCTAGTTTATAAAGATCAGAAATATCTCTTATAAGACCATTGTTTATAAGGGCTTCTACTATTTTGGGCCCCATGCCGTCAATATTCATAGCATCTCGAGAAACAAAATGAATTATCTTTTCTTTTTTTAGATCGGCACAGTCAGGGTTTAAGCATTTATAAGCAGCTTCCCCTTCTACTCTTTTTATCTCTCCTTGACAAGACGGACAAGATTCAGGCATAGTAAAGATTTTTTCTGTGCCTCTTCTTTTTTCTTTGACAACTGAAACAACCTCAGGAATAATATCTCCAGCTTTATGGATTATTACTGTATCGCCTATTCTAATATCTTTTTCAGCTATAAAATCCATATTATGAAGTGTAGCTCTGCTTACAGTAGAACCAGCTACTCTAACAGGTTTTAAGATAGCTGTAGGAGTAAGAACACCTGTTCTGCCTATATTCAGAAAAATATCTTCTACAATAGTAGAGACTTGTTCTGGCGGAAATTTATAAGCAATAGCCCAACGCGGGTCTTTACTTGTTGACCCTAATTTTTCCTGATATTTTAAGTTATTGACTTTAATGACAACACCATCAATATCATACTGTAGTGAACTTCTTTTTTCTTCCCATTCTTTACAATATCCTAAGATTTCATCTATGCTTTTAAATTTTTTGTAATTTTTATTTACTTTAAGACCAAAGTCACTAAGTATTTGCAGGGTTTCTAAGTGAGAAGTTATTTGGAATTTAGCATTCTCTACAAGTCCCATACCATAGATAAAAACATCAAGTGACCTTTGGCTTGTTACTTTAGGGTCAAGCTGTCTTACCGAACCTGCTGCCGCATTTCTGGGGTTTGCGAAAAGAGGTTCTTCTTTACTGGCTCTCTCTTCATTAAGTCTTTCAAATTCTTTTCGTGGCATATATATTTCACCACGCACTTCTAAAACATCAGGAGGTTCTCTATCTGTAGCTAATAAACTAAGAGGAATACTCCGAATTGTTTTTGCATTATGCAGTACATCTTCCCCTACTCTACCGTCGCCTCTGGTGGCAGCAGAAGTAAGTCTGCCATTTGTATATGTCAGATTAATAGCAAGACCATCAATTTTAAGTTCTGCTACATATTCCACTTCATCTATTTCTAAAATCTTTTTTATTCTTTCTTCAAATTCTTTAAGGTCTTCTATAGAAAAAGCATTGCCTAAACTAAGCATCTCTTTTAGATGTTCAACTTTATTAAACATATTATCAACAACACCGCCTACTCTTTGAGTAGGAGAATCTAAGGTGATAAGCTCGGGGTTTTCTGCTTCAAGTTCTACTAGTCTTTTATACATTTGATCATATTCATAATCTTCTATTTTAGGATCATCTAAAACATAATATAAATGACTATGATGATTTAGTTTTTGCCTTAGCTCATCTATTTCTTCTTTTGCTGTTTTTAAACCTAAACTGATTTGTGCTACGCTTAGTTTTGTTTTAGGCACAAGTTTCACCTCTGTACTTTTTGAATCAAGCTTTTTTTATTGGTGCTATGTTTGCCAAAAGGCTTTTGATGCCTTCATTAGGGAAAGCTATTCTAAGTTTTATAAATTCTCCGGAACCTGTTATTTCAACAATTGTTCCGTTTCCCCATTTAGCATGATAAACCTTTTCGCCCATTTTCCAGCTATCTGGTTTTACTCTATCAGCATCTGCCGCTGCTTTTTTTAGAGAATCCAAACTATTTTTATCTGGCATTGTATTGCCAATATTATAGTTTCTAAATCCCTCGTTGCTTCCTTCGGTAAGCAGTGAATTTCTTCTTTGTTTAGCAGCTTTTATAGTATAATTTATTTTTACATCAAGCAATTCATTAGGAATTTCTTTTAAAAATCTGGACGGACGATAATTAACTGTTTGTCCAAAAATAGTTCTGGAAGATGCATATGTAAGATAAAGCAGTT
>JAJDHX010000048.1 GCA_030266395.1 Selenomonadales bacterium OttesenSCG-928-I06 | reverse complement strand
GACAAGAACTTCTTTTGAAATAGCAGGAAAATATCTAGGTGCAGATGTAATAAATATTTCTACAAATGTAAGCAGCCTGGTTAAAGGAGAAAGTTTAAGAGATACCTTACTAACAATAGAAGCTATGGGCGTAGATGTTATCGTTATGCGTCACGAAGCTGAAGGTTCAGCTAATTTTGCGGCAAATATAGTAACTCCGGTACTAATAAATGCTGGTGACGGTGCTCATGAACATCCAACACAAGGGCTTTTAGATATGTTTACAATAATGCAATACAAAAATAAAATAGAAGGACTTAAAGTTGCAATAGTAGGTGATATTCTGCACAGCAGAGTTGCTCGCTCAAACATAATTGGTCTAAGTAAAATGGGAGCAAAAGTTCATCTGGCAGGGCCTCGCACTCTTATGCCAATGGGAATAGAAGAAGCAGGTGTTATAGTAAGTGACAGAGTAGAAGATGCTATAGAAGGAGCAGATGTCGTAAATGTTCTCAGAATACAAAGAGAACGTCAACAAAAAGGACTCTTTCCTTCAGCCAGAGAATATGCCAGAATTTTTGGTGTAAACAGAGCAAGACTTAATTTAGCTAAACCTGATGCACTATTAATTCATCCTGGTCCTATGAACAGAGGTCTTGAAATTTCACCTGAAGTAGCTTATTCTGATCAATCAGCTATTCAAGAGCAAGTAAAAAATGGCTTATCAGTAAGAATGGCTCTTTTATACCTAACATTGATGGGTGGTGAATCAGCATGAAAATTTTGATAAAAAATGGACGAGTTATTGATCCAAGTAAAAAAATTGACGAGACTTTGGACATCCTTATTGAAAACGGGCAAATTAAACTTCTTGAAAAAAATATAAATGATACTGATGCAGAAATATATGATGCCAAAGGACTTGTAGTTGCTCCTGGTTTTATTGATATGCATGTGCATTTAAGAGAACCTGGGTTAGAAGCAAAAGAAGATATAAACACAGGAACAAAATCAGCTGCAGCAGGCGGTTTTACTACAGTTGCCTGTATGCCGAACACAAGACCTACTATAGATAGTGCCATTGTTGTTGAAGGTGTAATAAAACAAGCTGAAACTATTGGAGTAGTAAATGTAAAAGTTATAGGTTCTTTAAGTAAAGGTTTGGAAGGAAAAGAGCTTTCAGAAATTGGCGATATGATTCAAGCTGGTGCTGTAGCAATTTCTGATGACGGCGGAGATTCACTCTGCAATACTCAGTTAATAAGAACAGGCTTTGAATATACAGATATGTTTAACAAAGTAATTATATCTCATGCAGAAGATATGTATATGGTTCATGACACATATATGCACGAAGGTGCAGTATCTGCAATGCTGGGTATAAAAGGACGTCCTTGTGTAGCAGAAGACATTGCAGCCTCCAGAGATATCTTGCTTGCCGAATATACAAATGCTGCACTACACATAGCACACGTAAGTTCTAAAAGAACTGTAGAACTTATCAGAGAAGCCAAAAAACGCGGTGTTAAAGTAACAGCTGAAGCAACACCTCATCACCTAACATTAACTGACGAAAACTTAAAAACATTTGACACTGCTTTTAAAGTAAATCCTCCACTGCGTTCAAAAGAACATGTAGAGGCTCTTTTAGAAGGCTTAAAAGATGGAACAATTGATGCTATAGCAACAGATCATGCACCGCATGCTTTTGAAGAAAAAGATGTGGAATTTCGTTATGCTCCAAGTGGTTTTGCCGGGCTCGAAACTGCCGTGGGAGTTATTTTGACTGAACTTTACCATACAAACAAATTTACATTAAATGAAATAATAGAAAAATTCACTGTAAATCCTGCTAAAATCCTAGATATAAAAGCAGGTACATTAGAAATAGGATCTAAAGCAGATTTAACTATACTTGACCCTGATTTCGAGTGGACAGTAGATAGTAATAATTTTTATACAAAAGGAAAAGCTTCACCTTTCAACGACAGAAAACTCAAAGGCAAAGCTGTTGCAACTGTAGTTGGAGGTAACTTCGTTATGAAAGCTGGTGACATACTCGTATGAGGGGTAAGTTAATCTTAGAAGATGGAACATGTTTTGAAGGAACACTCCTAAACGAAGCACAAGTTGTAGGAGAAGTTGTGTGTAATATAGGAGTAGTAGGATATCAAGAAGTAATTACAGATCCAACAAATTGTAATAATATCGTTGTTTTCACATATCCTTTAATCGGAAATTACGGCGTTGCCGAAAAATTTAATGAATCAGAAGAATCATATCCTGCTGGTATAGTAATTGGCGAACTTTGCGAAGTTCCAAATAACTGGCAAATGGAAATGAAATTTAAAGATTACCTTGTAAAAAAGAATATCTTGTGTCTTTATGATGTAGATACAAGAGCTTTAACAAAACACGTACGCGAAAAAGGAGATATGCAGGGAGTAATTGTTCCGGAAAAAACTAATGAAAATACAATCAAAGAACTATTAACAATTGAACTTTCAAATCATTCTATAAAAAAAGTAACCAGTTCAAAAAATTCCAGATTTCCTCAAAAAGGTCCTCATATTGTAGTTATAGATTTGGGAATTAAAAATAGTGTCTTACAATCATTAGTTGATTTTGGTTTTAATATTACTGTTGTACCTGCTTTTACAAATACCCAGGAAATTTTAAAATTAAAACCTGACGGAATCTTTTTATCCCACGGTCCGGAAAATCCAAATGATTCTTTAGAATTGTTAGACATTGCTAAACAATTAATAGCTTCTGGTAAACCTATATTTGGCTTAGGAGTAGGATTATTAACTATCTCTTTAGCCTTTGAAATAGTAGCTTATAAAATGAAATTCGGTCATCGCTCTGGAAGTCACCCTGTAAGAGATTTAATAACAGGCAGAATATATAACACAGTTCAAAATCATGGTTATGCCATAGATGAGAATTCTATAAACAAAGGAGAAATAATTATTACTCACAGATCTGCAAATGATAACACAATAGAAGGGTTTAAACACAAAACCAAACCAATCTATTTAATGCATTTCTATCCTGAGACAGAACCTGGACCTGATGATAACAGTTATCTCTTAAAAGAATTCTTTAAAGCTGTAAAAAAAGAAGCTAAGAAAAACGGAAGGGGGAATCTATAATGCCATTAGATAAAAGTTTAAAAAAAGTGATGGTAATAGGATCTGGCCCTATCGTTATAGGTCAGGCTGCTGAATTTGATTATGCAGGAACCCAAGCATGCAGAGCTCTTAAAGAAGAAGGTATAGAAGTAGTTCTTGTAAACAGCAACCCAGCTACAATTATGACTGATACCAACATTGCAGATTGGGTATACATGGAACCCATTACCCTGGAATACCTTACAGAAATAATTGAAAAAGAACGTCCTGACGGACTTCTTGCTACCCTTGGAGGTCAAGCAGGGTTAAACTCGGCTTTAAAACTGGCTAAAGCAGGAATATTAGAAAAATATGATGTAAAAGTTTTGGGAACATCAATAGATGCGATTGAAAGAGCCGAAGACAGAGAAATGTTTAAAAATACTATGGAAGAAATAGGACAGCCTGTTCCTGAAAGCACCATAGTTTCTACAATAGAAGAAGCCATAAAATTTGCTAACGAAATAGGTTATCCTGTTATAGTAAGACCAGCATATACCTTAGGTGGTACCGGCGGTGGTATTGTTCATAGCGAAGATGAACTAAAAGATATAGTTAATATTGGCTTGAAAGCAAGTATTATAGGACAAGCCCTTATTGAAAGAAGCGTAGCTGGTTATAAAGAAGTAGAATATGAAATAATAAGAGATGCAGCAGATAATTGTATTTGTGTATGTAATATGGAAAACGTCGATCCTGTTGGAGTACATACAGGAGACAGCATAGTTGTAGCTCCTTCTCAAACACTTACTACAGAAGAATGCAAAATGCTTCGCAATGCCTCTTCAAAAATCATCAGAGCACTTGGTATTTCAGGCGGCTGTAATATTCAGTATGCTCTTGATACTAAAAGCAACAAATATTATTTAATAGAGGTAAATCCAAGAGTTAGCCGCTCTAGCGCACTGGCATCCAAAGCTACTGGTTATCCTATTGCTAAAGTAGTTAGCAAAATAGCTATTGGTTATAACTTAGATGAAATTCCAAATGCAGTAACAGGCGGAAAAACTACAGCTTGCTCTGAACCATCTATAGATTATATAGTTTTTAAAATGGCAAGATGGCCGTTTGATAAATTCACTCTTGCTGATTGTACATTAGGTACGCAAATGAAAGCTACCGGTGAAGTAATGTCCCTGGAAAGAACATTTGAAGCTGCTCTTTTAAAAGCAGTTAGATCTCTGGAAATAGGACTTCATCATCTTTATATGCCTGATTTTGCAGAACTAAGTACTAAAGACGTAAAAACCAAATTAAAACTTATAGACGATAAAAGAATATTTCTTATAGCAGAAGCTCTAAGACGTGATATTAAAACAAAAGATATAGCAAAAATAACTTCTATAGATATTTTCTTCTTAGAAAAAATAAAAAATATAATCCTTATGGAACGTGAACTTGCTACAGGCTTAAATAACGATAAACTAGCAGCAGCTAAAAAGATGGGCTTTTCTGATAAAGCAATTGCTCAATATACCGAAAAAGAAGAAGAAACTATTAGAGCAATGCGCAAAAAAATCAACTTAACTCCATCCTATAAAATCGTAGATACTTGCGCTGCTGAATATGATGCTGAAACTTCTTACTACTATTCCACATATGGTACAGAAGATGAAGTGCAGCCTACTAATAATAAAAAAGTTTTAGTACTTGGTTCTGGTCCGATTAGAATTGGGCAAGGAGTAGAATTTGATTACTGTTCTGTTCATTCTGTTTGGGCATTAAGAGAAATGGGAATAGAAACAGTTATTATCAATAACAACCCTGAAACAGTAAGTACAGACTTTGACACTTCAGACAGACTATACTTTGAACCTCTGGCTGTTGAAGATGTTCTAAGTATAATCGAAAAAGAAAAACCAGAAGGAGTTATTGTACAATTTGGCGGTCAAACTGCTATAAACTTAGCAGGACCTTTAGCTAAAGAAAACATCAAAATATTTGGTACCAGTGTAGAGAGCATAGACAGAGCTGAAAACAGAGAAAAATTTGAAGAACTTCTGGAAAAACTAAATATACCAAGAGCTAAAGGTATTGCAGTATTTGACACAAAAACTGCCTTAAATGCCATGCCTGAAATAGGATATCCTGTAGTAGTGCGTCCATCTTATGTACTGGGCGGTCGTGCTATGGAAATAGTATATAACGAAAAAGAACTTAGCAGATACCTTAAACAAGCTTTTAAACTCTTCCCTGATCATCCTGTTTTAGTTGATCATTATCTGCAAGGTGTAGAAGTAGAAGTAGATGCTATTTCTGATGGCAAAAATGTACTGATTCCTGGCATAATGGAACATATAGAAAGAGCAGGGGTGCATTCTGGAGACAGCATAGCTGTATATCCACCAAGAACTCTTAGTAAAAAAGTTACTGATACAATAGTTTCCTATACTGAAAAATTAGCTAAAGAATTAAAAGTAAAAGGTGTTGTAAATATTCAGTATGTAACTGTTGATGAAAAAGTATATGTAATAGAAGTAAATCCAA
>JAJDHX010000047.1 GCA_030266395.1 Selenomonadales bacterium OttesenSCG-928-I06 | reverse complement strand
TATGTAACTAGGGTTTTCAGTAAACCCTTCACCAGCTGTATAGCAATACTTAGCAGCTTCAATTCCCGCCGGAACTTCTGCTACTTCTTTAACTTCTTTTACTAATATCGCAGCTATGGCTAGTCTGCCTTCATCTACCAGCACATTACCGTTTTCTTGATAACCTAAAGTCTCTGAAATATACAAAATCACATTATCTTTGTCTAATACTAAATACATTAAAACTCCTCCTTTAATTTGGTACATAAACGTCTATTATTTCTTCGCTTGAACCACTTGTTTTAGCTATGCCGTTTATAATAGAAACATAAGATTTTACAAGCATATCTGGTTTCACAATGTCTACTATTGCATAATATTGACCTGTATTGAACCCAACAAGAACTTTGTCTTCATCTATTAAAATAGCATTCATTACCCTCATCCCCATGTTGGACAGCGAGACTGTAGATATTTGCATTGGGTTTCCTGCTGTAAGTATGCCACCTTCTATATTTACGATATTGCAATAAATAGTTTGACCGGCAGAATCGCCACAATATAGCACAAACATGGTATCAGCATCAATAAAAAGAGCTTGACCATTTTGCAATTGAGAACTTGCATAAGTCTCATTAGATAATTGTGTATCTACTCCGGAGGTAATTACCCCATTTTCAATATTTACTAACAAGCCACAAAGAATATTTGAGCCCAACCAAGAATGTAAGATAAAAAAATTATCTTTGTCAACCATAACCACCCTTTTTAAACAAGTTCCTGCACTGTTAGTACCATCAGCTTCTGTTAACCTTACAGGTAAATCCGGACTTATCAAACCGTTTTCTATAGTTATTATCAATCCCCATAAAGGATGATAGGAACTACCGTTTAATATCGCAAATAATTTATTAGTATCAAATAAAACAGCCGGAGATATATTGCTTGATGCATATGTTACTGTAGAAGATAATATAACAGGTGTTCCTGCTGTTACTATTCCATTATTTATCGTTAATACCATCCCTTGTTTGCAATTACTAGCTTGAGAACCAAAAGTAACCAAATATTCACTATTGTTTATTCTAGTTAATGAAGCATTATTTCTCCCAGAATACACCTCTGTTGATAACTGTGTAGAAGTTCCGATTGTTATTGTAGTACCATTTATTGTTACAAAAGTACCGTAAAGATAATAGTTTGTTGTAGAACTGACTTCATCTCCTGGATGTAAAACAAATAAAGTATCTGTGTCTATTTGGATTACTTGTCCGGTATAATAATTTGTGTGATATACGGCAGAGGTTGGGAAAAACGAAGTAGGGATTCCTGGTGTAATTACTCCGTTTTCTATTTTTATAACTAATCCGGCTACGGCACCCCAGGAATACAACATAAACACCGTATCTTCATCCAATAAGATAAACTCAGTAAAAGTTAATGTATTGCTTACTATATAAGTTAATAATTTGGTGCTATCAGTAGTTATTTCAGCTGTTGTGCCGCTGGAATTTTTCATAAACTCAACAAAATCACCTGCACTTATATTCTCCCCGGCAGCTACCTTGTATTGTTCTATGATTCCATTAATGTCAACCCCTGTACTTACCTGTGCTTTAGAAACACTTCCAACCCTATTAATTAAAGGCATTATAAATCACCCCTTATGATGAATCTCACCGGAATGTTTGCTGTAGGCAGCTCTCCCATAATCTTCAGTACAATTGAACCTGCTGACTGTGATTCATCAATAATATTTGCTTCTTGTAATTCAGCCAATTGCTCTTGAGTAATACCTAAGCCAGGTATCATTTCTATTGCCGAATCAGCTGTAATACTGGAATTTGAATAAGTATATATAATACTGCCATCTCCCAATGGCGAAGGAACCCAATTATTTATTAATAAAGTTGCATCACATATATTTGATTTTTTAACATCAGCATTAAGTACCCCATTACTTATACTCAGCCCATCTCCAACCTTAACACCACCAAGTATACTTGCACTTGCTGTCGGCAGCGTATACGCTTCTGCTCCGGTTACCACGCCATTAGCATCAATACTTAACCCTTCGCCTATCTTTATCCCGCCAAGCTCAGTAGCACTTGCCATAGGTATATTTTCTGCTGCCACACTTTTTATCACAACAACTATAGGAATATCAACTCCGGGTATATCCCCCATAGCCTTCAAAGTTATACTGCCTACAGCTTGACTGATTCCTATAATATTAGCTTTTTGAGCTGTTTTAAGAGCTTCTAAAGTAATACTTGGATGAGGCAAAAACTCTACCATGTTATTTGCAGATATATTTTGATTTTCATAAGTATAAGTATTGCTGGCAGTCCAACCGGTAGCATACAAAACAGCTTCTATTGTTGACTGTAAAGTTCCCTCAGCAGTCAATACACCGCTTGTATCTACAACAAGACCATCACCAACTTTAACTCCACCAAGATCAACTCTGGTAGCAACAGGCAAATCAGTCAAACCACCTAAAGACGCACTCAGCACACCATTTTCAATAGCAAGACCTTCACCAACCTTTACAATACCAGCAACAGAACTGCTTGCTGTAGGCACACTTAAAGTACCACTACTCACACTCAGACCTGTCCCTACCTTAACACCACCCAAAGTACTGGCTGTCGCCTTTGGCAGTGTATAAGAATAAGTATTATTTAAAGTTCCATCTGCACTAACAGACAAATTGGCACCAGGCTTCACACCACCTATTGCACTTGACGTTGCCACAGGCAAAATATAAGGTGCAGCTCCGCTTAATGTTCCGTCTGCCGTAATATTCAAATTACTGCCTACCTTAATTCCACCAAGAACACTTGCAGTTGCTATAGGAATCTCACTTATACCACCAGGCTCAGTTGTACTTAAAAATCCATCATCATCAATACTAAGTCCACTACCTACCTTAATAACACCAAGCTGAGTTGTACTTGCCGTAGGAATACATTCAGCACCAACAGAACTTATCAAAATAACAACAGGTATATCAATTGCAGGAATAATACCCATTGCCCTAAGAGTTATACTTTCTGCATTCTGTTCAACCCCTATAATAGAAGCCAGCTGAAACTCACTATATTCACTTTCAGTTATTGTAGCAGCAGGAATAATCTCAATAACATTATCTGCAGTAAAATTCTCATCTTGATAAACATATCTGCCATCTTGTGTCCACTGACTGGCATAAAGAATTGCCTGCACCTCAACCTGTACAGCACTATAACTAAGAACACCTTCTTCATCTATCTTCAGACCATTTCCTACCCTGATAACACCAAGTTCATCTTCCGTAGCTATAGAAACATCCTCAACTGTCGAACTCAATACCCCATCAGTAATATTAAGACCACTGCCAACTTTGACAGCTCCGGCAGCAGAAGCAGTTGCCAAAGGCAAACTGGCAGAAGGTACCTCAGCATATGAATTTAAAATAAGCAAAGTATTTGCCTTATTATTATCAGCATGCACACCATCTACAGTATCAGCATTGCCACCATCTGCCGGCAAAGATTCAGGAATTGCAGGAATCTCTGACCTGACAGCAAATTTACTATCAGCCTCAGATTTTGTATAAGACAGATTTGATAAAATCCCGCTGCCGTTTATAGAAAGCCCTGCTCCTACCCTAATAACACCAAGCCTCAAATCAGAAGCTATCTGCAGACTGCTGTCAGATATCTTGGCATTTGAATCTAAATAAACCAAATTCCCTGCCCCTGTTCCAGGAACCCTCCCTGCAACAGAATCTGCATTGCCACCATCTGCCGGCAAAGAAGTCGGAATCTCTTCTTTTCTGGCATACTTACTACTTGCACTGTTTATAGTTTCAAACTTAACGTCAACTTCGCTTTTAGTATATCTTTCATTTGCTACCACATTTAAAGAATCAATAGTAGCAAACCTGGCATCAGCCTCAGTCCTGGAATAACCGTCACCACTGCCACCTTCGCCCCCGCCTGATCCATAACTTGTCAAAACCCCGTCTTCATCAATACTAAGACCTGCCCCTACCTTAATTGCCCCCAGCACACTTGCAGAAGCAACAGGAAGATCACTTGCAGCTACCTTACCAGCACTATCAAGAATCAACAAATTCCCGGCACCATGACCAGGAACTCTATTAGCCACAGAAACAGCATTAATAGAATCTGTTTGCTTAACATACCTGCTGTCAGCCACAGCCTTACTATAAAAATTACTGTCAACCTGAATTCTGGTATAAAAATCGTTATTAATATTAGCTTTAGTATAAAAATTACTGTCTATCTCTGTTTTACTATAACTATTACCAGAAACAGTGCTTATCTCATTTAAAAGCTGATTATACCTGACATCAGACTCTGTTTTGGTATAAACATCAAGACTTGATAAATCAATGTCGCCAATCTTTATATACCTATTATCTGAAGCCTCTCTACTATATGAATTACTGGATAAAGTTCCTTGTTCACTAATACTTAGACCGCTGCCAACCCTGATAACACCAAGAGCAGACGCATTTGCTACAGGCAAAGTATCAACAGGCACCTTAGCACTTGCATCCAAAATAAGCAAAGTATCAGGACCATTATCAGCAGCATGTTTGCCATCAACAGTGTCTGCATTGCCACCATCTGCCGGCAGAGAAGCCGGAATATCCTCAAAAGTAGCAAAAAGACTGTCAGACTCATCTTTGGTATAACTCTCTGTACCAAAATGCTTAATCTCCTCTAATATCTGTCCTGCCTCTTCTGCACTATCTGCCGCATCTTGAGCAAGTCTTTCCACAACACCAACCTGACTTGCAGCATTTTCCGCACTTCTAACAGCCTCATCAAGATATTTCTGAAACTCTAATAAAGAATCTCCACCTTCATAAGAAACATCAGCCTTAACAGCCCTGTCAAGTTCTTCTTGCTGATCTTGAATCATCATGGTAAGCTTATCATACATCTTTTCCATAACAGGCATCGGGTGTTTATCACCCAAATCATTAGGTTGATCCAAAGCAGTTTGTCTATAAATTACCAGCTTGTACCCTTCCTGCAAAAAAGGCGGCTTTTCAAAATCAGAAACCTCCTGACCTTCTACATAATCAGGATACACAACAGTAGAATTTATATCATCTACAAAATAATCTTGAGTTAAAATAGTAGTAACTCCCTCAGGATCAATCAAAGCTACCCTAATATCACTTTTCTGATCATACTTAAAATCAAAACGATAAACATTATTCTCATTATCTGCGCACCCATAATAAACAATTTTATTAGCAATGTAGCTAACAGTCATCTTGTTACCTCCTTCTTAAGGAAAATGGCAAAGCCATTTGTATAATATTTTTCTAAACAATGAATTATATTTGCATTTAAAACAAATCTTAAATAAAGCAGTTACTCTCAACAAAACCTAAGGAGCTTTTTATGAAAAACAAATATATAATAGCAGTACTGACAATTGCCCTTCTATCAGTAATTCTCCTAATATATCAATTCTTCAAACCGCCTGAACCATCAACAGCCCACAAACCTGATCTGGTAGTCACAATAGATGGCACAGAAAAAACCAAACTAATCAATATAGCTGAAGATGAATGGTTTACATACTACATAACAGACCTGGACGTAGCAAGAACCTTGATTTCCAGCGAATATAAACAAAATAAAAACTGGCAAATGAACATCTTCTTAGAACCAAAACTAGAAGAACTGCGTCTTGAATATGCCAAAATACTTACAACAATAAAACCCAAAACAACCAACACAAAAACATCTTCCAACAAAAAGCTCTGGGCTCTGTCAAATAACACAATCTACAGCAGCCAAAACAAAACAGCAATAGTCCTGGAAGAATACTACTACAACGAAAAAGGTCAGATCATAACCTCCAGAGACAACCAAGAAA
>JAJDHX010000046.1 GCA_030266395.1 Selenomonadales bacterium OttesenSCG-928-I06 | reverse complement strand
AAAAATCAGTAACTTTTACAAAGCGAACCGTTAAGAGGGTTTCGAAAGGGAGAATACATAATTCCACCTAGCAAAAAATCATGATAAACATGCACCTACTGCGTTGGTTCCAAATAACCCATATTCGACGTACAAGGAGTACGACGAATCCGGTCAATTTGAAATCCGCCTAGTATATGCATACTTCTCATGATTTTTTCGGTTTGGTGGCAAGTTTTTTTCTAAATCCAATTCTGCCTTATTTTGTTGCTAGTCTTCAATATCAACTCTTTCGAAAGGGTCGTTTTCTTCGCAATCGTCTTCTTTTTTGTTTAGGTATTTGTTGATTTTTTCAAATATCCAAGGGATCATGTCTAGTATTTTATCACTTGATGCTGAGTTTTCTGTTGTCATAAAACGCACACCGCTTGTTGGAGAGCAGACAAGGAATCCTATTGGTTTTACTGTAATTCCAGCTCCGCTGCCACCTCCGAATGGGGTGTCTTGGTTAGGGTCTTTTGCTGGAGCGTGGTCGCTTCCGCCTGCTGCAAATCCAAATGCTACTCTGGAAATTGGAATAATGATTGTTCCGTCTGGAGCGGTTATTGTGTCTCCTATTATGGTGTTTGCGTCTACCATGTTTTTAATACTGTCCATTGCTGTTTTCATTAGATCTTGAATAGGATGTTCAGCCACTTTAAGTCACTCTCCTTATGTATTATATAGTTAGCGTCTGCCACTAAGAGCCATGTTTGCAAGAATGTTTGCCATGATAGTAATAACATTGCCAACTCTGACTTTGAATATACAGTCGAAGTCTACTTCCAGGTAGTCTTCTTGTCCAAATTTAGGGAAAACAAATAGGTGTATTTGGTCTATATTTCTAAATTTTCTCTGAAGTGTTATTAAAAGAAATTCTTTAAGTACTGCTAAAATTCCTGCTGAAGTTCCTGTTAAGGCTGCATCTTCAAATCCGTATGTAAGTTTCAAATTTAATTTCTCTAGTTTAGCAGTTTTTAAAAATTTTTTAGCTATGTTGAAATATTTTTTTAGTTGTGCTTTGTTTACATTTATTTTGTCTTTAAGGTTGTCTATGTAATAATTGGTTGCTTTTTTTATTGTGCTAAAAGGGTTTTGTTTCTTTTGTTTTTTTTGTTCTTGGGAAGTTGTTGTTTGAGGCTGTGTTTCTGATTTTTCCAGGGATTCTTTTTTTGGTTTTTCGCTTACTAATATGTCGTTATAGTCAAGGTGGGCAGGAGAGAATTCATATGTATATAGTTTTAAGAATTTTAGCATGGAAATTGAAAATACAAATAAGTCTTTGTCATCGTTTTTGGAGTAACTGATATTGACTGAAATATAAAGACGACAAAGAATTATTATTAGTGCAGTTAGGATTAAAATGATTATTAGAAATGTATTCATATTCTAGAATCCTTTATGTAGTGATATTCTAATAATATTAGTTGATTATTGTTAAATTATGCAAAAATACTAAAGAAACCCTGCTAAATGGTTTACTGTAAAGTTCCCGTAAAGCAAGGTTTTTTAATCATATAGCATATGAGTAGTCAGTAAGCCGAGTTCTGTGCTATAGCAAGCTATAGTGATGATCATTTATCTACGCCGACAGTTGCCTGACGGCTCTAGCGACACACCCAGAAGGTAAGCGAGCAACTTTTTTATCCTTCTCTATTTGGTCTTGCTCCAGGTGGGGTTTACCTAGCCAGTCAGTCACCTGACTGCTGGTGCGCTCTTACCGCACCGTTGCATCCTTACCGAGTAATAAATTACTTGGCGGTTTATTTCTGTGGCACTATCCCTAAGGTCACCCTCGCTGGACGTTATCCAGCACCCTGCTCTTTGGAGCTCGGACTTTCCTCATCTGCAGTTAATACTAATCCTCAATTAAAAACGTGATAAATAAATTTGAGATAAAATTTCAAAAGACAAGGAAGTGCCGACGACGCATACTACAAATAGTCTGCTAGGAGGCGCTAACGCAGTATTTTGGAATTTTAGCCAAATTTATGTCGCGGTTTTAATTGAGGATTAGTACAAGCAGCCGCGATCATCTTTCGTACTCATATGCTATATATTATTGTATTATTAGAATATCATCAAAAATTATTACAGTCAATAGAAGTTATTTACTGTTAAAGCTAGGAAATTCATTAATTTTCATCTAAAAAATAGTTGTTTTTGAGAGAAGAATTTAAGTCTTTTCTAAGGATTTTAGCATCATCTATATAGTTAGCAACTAAATCCCAAAATTCTTTTTTATGGTTTCTTATTTTGAGATGAGCAAGTTCGTGAACTATTATGTATTCCAGGTATTGTATCGGTCTTTGAACAAGAGATAGGTTAAGAGTGATTTTCTTTTGTTTGTGGTTGCATGATCCCCATCTTGTTTTCATATGTCTGATTGTCCAAGAATGAAGATTTACGTCCATTATTTTTTCCCATTTGGGAATTAATCTAAAAATTATTAGAGTCAGTTGTTTTTTGTACCAATTTTTAATAAGGTTTTTCTTTTTTTCTTGAGATAAGTCTTTTTGGACATAAAAATTTAGAACATTATTTTCTAATTCAATTTTATTAAAATTAGAGTCAATAATGTTCAAAGTATATTCGTTGCCCCAAAGTTTGTATATTTCTCCTGATTTAATAAAGTAGTTTTGTTTTATTCCGGACTGTTCTTTAAGGCTTTTTTGTTGATTTTTGATCCAGTCCAGTTTGGTGTTTACAAATTGCAGGATGAAATCATCAGTTATTTTGCGTGGTGCGGAGATTGTTACTTTTCCTTCGGGATTTTTTACTTTAAGGTAGATATTTTTTATTTTTTTGCGAGTTATTTCTATTTCTATATTTTCTACTATTATTATTTTGGTAAGTGCTTTTGGTTTCATATAATTATTTATTTTGTTTCATAGGCAGCTACGATTTTACCAAAGTATAAGGTGTGGTAATCTGATTTATCAGGATAAAATGCATCGTTAAATTCTTTGGATAATGTGCTTCCAGACATGTCTTCTGCCAGTGCGACTACGCATTCCAGGTGAAGTCCCGGGATATCTATGATAGGGGTATTAATTTCTTGTGCTTCTTTGGTGTTTAGGCTTGCAGCTGATATTTTATCCATGTCTCTGCCTGATTTTGTGCCACAGAAGTTTAGGGCTATTTGAATTTGATCGTTTAAAGGTGTTGGGAAAGAGACGGTAAATTCTTTGCTTTGGTCAATTAGGGTTTTGGTAAAACGGCTTTTTCTAACCATTACCATAAAGACAGGTTTGCCCCAAATGATGCCGATTGTGCCCCAGCCTATTGTCATTGTATTTACTTTGTCGTTTGCTTTGGTTGTTAGGAAAATGCTATTTTTCATTAGTCCGGCCGCTTTGGCTGAATATTTTTCATATGTTAGTTTTTCTGACATTGTGTACCTCCGAAAAATTGTTAAATTATATCTAGCTAAAATATATTCTGGATATTTTATGGTATTCCTTCTATATATATCTTTGAGTTTTTGGGTAAAGTATAATATGGTGATTAAATTGCTTATTTTTTATTAAAGAAGTTTGTAAATATTCGAGAATTTGTGTATAATTATTACGGTAATAATTTAATTTATGTCTTATAAGGCTAAGAAAGGGGTATTTGATGGTACATGATAAAAGTCTAGTAAAGGCTGTTAGGTTAATAAGAAGACCAGTAGTCATGGCAAGAAATGATCCTAGTGAAGATGGTGGGTTGGGTAGTCGTCATTAATTAAATTTCATTTAAAAGATAGGAGATGACGAATGGACTCACAAGTTATTTTGGCTGTTGCCATTTTTGCGATTGTTTATTTATTTATTATTTCAGAAAAGATACATAGAACAATAGTTGCCCTTGCTGGTGCTATGTTGATGGTATCTTTAGGAATTTTAACTCAGGAAGCAGCTATACATCATATAGACTTTAATACTTTAGGTTTGCTTGTTGGTATGATGATGATAGTTGGCGTAACAGGTCAGACTGGTTTATTTAATTATTTGGCAATTTGGGCAGCTAAGAAGGTAAAGGCAGATCCTGTAAAGCTTCTTATTGCACTTAGTTTGCTTACTGCAGTATGTTCTGCATTTTTGGATAATGTGACAACAGTTTTACTTACAGTTCCTGTTACTATTAGTATTGCACACAAGTTGAAATTGAACCCTATGCCATATTTGATTTCGCAGATTATAGCATCAAATGTAGGTGGAACAGCAACTCTTATTGGAGATCCTCCTAATATTATGATAGGTAGTGCTGTTAAAGAACTTACATTCATGTCTTTCATTGATAATTTAGCAGCTGTTGCATTTTTTATTTTAATTATAACTATAGCAATTCTTGTACTTATTTATAAGAACAATCTTAATACAACTAATGAGCTAAGACAAGAGGTAATGGCCATTAATGAAAAAGAAGAGCTGAAAGATATTCCTCTTTTAAGAAAATGTTTAGCAGTGCTTGCAATTACAATTTCGCTTTTCTTCCTGCATCAAGCACTTCATTTAGAATCAGCTACTGTAGCTTTGTTTGGAGCAAGTTTGCTTCTCTTGATTTCTCATAAGGAACTAGAAAACGGACATGGCTTGGAAGGTGTTTTTGAAAAAGTAGAATGGACAGCAATATTCTTCTTCGTAGGTTTATTTGTAGTTGTTGGCGGTCTTATTGAAACAGGTGTTATTAGTTTCTTGGCTAAAAAGGCTATGGAGATTACCGCAGGAGAAATGGTGCTTACTTCTATGATGATATTATGGCTTAGCGCAATTGCTTCTGCATTTGTTGATAATATTCCGTTTGTAGCAACTATGATTCCTCTTATTAAAGATATGGGTATGATGGGTGTTGCTAATTTAGAGCCGCTTTGGTGGAGTTTAGCTCTTGGAGCATGTCTTGGCGGTAACGGAACACTAATTGGGGCAAGTGCTAATATTATTGTGGCTGGGCTTGCTTCTAAAGATGGACATCCTATTTCGTTTATTGAGTTTTTAAAAGTAGGTTTTCCATTGATGATTTTATCTATTATTATTTCAAGTGTTTATATATATTTGAGATATTTATAATTTAGAGTTTTAAGCACTGTAGATTTCTACAGTGCTTATTTTTTTCTAAATATAGTTTTGTACATTGACTTACTTTTTAATTTGCGATATTGTGTAGTTGATTTTGTTAGAATGTATATTAGCATAATAAACCATACTATTTTTTAAAAATTAGAGAATAATATAATATTCTAGATTGTTTAAAAAGGAGAATGATTGTGGAGGACAAGCTATATTCTTTGACTACTCAAGAATTAGATAAAGTAATTTCAGTTTGTGAGTATCAGTCAGAAAAGATAGAAAACTTCTTGACTAAACAATTTGAAGAATTAGAACAGCTGGAAAGCGACGAGGATAAAGCTAAAAAGCTTGAAGAGATAAATGGGTTGATAGATAACAGGACTTTGTTTACTGTTTTGATTTTCATGGCAGAAACAGCAAGGGCTAAAGATAGGGATAGCTGGATTTTGAAGGGTATTACTGATGAGCAGAAAGTTAAAAATAAAGAGACTTTAGAAAAATTGGAGTTTATGCTAAAAGAAATATTACAACTCTAAAAAACGCACGATAAGCATGCATCTGCTGCGTTGGTTTAAAAAATCAGACTGGTTATGTACCACATGTACACTGCCCAGCCTGATTTTTTAAATCCGCCTTGCATATGCATACTTCTCGTGCGTTTTTTGGCTTGCTGGCAATTGCTTTCTCTTGCTGTTCTTGAGCTTCGCCAAGAATTCGCTTGATTGGGAAAGGCTTATTTAAAGGAAGTAGAAAGGTCTCTTGCTTTTTTGTAGCTTTTTATTTGCCTAGAAATATGTTGCTTCGTCTGAGGGCGTTAGTTGACCCGCAGGGGAAACTTCGCCGGAGGATAGGTTTGTTTTTCAGATAAAAA
>JAJDHX010000044.1 GCA_030266395.1 Selenomonadales bacterium OttesenSCG-928-I06 | reverse complement strand
TTTTTGGCTTGGTGGCAGTAGTTTTTTTCTTGCTGTTCTTGAGCAAAGCCCAAGAATTCGCGTATGCGTTTTGGAGTTGGATAGTAGGTAGTTTTTGTGATATGGCGGCGAATCTTCGAGCGCCTTGCTTTTTAAAATGTAACAACTTGAATTGAATTTAGGAAAAGAGAAATAAAAAAACAAACATGTTATGCCAATAGAATTAAAATGCATTAGAAATATGCAGATGCAAGATAATAAAAAAGCCCGACGTAGGAGTCGTACTAGCTGTACGTCGACTATGTCGGGCTTTTTTATTATCGCAGCAGATGTATGTTTATCATGCATTTTAATCTATTGCTTTCTTTAAGCGTGAAAACGTTTATCTTTTTCTTAATTCAATTCTGCCCTATAGACTACTTAGTACCAAAACATCCCCTTGTTCTATAATTGTATCACCATTTGGAACTACAAAAGTACCATCTTGTCGTCTCACAATGATAATCAAAATATCTTTACTCAAATCCAAACTCTTTATCTCTCTATTAACCCATTCATGACCTGCATCAATTACAATTTCATTTAACTTAACTTCCTCTTCATCACGATATGCCTCACCGCTTAAAACAAGAGTATCCCCTTCTTTGATAAGAGTATTCCCTTTAGGAATAATAGTTTCTTTACCTCTCTTTATCATAACAACAAGAGTATCTATTAAAATATTAAGATCACTTATTGTCTTGCCTATCCAAGGATGTCCTGTAGGAACTTGTGTTCTGATAAGCTGCATTTCGGTCTCATCTTGATAGTCATTGAACGTTTTTAAGACGTTTGATTCATTATCTACCATATCAAGTTTTTTAGAAAAGAAAGGTAATAAAGAACCTTGAAAAGCTACCGAAAGAAGTGCTATACAAAACACAATCTGGAACAAATCAGTATTGCCATAAAAATCACTCACAGTTGCCATTATGGCAAACACGATCGAAGCAGCTCCCCTAAGCCCTGTCCAGGAAACCAAAAGTTGCTGATTAACCGGAGATTTAAATGGTGTCATTATGGCAAATGTAGCAATCGGTCTTGCTACAAATGTCAAAAACAAAGCTATCGCTATCGCTGGAAATATATAATGGGGAATTTGAGACGGAAAAGCCAAAAGTCCAAGCAAGAAAAAGATAACAATTTGAGAAAGTCCGGTAATTCCGTCAAAAAACTGAACAAGACCAATTTTATTCTTAATCTTACTATTACCTAACATTATCCCGGCTATATACGCTGCCAAATATCCGTTGCCTCCGATAACAGTTGGCAAAGCATAAGAAAAAACAGCTATAGCTACAACAAATAATTTATCAAATCCTTCAACCTCAAATTGAAATTTAGACAAAAACTTAGCTGAAATAAGGGCAATACCAACACCGATAAGCCCACCATACACAATCTGGGCAAACAACATATAAGGCACACCGCTTAGCTCACTGCCTGCCATTAGCATAAGCACAATAACAGTTAACATGTAAGCAGCCGGGTCATTACTACCACTTTCTACTTCCAAAAGAGAAGCAGTGCCATATTTTAAGTTAAGGCTTTTAGAACGAAGAATAGAAAAGACCGAAGCCGCATCTGTAGAACTTATTACAGCTCCGATAAGACAACTTTTAAGCAATTCCATACCTAAGGCAAAATAACAAAATACTGCTGTAAGTGCTGCCGTAACAAAAACCCCTAAAGTCGAAAGCCAAACAGCCTTTACGGCAACAGGTTTTGCCATCTTCCAGTTAGTACTGAAACCGCCGAAAAATATTATAAATATAAGTGCAAACGAACAAATCTCCTCAGCAAACTTATAATCATCAAACTGAATCTTAAATATGCCGTCAGAACCAAACAACATACCCAGAACAATAAAAATAAGTAACGTAGGAACACCAAATCTATTTGAAATTCTGCTTGAAATAATACAGACCATTATTACAATAGAAGCAACTAAAAGCGACAATACCCCAACCTCCTTGCCTAAAAAAGCCTTACTTTATTTCATATGCAATCAAATTAATGCCATATTCATCACAAGCTTTGCGTAATTTTTTTAAATAAATCGGCGAATAAATCCTCATGCCGGCAGCAGCTTGCACCAAAGGCTCTATAATAAAAGCACTTGTTTCTTTGCCATACTTATCTAAAGCTTCTTCTGTTTTAACAAAACATTCTGCCATACAACTTTCTCTGGCTAAATTATAAGGACAACGATAACAATCAGGTGCCTCTACCCTAATAATATCAAACAAAAGAGGCTTATAGATTTTTGAATATAAATCTACGCCTCCCACAGAAAGAGCCCCTATAGTTTCACCATGATAACCATCAGACAAAGCCATAAATCTTTTTTTCTCTGGCTGACCTGTTTGATAATGATATTGAAAACTCATCTTTAAGGCACATTCAACAGAAGCAGAACCATTATCAGAAAAATTAAATTTAGCCAACCCTGTCGGTATTACTTTCATTAACATTTCACACAACTCTATTGCAGGTTCATGAGAAAAATTCGCAAAAATCACATGTTCCAGCTTATCCAATTGTCTCTTTATCGCACTATTTATCCTGGGATTTCCATGCCCTAATAAATTGCACCACCAGGAACTTACAATATCAATATAAGAATTTCCTTCAATATCATATAAATACACCCCTTTAGCATTATCTATGATAATGGGAGAAAGCTCTTCATAATCTTTCATTTGAGAACAGGGATGCCAAATATATTTCAGATCTTTTTCCTTTAATTCCATAATATACTGCTCTCCTCATATAAAGAAGTTATATCTGCAAGCTCAATATCCTGAGCATTATCTTCTACACAAGCAACAACAGGAACTTTAGTAAGATATTCAATCATCTTTTTATTATCTTCTTCTAAAAGATTACCTGCATTGAATCTATTTAATATTATTCCTTTAATATTAATTCCACAGCTCTTTGCATACTCAACAGTAAGTACACAATTATTTATATCACCAAGCTTAGCTGAAGAAACTATCAATATACTTAGATTAAAAGCTTTAATAAAATCAGTAAGCATAAATTCTTTTTCATCTGCCCTGATAGGACAAACTATGCCGCCACTGCCTTCTACAGTTAAATATTCATATGTCCCGGAAACCCTATAAAAATCTTCCAAAATCTTTTCTGCCTGCACAGGTCTTGCTTCTATCTATAGCAAAATCAATTTCTTCTTTAGAAATAACAAGAGGTGGATTAAAATAAAGAACATCTCCCAGAGGTCTGAGTAACAGACCTTTTTTTAAGGCAGTTTTATAAATTTCATAACAAACTCTTTTTTTAGAATCAAAAGCAGTTTTAGTTTTCCTATCTGCTACAATTTCAATTGCATTAATAAGTCCGATACTGCGAACCTCACCAACATTATCATGATTACCCAATATATCATCTAACTTTTCTTTCAGATAAACTGCGTTTTCTGCCGCTTGCTCCAAAATATTTTCTTCTTCCAATATCTTTAAAACTTCAACAGCAGCACTGGCAGCCAATGGATTGCCACTATATGTATGACTGTGCATAAAAGCTTTGCCTTCATTATAATCAGCATAAAACGCATCATAAATCTTTTGAGTTGTGATAGTAAGTGCCATAGGCAAATAACCACCTGTCACACCTTTGGATATACACATAATATCCGGCGAAATCTCTGCATGATCACAAGCAAACATCTTTCCTGTTCTGCCATACCCTGTAGCTATTTCATCTGCAATCAAATTAATGCCATATTCATCACAAGCTTTGCGTAATTTTTTTAAATAAATCGGCGAATAAATCCTCATGCCGGCAGCAGCTTGCACCAAAGGCTCTATAATAAAAGCACTTGTTTCTTTGCCATACTTATCTAAAGCTTCTTCTGTTTTAACAAAACATTCTGCCATACAACTTTCTCTGGCTAAATTATAAGGACAACGATAACAATCAGGTGCCTCTACCCTAATAATATCAAACAAAAGAGGCTTATAGATTTTTGAATATAAATCTACGCCTCCCACAGAAAGAGCCCCTATAGTTTCACCATGATAACCATCAGACAAAGCCATAAATCTTTTTTTCTCTGGCTGACCTGTTTGATAATGATATTGAAAACTCATCTTTAAGGCACATTCAACAGAAGCAGAACCATTATCAGAAAAATTAAATTTAGCCAACCCTGTCGGTATTACTTTCATTAACATTTCACACAACTCTATTGCAGGTTCATGAGAAAAATTCGCAAAAATCACATGTTCCAGCTTATCCAATTGTCTCTTTATCGCACTATTTATCCTGGGATTTCCATGCCCTAATAAATTGCACCACCAGGAACTTACAATATCAATATAAGAATTTCCTTCAATATCATATAAATACACCCCTTTAGCATTATCTATGATAATGGGAGAAAGCTCTTCATAATCTTTCATTTGAGAACAGGGATGCCAAATATATTTCAGATCTTTTTCCTTTAATTCCATAATATACTGCTCTCCTCATATAAAGAAGTTATATCTGCAAGCTCAATATCCTGAGCATTATCTTCTACACAAGCAACAACAGGAACTTTAGTAAGATATTCAATCATCTTTTTATTATCTTCTTCTAAAAGATTACCTGCATTGAATCTATTTAATATTATTCCTTTAATATTAATTCCACAGCTCTTTGCATACTCAACAGTAAGTACACAATTATTTATATCACCAAGCTTAGCTGAAGAAACTATCAATATACTTAGATTAAAAGCTTTAATAAAATCAGTAAGCATAAATTCTTTTTCATCTGCCCTGATAGGACAAACTATGCCGCCACTGCCTTCTACAGTTAAATATTCATATGTCCCGGAAACCCTATAAAAATCTTCCAAAATCTTTTCTGCCTGCACAGGTCTTGCTTCTATCTTAGCAGCTAAATGTGGTGAAACTGCATTTTCATAAACATAAGACACCATATCTTCCAGAGAAGCACCGATATTAGCAGTGCGATTTACATATTCCGCATCTTGTGGCACCAAAAGACCGTCACTTTTCGCGGCACCGCTTAATACACCTTTGTAATAACCTGCATTTAAACCCATATTCCTCAATTTTTTTATTAACAAAGCACAAATATAAGTTTTGCCAACATCCGTACCGGTAGCAGTAATAAATATACCTTTAGCCAACTTTTACCACCTCAAATCCCAAAGAATTAACCATCTCCAGATCCTGTTCTATGCTAATCCCCGCAGTAGTCAGCATATCACCTGAAATTGTCGCATTTGCACCAGAAAGCAAAAGACTTCTGCCCTTGTCAGCCATAAGACCTCGTCCGCCTGCTAGCCTCAAAGAAGCATCAGGTAAAATAAATCTATAAATAGCAGCTACTCTCTGTGCTTCTGCCACAGTAAGAATATGATTTTTCCCAAACGGAGTACCTTGAATAGGATTTAAAATATTAATAGGAACTGACCTGATGCCAAGCTCTCTAAGCTCTAAAGCCATATCTATTCTGTCTTCCATATTTTCACCCAAACCAAATATACCGCCACTACAAACACTAAGACCTGCTCTCTGAGCATTCTTGATTGTTGCAATCTTGTCATCATATGTATGAGTTGTACAAACATTAGGAAAAAATCTTCGTGATGTTTCTAAATTATTATGATACCTTACAACACCAGCTTCTTTTAACTGTAAAAGCTGTTCATAAGAGAGCAGCCCATGAGAAGCACACAAAGATATTTTAGAACTTTTTGCTAGAACTTTATAAATACTACAAACCTTTTCTATTTCTTCATCTGAAAGACTTCTGCCTGAAGTGACTATAGAATACCGCAAAACTCCACTATCTTCGTTATATTTAGCATTCTTTAAAATAACATCAGCATCAAGCAAAGGATATTCTTCTACTTTACAGGAATGATGAACAGACTGCGCACAATATTTACAGTCTTCAGAGCATTTGCCACTCTTGCCATTAATAATACTGCAAATATCAAACTGATTTTTACAATAATAATCTCTAATCTCATTAGCCGCAATTCTAAGTTCATCCAAATCGCTGTATATCATCTCTGTTGCTTCATCGCGGCTTATATAACCGCCATTTAATACTTTTAACTTCAAATCATTTATCAACATATAAACTTTCTCCTTTAAAAAGAACAGGTCTTAATCTTTTCATTAACATCGCACTCCAAATACAAATCAACAAATCTCCCGGAATGCATAAAATCAAGCCGTGTAACAGTAATACACTTGCTGCTATAGGAGAATTCAAATAATAATTGGCCAGAAAATAATAATAAACAACTCCAAAAATATAAACAACAATTATATTTGACAAACTCGCTATAAAATAAGCTCTAAAGCTATCTGCATTCATCTTTTCCACAAGATAACCAGCAAGATAAGCACCAAATCTAAAACCAATCAAATAACCAAAAGTAGGAT
>JAJDHX010000043.1 GCA_030266395.1 Selenomonadales bacterium OttesenSCG-928-I06 | reverse complement strand
CCTGTAACACTTTTAATTGCTTCTTTAATTTTTCCTTTTAATACATCATTGCCTTTTACTAGTTTAGCAGCAGGAGATATCACGGCTGAAAAGGCTTTATATTTAACATATTTTTCTGCCAGTTCGCTTGTAAAATCACTAGGTGGAGTTTCACCATTTTCATTTTTATATGTTCCAAATTCGGGAATAGTCATTAGATTTTCTGCATTTTTATTTTACTTTATCTTGGAATTTCTAAAATAATATAGGTATTATTGTCGATACCATTATTATCGGTATGTTGTACTGGCACAATAAGATTTATGAAATCTTCATTAATATAATAGCAAGAATATATATAGCAAAAAACAGGATGTTTTGCTTTTGAATTTTCCTTGTAATTTGCAATAAATTTTTCTACCTCACTAATAATAAAATCCTTTTTATATTCAGTATCTGAACGATATATAATACCGTCATTTTTGATTTTTTCTATATGATATTTAATGCTGCCATCTTTTATCTTGGTAATTATATCTGCATCAACTGAAATAAATTTTTCTAATTTTTCTAAGTCGCCTGTTTTGGTATTTATAGTTGCACCATTTAAATATACAGATTCAAACCCTCCCAAAGCTAACAAGCTATAGTATTTTACACTAAAAAAATCTTCTTCTGCTTTTGTTATCTCGTAATTAGCAATACATTTGTTCCAATGACGGTTGTCCCTTTTTATTAATTTATTTTTCATACTATTAGAACTTATATAAAACAATTTTTTGTTAATATCTCTTTGAAGTAAATATGCATCCTTTAAATCATCTGCATAATAAATCTGAGGAATTTTTATATCTGCATATCTTTTAAAATGAGAATATTGTCTTGTTTCGTCTATACTATTCTCAATGATATTAGAAGGATAAATAGCATAATTTTCAGTCTCAACACTATGAACTCGCGCCTGCTTTATTAGTCCATCAATATTATTAATTTGATTCTTATTGGAACAACTTGTCATTAATGCCAAGCTAATGAAGCAAAATGCTAAGATAATTATAAGATAGCGTTTCTTCATATTTTCCTCCAGGTAAATTATTTGTTTTATCTTGGGATTTCTAAAATAATATAGGTTTGATTACTGAATGTCTTTAGAATAATAAGATTTATAAAATCATCACTGATATAAAAACTATTATTTTTGTAATCTTGAGGATATTTATCTGAATATTTTCGATAGTCTTCAATAAATTCCGCTACTAATTTAAGAGCATATTCCTTTTTCATTTGAGAGCCTGAAACCTCTTCCATTTTTCCGATTGAGTATTCAGTATCTGAGTCTTTATAACGAGGACCTGTATAGTATTTAATTCTGCCATCTTTAACTTTTTCAATTAAACTTTCATCAATTGTAATATAGTCTGTTACTTCTTTAAGTTCACCTGTTTTAGGATCTATCGTTACACCAGCACAATACCTAGATGAGTTTGAAATCGCACCTATGTATTTGTAAAATTTTATACTAAATAAATTTTCGTCCGATTTTGTTATAGTGTAGTTGGTATAATATTCTCTGTGTCCTAGAAAGTCTCTTTCTGTTAAGTGTTCACCAGTACTTAAATCAAATAATAGGTTGTTTATTTTTTTTTCTATTGTGATTTTATTCCAATAAGAAGTTTCTTTATAATTTGATGAATAATAAAATTGTGGACACCTTATATTTACATACCTTTTCGGATAATAATACCGATTAGGTTCTATTTTGATATTTTCAATAATATTCGAAGGATAAATAGCATAATTTTTAGTCTCAACACGATGAATACCAGTTTGTTCTATTGGTTCATTAGTGTTATTAACTTCAACCTTATTAGCACAGCTTGTCATGAGTGCTAAACCAATAAAGCAAAATGTGAAAATAATTAAAAGATAGCGTCTTGTCATATTTCCCTCCTGGCAGATTTTGTATCTTACTAAAATAAATTATAGCATTATTAGAATAAAGTGTATAGTTCAATTGAATTGTTTTTTAATAAATTAAATAGAGAAAAAAACATGCACATAGCTAACTTAAATCATTATCAAATTAGCTCTGTGCATATCTATTTTTTTATCGAAAATATCTTGTTATAAAATATTTTTTATATTAGCTGTTTATTCATAATTATCCCAAGCTTTTAAAAAATCCTCTGAAATGCTTCCCTCAGAAAATGGATACCAAACTACATTCTCTTTTTCCCATTGTTTTTCCCTAAATGCTAAAAACAAATCTTCAGAAACCTTTTCATGATTAATGTAATATACTTGTTCGCTACAGCGTGCTAATGATTTTTTATCCAAAATACCTGATAAGAACCTTATCTTTCCATATCCATAAATTCCAGATCCATACGAAGAAGCATATGTTCCATCTTTTTTTAAAACACTCATTTCACCACGCATACCAAGTAGATTTCCATAAACTACACCATCTTCGTAATGTAAAATAAATTTAGAACCAACTGGTTGGCACAAAACAACTTCTGGTAAACCATCACCATCCAAATCAACCACAGTAAATTGTTTTAGTGGTTCTTTTTTAAATAACCATTCATTTAAAAAAACATAGTCGCCTTTAAGCACATATAAAAACCTTATATTATTTTGCATGATACCTTTATATGCTTCCATAGCAAGTTGTTTTTGTTTTTTAAAATCATCCTCATTTATAACAATTTCATCTTTCGCATCAAGCTTGCTATCATAAAACAAACCATTATTCATTTGAATGAAAGTCTTTTCTATGTGCTTTACTTCAGGTGCTTTGGGGAAATGAGAAATAATCTTTATCCTTTTTAAGCTAGTATTGCTCATATCTTCTACCAAAACACCGATAATCATGGAAGCGACTTCTTCTATTTTAGTAGATATCTCAAATTCATATAGAATATCGCCATGTTCATTTGTCAGATAAGCTGCTGGATAATCATTTGAGCCAATATTTATTTTCGCCGATACAAAATTGACTTTTCCCCAATAATTAAGTTCAATTGGAAACGAATGTTCCTTAAGCACAGTAATATTTCTGACATCAGTAAGGTTGTATGGTCTGAAAACATTATTAATGCTGTATGGCTCGAAAACATCACTTTGACCTTTAACCCTACGATCGTACTTTACCTCTGCTTCTATCTCACCGTTCTTTTTAAATGTTAACCTGAGATTTCTTTTTTTGCCAGATTTACTGCTAAATTGGCATTCTGCCACGCCATCATTGAGTATCCCTGAGAAATCTGTTAAAAATTCTGATGGATGAAATGAAGATGTATAACAATCTGGCATTTCTACAAAAGCTCTTGATATTTTCCCTTCAACTACGCCATTTTCTATTTTAGTAATGAAAAAGGAAAATGAATCTAAGTTATCCCATTTTTTCCCGACCCATACCTTTTTAAGATACTGATTATGATTAGTTGAATTTGGGCTGCCATGAGACGATAAATTTAAAACACAACTTGTTAGCATTAGGCAAAATAGAATAAAGCATATTCCTGATATAATGTATGAACGGGTAGTAAGCATTAAGCAGCTTTCCTTTTAATAAAGTCTTTTAAGCTCACTTTAACATTATTTAACAAATTTCTCAAGAAGTATTTAGATTAATAGTAGATTTAAATTAAAAGTTGAAATTTCAGATGATTTTTATGCCCAGTTTTAATCCTCCCACTAGTGCTCCTTTCTATTGTAGTCGCCATTGAAAAATATATTTAATTCATCCCTACGCCTGTTTTCTAATCCTGGTAATACATCATTGCCTTTTACTAGTTTAGCAGCAGGAGATATCACAGCTGAAATAGTTTTGTATTTAACATATTTTTCTGCCAGTTCGTTTGTAAAATCACTAGGTGGAGTTTCACCATTTTCATTTTTATATGCTGCATATTCAGGAATAGTCATTAGATTTTCTGCGTTTTTATTTCGCTTTATCTTGGAATTTCTAGAATAATATAGGTACTATTGCTACGCGAGCGTGAAATGATAAGATTTACAAAATCATCACTAATATAAAAACTGTGGTTTTTGTAAAACTGAGGAAGTTCATCTGAATTTTTTCGATAGTTCTTAATAAATTCAGCTACTAATTCAATAGCATATTCTTTTTTCATTTGAGGACTTGTAACCTCTTCTATTTTTCCAATTGAATGTTCGGAGTCTGAATCTTTATAATGAGGACCTGTATAGTATTTAATTCTGCCATCTTTAACCTTTTCAATTAAACTTTCATCGATTGTAATGTAGTCTGTTACTTCTTTAAGCTCACCTGTTCGAGGATCTATCGTTACACCAGCACAATATCTGGATGATCGCGAAATCGAATTTACATATTTGTAAAATTTTATACTAAACAAATCTTCATCACCTTTTGTTATTGTGTAATTAGTATAATATTCTCTAATTTGACGAAGATCTCTGTCTGTTAAGATATTGTGAATACTTAAATCAAATAGTATTTTATTTATGTTTGTTTCAATTTCAAAACCTTCTTTATAATCCCTTGAATAATAAATTTGTGGGCAACGTATATTTACAGATCTCTTTCGATTATAATACTCGTTAGTTTCCGCTTCGATATTCTCAATAATATTTGAACAATAAATAGCATAATTTTTAGTCTCAACACTATGAATACCAGTTTGTTCTATTGGTTCAGCAGTGTTATTGTATTTATTAGTTTGATTCTTGTTAGCACAACTTGTCATAAGTCCTGTACTAATAAAGCATATTGCTAAAATAATTATAAGATATCGTTTCATCAGATTTCTCCAGGCAAATTTTGTAATCTACTAAAATAAATTATAACATTATTAGAGGAAAGTGTATAGTTCAATTGAATTGTTTTTTAATAAATTAAATAGAGAAAAAAATATACACATAGCTATCTTAAAAAATTGCTAAGAAGCTATGTGTTTATATAGTTTATCTAGTTTATTTAGTTAAAAACACCGTTGTTTATGCTGTTGAAAATATCTCTTCTGTTTTTATATCCTTCTGCTGAATCACCAGAATTTATTTGACCAGTAATATCATCAACAGACGCTCCTGAATCTATAAGATTATTAAGATTTTTCTGAGTACCAGTTGCCCAGTAATAACCAGCACTTTCCCAGAAATATTTCTCACAAAGATATTTATATCCCAAATCTATAATATCAGTGAACTCTGTGATATCAAGCTTTAATCTTTCGGCTTCTGCCAATAAATTTTTATACTCTGCATCAATTATAAATTCATCATTACTAGTAGGACTTTTAAATGTGACATTGGATAATTTATCTCCATATTTCTCTAAGGCTAAGTAAATTGCGAAGGCTTGATAGGCCTCTTTATGAGTCAGATGAATAGCTCCGGCTCCTCTGTATTTTTCATCATATCCCATACGTTTAAAATAGTTCGAATCGCCACCATCGCTCTCAAAAGGAGCTGTCCCTCTTGTAGTTTCATGTAAAACCTGCGCAAAAAAGTGTTTTTTCCTTTCCGGGGTATTAATCTCATATTTCTCCAGAATTCTGTTAAGGTCTTTTAAATTAGCATCATTGATTTCGCCTTTCCAACCACTGGCAATAAGTTGATCTTTAGCGACTAAAGGCTTTGCAGCTACTTGTCCACTATCCTCGCCAGTGTAGGTATCTTTGATTTTACCACCATATGCCTCATCTCCCCTTATATAATACCAACCATTATTCGGATCATCATCATTCTGTTTCCAAAAAAGAGTTCCTGGTGGCGGAGGGTCTGTAGAATAATCAACATTTTTAGTTCCAAACCAACCATCTCTAATTTTTCCAACCTGAAACCAGCCATCTTTAGTATAAACAAATTCACCTTCTTTTCTTGTTCTTGGTCCATAGTCATAGTCTGGTTTATTTCCTTCTGATACTTCTTTTAAATTCATTTTCCCCTGCTCCATAACCAGTTCTTCCGCATCCCCAGCACTTCTAAGACTACCATCAAGATCAAACCTATCAAACATAAACTCGGCTTGTTCTTTGGTGAAATTTGAGATAGCTCCATTCTCCAGCTCAACAGTATAACTGCCATCTTCATTTTCAGTCACATTAGGCAACTTGCCTGTTTTGCCTATCTGTCCTGCAAGTCCATACATAAACTCAAACTCTTCTTCAGGTACAAACTCTGTTATTTGCTTATCGCCCTCCTGATAAGATATCTGGTAGCTTCCATCAGTCATTTGAGCTAGGATTTTTATACCTGCTTGATCTAGATATTCTAAATATTCATCAAAGTTTTCATCATCAAAGACAGCATGTTTAGGAGAATAGGATTTAAATAGCCGAAATTTGCTTCTGGTAAAATATTCTAAGGTATTGTATAATTGAGAAGTACGAAAGACCTATGCATTACTGCTAAACCTTAAAGGAGGCTACCATGCGAAAACCACTGATACATAAAATAGTCCTACTCTTAACCCTAGTTTTTTTACTTGGCATAACAACATCTTGTGCATCACAAAACATCTCACAAAAACCTTCAGACTATTTAGGACCTATACCTAGAGAAAAATTAATCTGTGTCTATACAGATGCAAAAGAAAATAAGTACTATGTTTCAAAAGATGACATAGATAGAATTGTAGCAAGTGGCTCTTATGAAAAAGACCGAACTTATGAAATA
>JAJDHX010000042.1 GCA_030266395.1 Selenomonadales bacterium OttesenSCG-928-I06 | reverse complement strand
TGCTTCAACAATCAAATTCACTGGTGATGCTCGCATTCGTTATCAAAAAAATACTGGTAATGTACTTTTAACTCCTGCTGATAAATTTATGGATGGTACTCACAGATTTGAACAACGCGTTCGTATCAATATGGATGCTGCTATTAATGAAAATGTGAAATTTAAAGGTAGAGTTAATTATACAAATGTTAGCAATAACAAAAACCCTAACTTTGTTGGTGATGTAAGCAAATCAGCATCAAGAGATGTATGGTTAGACAGAGCAGAAATCGAATGGACTAGCGGAACTTTCCAAGGTCGTTTTGGTAGAATCACTCCAGTAATTGGTCAAGGTCTAATCTGGTATGATAATCCTGCAGATGGTGCTTTAATCGGTTACAAAACTGCTAAATGGGATATTTTCGGTGGTGTTTTAGATTATCAACCTATGAGAAATTATCATTTCTATAGAAATGGTGATGGCAACTCTGCAAAAAGCCTTAATGCAACAGTTGCTAACATAGGATATCATTTCAATGATAAAATTGCTGTGACAGCTGCATATTCTGCTGGTCATGGTAGTGGAAGTACAAACTTTGATGGATATCAATATGAGTTAATGGCATTTGGTGCTACAGCAGACTTTGGTAGCAAATGGAATCTAACTGCTGAATATATTAAAAACAATTCAGAATTAGCAGATGCTATGAGTAAACATGGTGATATTGATGATGATGGATATTGGGTTCGTGCAACATATGGAAAAGACGATATGAACAAAAAAGGTAGCTTCTCAATATATGCTGAATACCTAAATATCGGTGGAGGTGCAATGGACGGTTTAACTTATGGTCATCGTCTTGATATTCCAACTACTCCAGAGTATGGCACTAAAGGTTATGGCATAGGTATAACTTTTGTTCCTGCTAAAAACATGAACATGCAATTCATTTTCCATGATTTGGAAACTGATAAAGATGGTTATGATTACAGAAATGCTTATCAATTTGTTACTAACTTCAGATTCTAATCTAAATAAAACCCAAAAGAAGTTGCCTATAGGCAACTTCTTTTTTTATGGAAAAATTAAATTTTTAAAGTTATATATATGTAAAATTAGAAGTTGCACTAATATTAAATAAAATATAGAATATAAGGATAGTTACAAAAAATAATGTGATTTTTACAATTAAAAAAATTAGTATTTTAACAATGCAGGAGGAAAAATGAGAAAGATTCTAGTATTGGTAATTGCAGTAGCTTTGCCATTAAACATAGCTAGTACTGTCCTTGCAAACAATCCTTTTAGTGATGTATCACAAGGACATTGGGCATATGAGGCAATTGCAAAATTAGAAAAAGATGGTTTAATCACAGGTTATGGTGATGGCACATATCGCGGTGACAGAGTAATGAGCCGCTATGAAATGGCAACTGTTGTAGCACAACTTGATGATGTAAATAGCGAAAACGCAGAAATGGTCAATAGATTAAGAAGTGAATTTGCTACAGAACTTTATAACTTAGGA
This sequence comes from Selenomonadales bacterium OttesenSCG-928-I06, assembly GCA_030266395.1. Taxonomy (GTDB): domain Bacteria; phylum Bacillota; class Negativicutes; order Sporomusales; family Sporomusaceae; genus JAJDHX01. Next base: position 5,176 of record JAJDHX010000042.1, on the reverse strand, counting down.
GTTCGTGTAGACAAGTTAGAGAAAAATGCATCTTCAATTAAATTTTCCGGTGTCACTGGTGTGCGTTATTTAAAAAATACAGGCAGTGTACATTTAACTAGCATTAAAGGGCAAGATCCCAATACCCATAAGTTTGATCAACGTGTTCGTTTGGATATGGATGCTAATATTAACGAAAAAGTTAAGTTTAAAGGCGCAGTAAATTATACAAATACCAGTAATTTTAAACATATAGGCGGAGATCCTGGTGTATCTTGGTCCAGAGATGTCTGGCTTGACAGAGCAGAAATTCAATTGGCAAATGGTTCTTTTGAAGGTCGTTTTGGCAGAATAAACCCAATTATAGGTCAAGGTCTTATTTGGTATGGAAATCCAGCAGATGGTGCTTTGGTTGGTTATAAAAATAATAAGTGGGATATCTTTGGTGGAGTTTTGGATTATTCACCTACACGTAGATTTAATATGGAAGGTAATGGCGATGGAAATGCGGGAGAGAGTTTAAACGCAACAGTATTTAATATAGGTCGCATCATAAATAACAGAATCCATCTAACAGCAGCTTATTCGCATGGACATGGCACAGCAATAGATGGTCTTGATTATGAAATAATGGGTTTTGGAGCAAATGCAATATTAAATAAACATTGGAAAGTTTATGCTGAATATGTTAAAAACAATTCTGATATGGCAGATAAAGTGAAAGATGAGTGGGGCTCAGATAATGATGGTTATTGGTTTAGAGCTCAATATAGACAAGCTGATATGAATAAAAAAGGCAGTTATTCTATTTATGCAGAGTATATGAATTTTGGTGGAACTGTACTTGATTCTCAGACATATGGCTATGGTCTTGATGTTACTGGCGGAAGTTATTTTCTTGATAAATCTCTTTATTATGGCTTTAAAGGATATGGTATAGGTATTACATATGTTGTTGCTAAGCATGCAAATGTACAATTTATTTTCCATGATTTAAAAACTGATCAAGGCGGTCTTGATTATAGAAATTCTTATCAAATTATTACTAACTTTATTATTTAATAAAAAAACTCTCTCAAAATATGAGAGAGTTTTTGTTTATAAACAAATAATATTAAATTTTCTCCAAAATCATATTAGCACAATCAATTTGATTTGGAATTTTGCCATCTTTATCACGTACTCTCCAAATATCAGGAGTTATTTCATCTACAATATATATTTTGTCTTTTTCGTCAAAACCAACTTCAATCTTAAAATCAATCAAAGTAAGATTAAGTTTAACCAGCTCTTCTTTAAGTACTTCGCCAACTCTTGTTAAAAGATTTAAGGCTTCTTCATACTGTCCTTTTGCTAAAATTCCTTTCATTATGCAGAGTCTTTCGCTAATGAGAGGATCGCCTTGTTCGTCGTCTTTTAGTGTAACTTCAAGGTAAGGAGGATCAAAAGGGATGCCTTCTTCTAAAGTAAATCTGCGACACATGCTGCCTGCAGTGAAGTAACGGAGTACAAATTCTAATTTTGGCACAGTAAGATTTCTGACTTGCATCAATCCTTTATCTATATTTGCACCCAAATAGTGAGTAGGTATGCTGTTTTTTTCCATTAGCTCGAAAAAGTATTGGGAGATTTTAAGTCCTACTTTTCCTTTGCCTTCAACACTTCCGCCAACTGTATTAGAGCCAGGATCAAACACACCGTTTTCACCAGTGGCATCATCCTTAAAAAACAAGAAAAATTCACCAGTTTCTTCATTTTTAAGAACAGTCTTTGTTTTGCCGTCATAAAGTGCTTTCATTAGAAAAACTCCCTTCGGTTTTTACATATTATTGTTATCTATTAGGTAATTGCGGTATGAAAGTTTTTATAAGTAAATTGATATTACGGTAAATATAAAAACAAAAATACTCACAAGTCCATTTTTCATAAAATAAGTTTGAGTTACTTTAGATAAGTCTTTTTCTGAAATAATATAATGTTGATATATTAAAACTATTGCAGCAGCCAATATTCCTATAAAATAAACAAAATTGAGGTTTAACATATATCCGGTAATTATAAAAAATAAAATACTAATAATATGAAGTGCTTTAGAAATAATAAGTGCTTTTTTTAGACCAAAATGAGAAGGAACAGAATGCAATTTGTTTTTTCTGTCAAAATCTATGTCTTGGCAGGCGTAGATAATATCAAAGCCTGCAATCCATACAGCTACAGCTAGTCCCAAAGCTAATACCTCTAAAGATATTTCGTTAGTAATAGCCGCCCAAGAACCTATTGGGGCTATTGATAAGGCAATACCCAAAACAAAATGACATAAGAACGAAATCCGCTTCATATAAGGATAAATTACAAGTGGTATAAGTGCAAAAGGCCAAAGAGTTAAACAGATAGGTGCAAGATTGCTTGCTGCAAACAAGAAAACTAACAGACTAATGATTATTAGAATAATAACTTCTTTTGGTTTTATTTTGCCAGCTACCATAGGTCTTTGGGTAAAACGAGGATGTATTTTATCATATTTTAAATCTATAAGATTATTTAAAGCAAGTGCCGCACTTCTGGCGCCAATCATGGCAAGAGTTATGTAGAAGAGATCGTGAAAAGATGGGCAGGCTCCTTTTGCCAGGAATGCTCCCATATAAGCAAAAGGCAGGGCGAAAACAGAGTGAGAAAGAGCGATATTTTCTAAATGAGCTTTTATCTTTAATATTTTAGCCAATTTAATCTAACCCCAAGCTGTTCCATTTTGCATCTACTAAATCTTTAATATCTTTACTCATAACGATCTCATCAGGCCATGGTCTTGTGTGTCCTTCTTCAGGCCATTTTTTTGTAGCGTCTATGCCTATTTTTGTTCCGAAGTTTGGCATTGGAGAAGAATGATCAAGTGCATCCAGTGGTCCTTCTACCATTGTTATATCTCTTTTAGCATCTATGTTGTTTGATACATACCAAAAAACTTCATTTAAGTCATTTAGATTGATGTGTTCATCAACAACAACAATCATTTTAGTAAACATCATTTGACCAAGACCCCAAATAGCATGCATTACTTTTTGAGCTTGTTTTGGATATGTTTTTTTAATAGATATAATTGCACAATTATGAAATACTCCGGAAAAAGGTAAGTTTATATCAACTATTTCAGGTATTTGTTGTTTAATAAGTGGCAAGAAGATTCGCTCTGTAGCTTTAGCTAAGTAACAATCTTCCATAGGTGGTTTGCCAACAATGGTTGTGAAATAAACAGGATTTTTCTTGTGAGTAATACAAGTCAAATGAAAAACTGGATAATCATCAGCTAAAGAATAGAAGCCTGTATGATCACCAAAAGGTCCTTCTCTTCTTTTTTCTTTTAGATCAATATATCCTTCTAAAACTATTTCTGCACTTGCAGGCACTTCTAAATCTACAGTCTCACATTTAACAAGTTCTACAGCTTTTTTTCTTAAAAAACCGGCAAAAATCATTTCGTCAATGTCTTTAGGCAGTGGTGCTGTTGCTGCATATGTAATAAGTGGTTCAGTGCCTATAACTACAGCAGCTTCCATTCTGTCTTTGCCAAGTTCAATGTGGGCACGATAGTTTTCTGCACCGTTTTTGTGAATATGCCAATGCATTCCCAAAGTGTTTTTATCATAGACCTGCATTCTGTACATGCCGATATTTCTTTTGCCGTTTAGAGGGTTTTTGGTAAATGTTAAAGGAAATGTTATAAATTTACCACCATCTTGAGGCCAACATTTAAGAATAGGCAGATGTTCTATAGAAGGGTTATCTTTTATTATTACATCTTTGCAAGGAGCTTTTTTTACATATTTAGGAAAGTTGATAGAACGTTTAGCTAAAGGAATTATTTTTAATAAATCCAATTTATTTTGTATAGATATGTAAGGAATTTGCAGAATATCTTCTATTTCCCGGGAAATATCGTCAATTTTCTCCACACCTAAAGCCAGGGAAAGTCGATTTAAGGAACCAAAAGCATTTGTTAATACAGGCATATCATAGCCTTTAACATTTTCAAATAAGAGTGCGACATTTTTCTCGCCGGTCATTTTTGATACTCTATCAGTTATTTCAGAAATTTCTAATTCAGCATCAACTTGTTCTTTAATTCTTTTTAATTCGCCTCTTGATTCCAATTCTAAAATAAATTCTTCTAAGCTATTAAAAATCATTGTTTTCTCTCCAATAATATTTGATTATATTTATAACAAAGGAACAGCTTTAAGGTAAAATAAATCCTACTTAAAGCTGTACATTTAAATATCTTCAGTTTCTTCAGGCTCTTCATCTTTTTTGGATTTTGCTGTTATTTTAGCTAAGATAAGACCTATTTCAAAAAGTAGTATTGTAGGAATAGCGATCATACATTGTGATAGGATGTCAGGTGTAGGAGAAATAACAGCTCCTACGATGAATGCTATAAGAATAAAATATTTTCTGTATTTTTGTAATTTATAAGGATTTATTATGCCAAATTTCGTTAATATTATAATGACAACAGGCAGTTGAAAAACGAAGCCAAATGGCAATACAAATGAAAATACAAAGGTAGTGTATTTATCTAAAGTTAAGATTTCTTGCAAGTTTTCTGTCTGAAAACTTTGGAGAAAATCTATTATTGAAGGCAGAACTAAAAAATAAGAAAAAGCTGTACCAAGATAGAACAGAAAAACAGCTGAAGGGACTAGATATATTCCGGCTTTTTTTTCGGAATCTCTAAGGCCAGGTGATATAAACAACCATATTTGGTATATGATTACGGGAAGCGATATGATTATCCCTGCAACTACCGATACTTTCATACGGACAAAAAAGGCTTCGCCTATAAGTGTATAATGAAGTTTGCCAGCAGAGATCGTAATAAAATTAACTATTTGCTCAGAAAAGTAAAAAGAACAACAAGTTGTTACTATAAATACTGCTGCTATAATTATAATTCTTTTTCTCAATTCATCCAAATGGTTGATTATCGACATATTACCTTTGACTTTATCTAATTCCAATTCATAATTATAATCATCATCATCATCATATAATTTAGAAAAGTTTTCAGATTGATTTTCTTCTTCTGTTGTATTTTCGTTATTTTCTTTTTTAATTTCGGAATCAGACATAAAAACAGTCTCCTATTTTTTTTCTTCTGATGAAGTTGTTTGTTCTGGAGATTCTGTTTTAGTTTCTACAA
>JAJDHX010000041.1 GCA_030266395.1 Selenomonadales bacterium OttesenSCG-928-I06 | reverse complement strand
AAATTTGTTTTCTATATTTTTTAGAACATGATAGAAATTCATGCTTTTTTCAATCAAGTCTTTAATTTCTATGTGTTCTTCATTTGATAAATCCTGATTTATTAAAAAAGTAAGATTTAATGAATTATTATGAGTTTCAAAGTTAATTGAACTGATTTGCGGATAACGAATAAGTATAGAAACTAAAAGATTAACCTCAATAGAAGATTCTTTAGTGTTTTTTACAATATTAGAGGACATTTGTGCCACCGTCCATTTTTCCATTATAAAAATTAAGTATTCTCTTATATTTGTCTAAATCCTTCTTGTAAAAAATGAAAGATTTTAAAACAGAGCAAAAAACATGGTTAAAAATTTCCAGAAATTCAGAAACCTACTTTATATTTTAGTACAAACCTGTTCTTGGCGAAGCTCAAGAACCAAATACAGCATAAAAAACAATACTCAACCAAAAAACGCAAGAGAAGTGCTCAGATACAAGGCGGATTAAAAAAATCAGGCTGGGCAGTGTACACATGGTACACAACCAGTCTGATCTTTTTTAACCAACGCAGTAGATGAGTGCTTATCTTGCGTTTTTTTTACTTAGCGTAGTCAACTGCTCGTGTTTCTCGTATAACAGTTACTTTTATTTGACCTGGATATTCCAGCTCGTTTTCAATTTGTTTAACAATGTCGCGTACTAAGCGAACAGATTCTAAATCATCAATTTTATCTGGTTTTACCATAATTCTAATTTCTCTACCAGCTTGTATTGCAAATGATTTTTCTACACCTTCAAATGATTCGGCAATCTCTTCCAATCGTGTTAATCTCTTAAGATAACTTTCAAGAGTTTCGCGTCTAGCGCCAAGTCTTGCAGCAGATACTGCATCAGCTGCAGCAACTAATACTGCTTGAATTGTTTTTGGTTCTTCATCGCCATGGTGTGCGCCTATAGCATTAATTACTTCGGCAGACTCTTTGTACTTTTTAGCTAAATTTGCTCCTATTGTAACGTGTGGACCTTCCACTTCGTGGTCTACTGCTTTACCTATATCATGTAAAAGACCACCACGTTTAGCAAGCATAGCATCAATACCAAGTTCATTAGCCATTACACCAGCTAAATGAGCAACTTCAATTGAATGTTTTAATACATTTTGTCCGTAGCTTGTTCTAAACTTAAGCCGCCCTAAAAGTTTAATAAGCTCAGGATGGAGACCATGAACACCTGTTTCAAAGGTAGCTTGTTCTCCTGCTTCTTTAATTGTTTGTTCTACTTCTCTTTTGGCTTTTTCCACCATCTCTTCAATACGAGCAGGATGGATTCGACCATCTGTTATTAATTTTTCTAGTGAAATTCTTGCAACTTCGCGTTTGATAGGATCAAATCCTGATAATATAACTGCTTCCGGAGTATCGTCAATAATAAGATCTATACCTGTAAGTGTTTCTAAAGTACGAATGTTACGACCTTCACGACCTATGATGCGACCTTTCATCTCATCATTAGGAAGAGTAACTACTGATACTGTTGTTTCTGCAACATGATCTGCTGCACAACGTTGGATTGCTAAAGAAATGATTTCTTTTGCTTTCTTTTCAGCTTCGTCTTTTGCTTGCTGTTCTAAGTCTTTAATAAGCATAGCAGTTTCGTGTCTAATTTCTTCTTCTACTTTAGATAGTAGCAAGTTTTTTGCTTCTTCAGAAGTTAAACCTGATAATTTTTCCAGTTCACTTACTTGTTTTGCATACAATTCATTGACTTTTTCTTGGCTTCTAACTAATTCAGCCTCTTTGCGATTAAATAATTCTTCTTTTTTCTCTAGTGAATCAATCTTTTTGTCAAGATTCTCTTCTTTTTGAACAAGTCGTCTTTCGAGTCTTTGTAATTCTGCGCGTCTTTCTTTAGTTTCTTTGTCGACTTCGCTTCTGAGTCTATGAATCTCATCTTTTACTTCTAAAAGAGTTTCTTTCTTTTTTGCTTCACTATTTTTTTGTGCTTCATTAATTATCTTTTGTGCCGCTTCTTCTGCTGAACTGATTTTGGCTTCAGCTAGTTTTTTGCGAACAAAATAACCAATACCTACTCCTAGCAATAATGCGATTATTGCACTCGCGTAGAGTATTATGTCAGAAATAATTTTCACTTCCTTATGTCTAATTTTTTAAGATAAATGTAAAATTGGCGGCTTACTTTTTATGAATTTATTTTAAGCATATAAAAATTTGTTGAACCTACATAAACTATACGATTGGAACAATTTAATTGTAATTGTTTTTAGTATAAGTGTCAAGGTAAGAGAAATAACTTATTGTCAGAGATTAGTTATATTTTTACTGATATTTTACATTATTTATTATTCAACGCCCGCTATACCCTCGTCATCACTTGAAGCAAACTCATCTATATCATCAAACAAAGTATTATCTTTGTCAGATAACAATAAATCTTTTATTTTTTGCTCTAACTCTAATGCAAGTTCTGAATCTTGTTCTAATATTTCTTTAACATTTTCTTTCCCCTGCCCTAGTCTTCTGTCTCCATAAGAGAACCAAGAGCCGCTTTTATTAATAAGATTTAATTGCAGACCAATGTCAACCAAAACACCGGAATGAGAAATTCCTTTGCCATACATAATATCAAATTCAGCTTTCTTAAATGGCGGTGCTACTTTGTTTTTAACAATTTTAGCTTTTGTTCTGTTGCCTATAGGTTCTGTACCTTGTTTTAAGGATTCTGCACGTCTTATGTCTATACGTACAGAAGCATAGAATTTTAAGGCTCTGCCACCCGTAGTAGTCTCTTGTGGTCCCATAAAGGACATACCACCGATTTTTTCTCTTATTTGGTTGATGAAAATTGCAGTTGTTCTGGATTTGCTGATTATACTTGTTAATTTTCTAAGCGCTTGTGACATAAGTCTTGCATGAAGACCCATGTGGGAGTCGCCCATTTCTCCGGCTATTTCTGCTTTTGGGACAAGTGCTGCTACTGAGTCAATAACAATAACATCAATAGCCCCACTTCTTACTAAAGCTTCGGCAATTTCTAAAGCTTGCTCTCCGTTATCAGGCTGAGAAATAAAGAGATTGTCTGTGTCTACTCCTAATTTTTTAGCATAAACAGGATCAAGGGCATGCTCTGCATCAATAAAAGCAGCTATGCCGTCTCTTTTTTGTGCTTCTGCGATAATATGTAAGGCTACTGTAGTTTTACCAGATGATTCAGGTCCAAAAATTTCAATAACTCTGCCTCGTGGGACGCCACCTACCCCAAGTGCTAAATCAAGCGATAAAGCTCCTGTAGGAATTACATCAATACTCATTTTATCGGCGGCTTCGCCAAGTTTCATTATTGCACCTTTACCAAAATCTTTTTCGATTTTTTTAAGTGCATTATCAAGTGATTTGAGCTTTTCGGATTTAGGGCCTGTATCAGTTTCTAAATTTTTTTTGTCCATGTAAAAATTCTCTCCTATACCCTATTGTTTATTTTATCTTCCTTTGGCAGGTTCGATATTGATTCGATATCCTTTGATAGTATTTTTATGCATTACAGATAAAACTTTTTCTGCAACATCTTCAGGCACTTCGACAAAAGTAAACTTGTCATAAATATTTATTATGCCAATAATACTACCTTCAATGTCTGCTTCTTCTGCAATAGTTCGAACAATATCTTGCGGTAGAATCTTCTGAAGCTTACCGGCATTGATAAATAAACGAACCATACCAGGTTTAGCTCCAGTATTACCAAAACTATATTTTCCTTCTAATTTATCATCTTTATTTTCGACAGATTTTTCTTTATATCCTTCTTGAAGCAATTTTAATGTTGCAGCAGCAATGTCTAAAGGATCATATTCTTCAGCAAATTTATTAACTATTTCTTTATAATTATCAAATTGTTGATTTTCCAGCACACTGGAAAGCTGCTTAATTGTAATTGCTGTTTGGCGTTCCCAGAGGTCAGAAGAAGAAGGCAGATTTTTTCTAAGTATTTTTGCTTTAATTTGTCTTTCTATTTGTTTTAGCTGTCTAAATTCTCTGGGATCAACAAAAGTTATTGCTAGTCCCTTTTTGCCAGCTCTGCCTGTTCTGCCTATTCTATGTACATAAGACTCAGGGTCTTGAGGAATGTCATAGTTAATAACATGAGTAACTTGATCTATATCAAGACCTCTGGCTGCAACATCTGTTGCAATAAGAATATCAAGTTTTCCTTCCCGGAATTTTTTCATAACGCGGTCTCTTTGCAGTTGGCTTAAATCTCCATGCAAACTATCTGCTAAATATCCTCTGGCAGACAGTGAAGTTACAAGCTCATCAACACCTCTTTTGGTTCGGCAAAAGATAATGATTCTGTCACTTGTTTCAGTATCTAAAACGCGGCATAAACCTTCAAGTTTTTCTCTGGTTTCAAAATATATTTGTTCAATCAGAGGTACTGTAAGCTGCTCTCTGCTGATTGTTACTATAACTTTATTTTTCATATATTTATTTGCCAAATTAGTAATTTCATATGGCATTGTTGCAGAGAAAAGCATTGTTTGTCTATCTTCAGGCACACAGTTAATAATGCTTTCAATGTCATCAATAAAGCCCATATCAAGCATTTCGTCTGCTTCGTCTAAAACAAGAATTTTTACTTGATTTAATTTTATTGTTCTGCGATTAATATGATCAATAAGTCTGCCAGGTGTTGCAACGACAATTTGTACCCCGGATTTTAAGGCTCTAATTTGTCTGTCAATAGATTGTCCGCCATATATAGGAACAGTTTTTATTCTTTTAAATTTTCCTATTTTACTTAATTCTTCTGATACTTGGATAGCAAGTTCTCTGGTTGGTGTTAATATTAGTGCCTGGATAATCTTTTGTTCTGTTATTTTTTCCATAATAGGAATTCCAAAAGCAGCCGTTTTTCCAGTACCGGTTTGAGCTTGCCCTAATACATCTTTTCCTTCTAATGCTAGAGGAATAGTTTTTATTTGGATAGGTGAAGGTTCTTCAAATCCCATATTACTGATTGCAGACATTGTTTTTCTGCTTAGTGATATATTGCCAAATGTTTTGATTTCAGGTTTCTTTAGATTTTCTTTATTCATATATTCTCCTTTAATAATTGTCTTTTATTGTTAAAATCCTAGTAAGATATCTTTCAAATGGTTTAAAGCTGCTAAATAAGTTCTGTGTTTGTTGTCAATTCTAGAACCTGTCAGACGATGTTTAAAATAAACAGTAGTGTCTTTAGTTGCTATTGCGATATAAACTAATCCCACCGGTTTAAGTTCTGTTGCGCCACCGGGGCCTAAAATTCCGGTAACGGATAGACCGATATCGGCAGAAAATTGGTTTTTAATTCCTTCTGCCATTTTAATAGCTGTTTCCTTGCTGACTGCCCCGTGTTCTGCAAGTGTTTCTGGCGGCACTTTGACAAAATTTTCTTTGATTTTATTATCATAGCAGACTATCGAGCCTGTAAAATAATCAGAAGCTCCGGGAATATCAGTGATTTTACTGCTTATAAGACCAGAAGTACAAGATTCTGCTAATGCTATTTTTAAGTTGGATTTCCTCAAGAGATTTCCAACTATTTCTTCCAAAGTATCTCCATTTTCTCCAAAAACAAATTTTCCTAAAGTTTTTCTAATAGATAATTCAACATTACTTATAAGTTTATTTGCTTCTGCCTCGTTAGATGCTTTAGCTGTGATTCTAATGTGAATTATCCCGTTTTTAACCAAGAGTGCTATAGTAGGATTTTCTTGATTTAAAATATATGTTTTGATTTTTTCTTCCAGGAGAGATTCACCAATACCGCATACTAATAATGTTTTGGAAAAAATAATGCCTTGAGGATTAAATTTTTTCTTTAAATAAGGTTCAATAGATTCTTCCAGCATTGGTTTAATCTCACCAGGAGGTCCAGGCAGATGAATCATAACTTTATTATTTTCAAGTTCAATGATAACACCAGGTGCTGTTCCAAAATTATTTGTTACAGCAATTGCACCATGATGGATCATAGCTTGTCTTAAATTGTTTGGTGTAATTTCTGCATTTCTTTTTTGAAAGAAACTTTCTATTCTTTCTTTGCTTTCTTGATGAAGTTCAAGTTTTAAACCAAGCAATTCTGCACTGACTTCTTTTGTAATATCACCTAGTGTAGGTCCTAGACCACCACTTGTTATTATTATATCTGCGCGTGACAGTGCTGTTTTAAATACTTCTTTCATGCGTATTCTATTATCGCCTACACTTGTTTGATAGAAAACGTTAAATCCTAATTTGTTTGCAAATTGCGATAAAATAGCAGCATTTGAATTAACAATTTGTCCTAACAATAATTCAGTACCAGTTGTTATAATTTCAACTATCATTTTTCTGCCTCTTTTTAATCATTTTCGATTTGTTCACCTAACAAATCATAGGAAAATCCTTGTATTATTTTAACCTTAATCGTGTCCCCCACTTTGATGTTATCATTACAATTTTCTATGTAAATACAACCATCAATATCAGGAGCTTCTCTATATGATCTGCCAGCTACTACTTTTTTAGTATGGTCATTTGGCTCAAAATCTATAGACTCTATTATTACATCAAGGATTATTTCTTTTTCAGCCATTTCTTCGTTGATTTCTTGAGAAATTTTGCTTTGCAGAGCCATTAATTCATGATATCTTTCTTCTTTTGTTTCAGGGTCAATCTGTTCTTTAAGTTTTGCGGCTGGAGTGTTTTCTTCCTGAGAATAAGTAAAGATGCCAAGATGTTCAAATTTTTGCTTTTCCATAAATGACTTTAAAGTTTCAAAACTTTCTTCATCTTCACCAGGGAAACCAACAATTAGAGAAGTTCGAATAACTACATTCGGAATTTTACTGC
>JAJDHX010000039.1 GCA_030266395.1 Selenomonadales bacterium OttesenSCG-928-I06 | reverse complement strand
CAGCAATAATTGGAATTGATTCAATCAAACCAACTGAAATTAACATTGTTACAAGAAGATTTCCTCTAGCTTCAGGCTGTCTTGCCATACTTTCAATTGCTTTAGAAGTTGTAATACAGTCTCCTAATGCAGCACCAATAGCAGCTAAACCTATTGCAAAGCTAGCTCCAAGTACAGAAGCAACAATAATAAGAGCTTGTTCCATAAATAACAGTCCTCCTTTCTTTTCTCAAGTTAAGTACCTTAGAGATTTTATCAAATTTACTACTACTTGTTTTCAAATTATTTAGTGTTCCTCTTTAAAGGAATTAGATAAATAAGATATAGTAAGTATTGTAAATATTGCAGCTTGAATAATGCCTACAAAGAAACTAAACCCTAACCAAATAAAAGGAACTCCAAAAGGTACTAGGCCAGTTAATATTTCAAGCAAAATTTCACCTGCCAGAATATTACCGAATAGTCGGAAAGCAAGCGTGATTGGTCTGGCAATTTCTTCTACTATGTTAATAATTACAAATGGTACGAAAGGTTCGAAAAAGTGTTTAAAATGTTTAAAAAACCCTTTTTGCTGAATTCCCATAATATGTACTAACAGTGCAACAAAGATTGCTAAACCAAGTGTTGTATTAAGGTCAGCTGTTGGTGATACAAATCCTCCTGGTACCAAACCTAGTTCATTTGATACAAATATAAATAGAAATAGTGTAATGATAATAGGAACAACTACTTTCCCTTTAGGACCCATATTATTTTCAACTTGGTCTACAAGTGCAACAACAATCATTTCTATACCACTTTGCAAGCGACCTGGTACTAATTTCACATTGCGTGTTGCAAGAAATGCTATAGCTATAACAATTGCCATCACTATCCAAGTCATAATAACAGTATCTATATTAAGTGGAAATCCCAAAAAATCTATTACCGTATGACTACCAGCATGAAGACCTGAACCCGCTTCGGTCATCCTTTTCACCCCTTTCTTCAGCTTATTTTTGCAATCCTACTTAATTAAATTGAAAACATATAAGGAAAATATAAGAAACTGGTTTATTCTTTTGCTAATTTATTTTCTTTAAAAATAACAAGAAGAACATCCAGGATCATAACTATATGAAAAGAAAACAAACCTACTACTGCAGCCAAAAAATTAGTGTAAGGTATTTTTATTGCTAAAATAAGCATCAGCGACAAAAAGAAGAATCTCAATATCGCACCTACACCCATATATCTTTGAGCTACAAGAGGTTCCATGTCAGCGCTTTTTTTAACTCTTATAGTAATAAATATATAATAAATAAGACTTGCTAAAAAGCCCCATAAAAAGCCATATACTATTGTTTTATCAAACTGCAAAAATGGTAGAAGATTTTATCAATAATTTAGATGATAAGAAAATAGGTGGATTGCCATGTTAATAAATACTTTGGCACAAACTTATGCCAGAGCTATTTGTCAGATTGCTCAGGAAAAAAACATGATAGATCAAGTCGAAACACAATTAAAGATGGTTGAAGAGGTAATTGCCGGTAACGAGGATTTTAAAAATTTATTTTATCATCCTAGAGTACCTGCAGAAGCTAAAAAAGAAACTGTTCAGGCTATTTTTAAAGAAGATATTGATCAAGTTGTTTTAAATGCTCTATTATTCTTAATTGATAAACGCAGAGAAACAGCTCTTTCTGCAATAATTAAAGAATATGTAGAACTGGCTAATGAAATTAGAAATATTGTTACTGTTGAAGTAACAGTAGCCAGAGCATTAACAGAAGAGCAACAGAAAGCTTTAAGCGACAAATTAGAAAAAATATTATGCAAAACAGTTTCTATGAAAATGAAAATTGACGAAAGCATAATAGGCGGAGTAGTTGTAAGATTAGGTGATAAGCTAATAGACGGTAGTGTTAATCGTCAGCTTAGAGCTTTAAAATCCACACTGCTTGCTGATAGACTAGTTGCAAGTTAATTTTTAAAGGCTATATGCCTAGGTGAGTATATATCCAATATCTGAGAGGATTTAGATTGGGGTGACATACTAAGTTATGAAAATGAGGCCAGAAGAAATAACTGCCGTTATCAAGAAACAGATCGAAAATTATCAAGTAGATCTTAGTGTTGATAATGTAGGTTCAGTTATCGAAGTCGGTGATGGTATTGCTCGTATTCATGGCCTTGAGAAGGCTATGGCGGGTGAGCTTCTAGAGTTTCCAAACGAAGTATATGGAATGGTATTAAATCTTGAAGAAGATAACGTAGGTGCCGTTCTTCTAGGTGGAGAGACTCTTGTTAAAGCCGGCGATACAGTAAAATGTACAGGCAGAATCATGCAAGTGCCAGTTGGAGACGAACTTATTGGTCGTGTTGTAAGTGCTATAGGCCAACCTATTGATGGTAAAGGTCCTTTAGGAAACAATCTTCAAACTAGACCAATTGAATATGGTGCTCCTGGTATTGCTGATCGTCAATCAGTTTTTGAATCAATGCAAACTGGTTTAAAAGCGATTGATTCAATGGTTCCAATTGGCAGAGGTCAAAGGGAACTTATAATTGGTGATAGAACTACAGGTAAAACAGCGATTGCAGTTGATACTATCATTAACCAAAAAGGTCAAAATATGATTTGTATCTATGTTGCAATTGGTCAAAAAGCGTCAACAGTTGCTCGTGTTGTAAAAACACTAGAAGAAGCAGGCGCTATGGAATATACAATTATTGTAGCAGCAAATGCATCTGATAGTGCACCTCTACAATATATTGCTCCATATGCAGGCGTTGCTATGGGTGAGCATTTCATGTATCAAGGTCGTCATGTACTTTGTATTTATGATGACTTATCAAAACATGCTGCTGCTTATCGTGCGATGTCACTTCTTTTAAGACGTCCTCCAGGACGTGAAGCATACCCTGGTGACGTATTCTATTTACATTCACGTCTTTTAGAACGTGCAGCAAAATTAAATGATGAATTAGGTGGCGGTTCAATTACTGCTCTTCCTGTAATTGAAACACTTGCAGGTGACGTTTCAGCGTACATACCTACAAATGTTATTTCAATAACAGATGGTCAGATATTCCTTGAGACCGAGCTTTTCTATTCAGGTATTCGTCCTGCTATTAACCCTGGTATCTCTGTATCAAGGGTTGGTGGTGCAGCTCAAATAAAAGCTATGAAACAAGTTGCAGGTAGTCTGCGTCTTGCTCTTGCTCAATTTAGAGAGCTTGCTGGTTTTGCTCAGTTTGGTTCAGATCTTGATAAAGCTACAAAAGCTCAGCTTGATCGTGGCTACAGAATGACCGAACTTTTAAAACAACCTCAGTATCAACCTATGGCAGTTGAAGATCAAGTTATTTCTATCTTTACTGGCATTAATGGTTTTCTTGATGATATCCCTGTTCATGATTGCTTACGTTTTGAAAGTGAATTCTCTAAATTTGTGAAAGCAAATTATGCTGAAATTCCAAAATCAATTCGTGAAACAAAACAGATCGATAAAGATACAGAGGCAACTTTGAAAAAAGCTATACTTGAATTTAAAGATACATTTAGTGTAACAGAATCTGAAGTAGCGAGGTGATTGATATATGCCTAGTACTAAGGAGATTCGTCGCAGAATAAAAAGTGTAAAGAACATTCAGCAAATCACCAAAGCTATGAAAATGGTTGCTGCAGCTCGTCTAAGACGTGCTCAAGAGCGTGCTATGTCAAGTCAACCTTATACAAGTAAGGTTCAAGAAGCACTTTCTTCAGTAGCTAGAAGTATTGCAGAGGAAGTTCGCGATGAAGTTGTTCATCCACTTTTAGAAGTTCGCGAAGTTAATAAAAAATGTTATCTTATTTTAGGTGCTGATAAGGGGTTAGCAGGTGCTTATACATCTAACCTTCTTAAAGAAGTTACACCTCAAGTTTCTGGTAAAGACGATGTGGCGCTCGTAACTGTAGGTCGTAAAGTTAGAGATTTCTACAGAAGACGTAATTATGAAATTGATAGCAGCTATTTAGGTATTTCAGAGAAACCTAGTTTTAAAGACGCAAGTACAATAGCTAGTTTTCTTGCTGAAAAATATATTCAAGCAGAATATGATGAAATCTATATAGTTTATACTCATTTTTATTCACCGGCACATGTAAAACCAGTAACAATTAAACTCTTGCCTATAGCTGATGCTGGAAGCTTAGTTCCAAATGAAGCAAAAAATGATGAAGCTGTTACTGCTGTTGAAGCAAATATGGAATACATATTTGAACCAAATCCTAAAGAGGTATTAAGTTTCTTAGTACCTAAATATATAGAAACAGTTATTTATAGCTCATTACTGCAAGCTGCTGCAAGTGAACTAGGTTCAAGAATGGCTGCTATGAGTTTAGCTACAGATAATGCTCAAGAACTTATTTCTGAGCTTACACTGTATTATAATAAAGTACGTCAAGCATCTATTACAACTGAGATTACTGAGATTGTAAGCGGTGCGGAAGCGCTTAAGTAGAAAGAGGGGGAACCTTTAGTGAACACTGGAAGAATAATTCAGGTTATAGGTCCTGTAATTGACGTTGAATTTCCCCCGGAGCAATTGCCTGGAATTTATAACGCCATAAAAGTAGAAGAAAAAATTGGAGATATGCAAATTAAAATTACTGCAGAAGTTATGCAACATTTAGGTGACAACACTGTTCGTTGCGTAGCGATGTCTTCTACAGATGGTTTAGTTCGTGGTATGCAGGCTACAGATACCGGGGAACCAATAAAAGTACCTGTAGGTGATGGAACATTAGGAAGAATATTCAATGTTCTTGGTGAAACTATTGATAATGACCCTACACCTATCGTGGCTGCTGATTATTGGCCAATTCATAGACCAGCTCCTAAATTCGAAGACCAAGAAACAAGTGCTAATATACTTGAAACAGGTATAAAAGTAGTTGATCTTATCGCTCCTTATTCTCGTGGTGGTAAGGTTGGTCTCTTTGGAGGCGCAGGTGTTGGTAAAACAGTTCTAATCATGGAACTTATTAGAAATATCGCTACAGAACATGGTGGATACTCAGTATTCGCAGGTGTTGGCGAACGTACTCGTGAAGGTAATGACCTTTGGCACGAGATGAAAGAATCAGGCGTTATAGATAAAACTGCTCTTATCTATGGTCAGATGAATGAACCACCAGGAGCTAGAATGCGTGTAGGACTTACTGGTCTTACTGTTGCAGAATATTTTAGAGATATTGGTGGCCAAGACGTTCTTCTTTTCATTGATAATATTTTCAGATTTATCCAAGCTGGTTCAGAAGTTTCTGCACTTCTTGGTCGTATGCCATCAGCGGTTGGTTACCAACCAACTCTTGGCACAGACGTAGGTGCACTTCAAGAAAGAATCACTTCAACAACAAAAGGTTCTATAACTTCAATACAAGCAGTATATGTTCCTGCGGATGACTTGACTGACCCTGCACCGGCTGCGACATTTGCGCATCTTGATGCAACAACAACTCTTTCTCGTCAGATAGCAGAGCTTGGCATATATCCTGCGGTTGATCCACTTGATTCAACTTCAAGAATTATGGACCCAAGAGTTTTAGGTGATGAACATTATCAAGTATCCAGAAGCGTGCAAGAAGTTCTTCAAAAATATAAAGACCTTCAAGATATCATTGCTATCTTAGGTATGGAAGAACTTTCAGATGATGATAGACTTACAGTTTCTCGTGCTAGAAAAATTCAAAGATTCTTAAGTCAACCATTCTTCGTTGCTGAAACTTTCACAGGATCACCTGGTAAATATGTTCCTTTAAAAGAAACTATTCGCGGATTTAAAGAAATTATTGAAGGTAAACATGATGAATTACCTGAGTCTGCTTTCTACATGGTTGGTACCATTGACGAAGCTGTTGAAAAGGCAAAAGGTATGAAAGGGGAATAATAAATGGCCAATAAAATAAGGCTCGATATTGTTACTCCTGAGAGCATGGTTTATTCTGAAGATGTTAATATGGTTATCGTAAGAGCGACAGACGGTGATCTTGGTATTTTACCTGGACATGCACCGCTCATTGCAGGTCTTGACATTTGGCCTCTTAGAATCTTAACAGATGAAGGCGAAAGTCATATGGCAATATCAGGAGGCTTCATTGAAGTAACTCCTAAAAAGATAATCATTTTAGCTGAATCTGCAGAGAAACCTTCTGATATCGATTTAGATCGTGCTATGCAAGCTAGAGATAGAGCTCAAGAAAGATTAAATCGTGCTGATGAATCAACTGATGTTGTAAGAGCTGAAATTGCTCTTAAGAAAGCACTTAATCGTATTGAAGTAGCTCAAGATAACAAAAAGCATTAATAAACAATAAAATAACGGCAGGCTATAAAGCAGGCCGTTATTTTTAGTTTAATTTTATAACGAAAAATTAAAGGGTTTTTAGTTTATAAAGATAATAATAAATGGTATAATTTTATATATTAAATAAGTCAAGGAGGGTTTTTATGCTTGATAAATATAGTTATAAAGTAGGCGACATTGTAAAAATGAAAAAACCGCATCCTTGTGGAGAATATAATTGGCTGATACTTAGGACAGGCATTGATTTTCGGTTAAAATGTCTGAAATGCGAGAGGTTGGTTATGATACCTCGACCAAAGTTTGAAAAAGGTGTAAAATCAGTGGTTTCTGGTAGCCAAGATGAAAATAGCAAATAAATCTTGTTTAATGAGATATAATATAGATTGCAATACAAGGTTATTAAGGAGAATGATATGAGTACAAATTTAGAAGTAGGGATAATAGGACTTACTAATATAGGGAAAAGTGCACTTTTTAATGCAATGACTAAATCTAAGGCAGAGACAGTTAATTATCCGTTTTCAACAGTAAAACCTAATATAGGGATAGTTGAAGTACCTGATTCAAGGCTTGATGTACTTGCCGAGATGCACAATCCTAAGAAAATAACTCCTACTAGTATAAAGTTTGTTGATTTGGCTGGTTTAGTAGAAGGTGCGGCAACAGGAGAAGGTCTTGGTAATAAGTTTTTATCATACATAAGACAAGTTGATGCAGTATGTCATGTAGTTCGCTGCTTTGAAGATGAAAATATAGCTCATGTTGGTGGGTCGATAGATCCTGTTAGAGATATAGAAATTATAAATACAGAACTATGTTTGGCAGATTTAGAGTCGATAGAAAAGAGAATAGAGAAAGCTCAAAAACAAAAGAAAAGTGGCGATAAAAAAGCTGTTGAAGAATTAGCTGTGCTGGAAAAGGTGAGAATTGGTCTGGAAAACGCTGAACCAGCCAGAAATGTTATAGAGGAAAA
>JAJDHX010000004.1 GCA_030266395.1 Selenomonadales bacterium OttesenSCG-928-I06 | reverse complement strand
TGAAGTGCAGTATGAATGATTTTTCTTTCTTGTGGATTCATAGGCTCCAAAACGACTTTTCCCATCCGATTCTTAACTTTATCTGCTAACCTTAATGCTAATTTTCTTAAAGTATCTTCTCTTCTTGATCTATATCCTTCTATATCAAGAACTACTCTTATTCTCTCATCAGATTCATTATTTGCAACTATACTAGTCAAATAATTAAGCGCATCTAAAGTTTGCCCATGTTTACCTATCATCATACCTATATTATTACCTTTTAAATTAATAACATAGTGACTTCTCTCTTTATTGTATTTAGAATTATCTTTTTTGTTGTCGTCATCTCTGGATAAGTTTTTATAATCTTCTTCATATGCCACTTCTTTTTTTACTACATCAAAAGAAACATCTATTTTTAGTGTTTCAAAAATTTCTTTTAAAAAGTCAGTAGCTTTATCAATAGGATCTTTTACTAATAAGGTAACTCTAATTTTAGCTACTTTAGAACCAAAACCCAAAATACCTTTGCTTGGTTTTTCTAATATTTCATAATTAATTCGATCTTCAGTAACATTCAACTCTTGTAAAGCTTTACTTAAAGCTTCTTCTACTGTTTTGCCGGTAGCTTCTATAAAATCATTCTTTTTATCACTATCAAAAGTCATTTTCTATTTGGCCTCCTTACTCACAAGAGCAGCGTCTCCTCTATTTATATACCATTGTTGAATTATTTGCAAAATATTATTTGTTACCCAATAAATAACAAGCCCTGAAGGAAATGTCACACTTATCCAGCCTATGAAAAGAGGCATCATATATAACATCATTTTACTTGAGCCTGTTGCATTAGACATAACTTGTTTTTGTTGCACAAATGTAGTTACAACAGCCAGTACTGGCAATATGTAAAAAGGATCTGGCAAAGATAAATCAGTAATCCAGATAAAACCGTTTATTACTCCGGCATAATTAAAGTCTTTAAGTGCCCAAAATATTATAATCAAAAAAGGCATCTGAACTAATAGAGGCAAACACCCAGCTATAGGATTTATACCAGATTCTTTATATAACTTGGTCATTTCTCTGCCTAATTTTTCTGAATCACCTTTATACTTGTCTTGTATTGCTTTTACCTTAGGTTGTATGTCTTGAATTGCTTTCATTGAACGAGTTTGCTTAACAGTCATAGGATATAAAATTATTTTAATTACAATTGTAAATAAAATGATTGCTAATCCGAAATTAGGGTAACCAACCATTTCTGTAACACTATAAAAAAACATTAAAATGCTTGCCATTGCATCTATAATAAAATCCAAAAAACTCCCTCCAAATCTTTACTATTAATTCTATTTATGAGGTTTTCATAAATTACAATTCAAATTCAGCCTGCACTAAATAGGATCATAACCACCTGGATTAAAAGGATGACACTTTAAAATACGTTTTAAAGTAAGCTGCATACCTTTAATGAAACCATGTTTTTCAAAAGCCATTAGTGCATATTCAGAACAAGTAGGAATAAATATACAACAAGGTTTTTTCATTGGTGATATAAAATTGCGATAAAATTTTATTAACTGTATTGCTATTATTTTTAAAAAGGTCATTTCTTTCATCTCACGTTTATGTATAACTCTTATACATATATTTATTTCACTAAACCAGCTTTATATACCAAATCTAAAAATGCATCTTCTACTAATTTATAATTAGCTTTAATTACATATTTTCGCCCAACTAAAATTAAACTGTAATTTCGAGAAATATTAGTTTGATTTAGTCTATAAATTTCTCTTAATCTTCGTTTGACTTTATTTCTGACAACTGCTGAACCAAGTTTTTTACCTGCAGCAAAACCAACTAAATTCTTTTCGCTCTTAAACACATAAAGAACAAGATATTTATTGGCATAAGACTTTCCATTTTTATAAACCTTTTGAAATTTTTTACTAGATAGCTTTCTTTTTTTAGAGAGAGTGTATTTTTTCATAAAAATCCTATATATTAAATATTTTTCATATTTAATTTATTAATATGACTTTTCTTAACTGAAGCTAATATTATTACAAAAAATTTTTACTTAATGGAAAATAGACCGCTCCAGCGGCCTAAACACTAATTTATGCTGATATTAATTTTCTGCCTCTAGCGCGTCTTCTTTTAAGTACCATTCTGCCGCCTCTAGTTTTCATGCGCTCACGAAATCCATGAGTTCTTTTTCTCCAAAGAGTATTCGGTTGATAAGTCCGTTTCATTATTTTACAACTCCTTATAGTTTCTTAAGTTTTTAACAAAATTATTTCAATTGCTTTCAATTAATATATATAAGCAATATACAAGCATTTTTAACTATTTAAAAAGTATCAGTTAAAATTATATCGCAGCTTAGGTGGCGTGTCAAGAAATCTGGGATAAACATTATTTTATTTTTTCTGACTCAATTTTAGAACGTATTGCTACTTAATAACATCATTACCTTTATTTTATTATGAAACATCTTGTTGATAATTGTCATTTTATTTGTTAATATTAAAAATAGACAGCAAAACCTCTATGTGTATTGTGAGTAAAATATGAGTTATCCACAAGATAAATTAATTTTAAAAAGTTATCCACAAAATTATCAACAACAGTTGATAACTTTATTTTCTTTATTTTTAAGCATTTTTACAAAAAAAGGGATGGCAATAATCCCCGTATTTGCTAGAATAATAACTTACTAACAATTTTAAGCAAAAATATTGACAAAACATCACTTTTCGTTAACTAGCCTCAAAAGAAAGGACGAGCCTTTAATGAACAGCAATGATACTGCCTATTTGGCAACAGTTTGGCAAAAAACTTTATCATATTTAGAAAAATCATTTAATAATCAGCTATATGAAACTTGGGTAAAAGAAACAATCCCCTTAGCTATAAGTGAAACAACAATTGAATTAGGCACACCAAAAAAATTCATTAAAGACTGGTTTGAGAATCGTTATTTATCAATATTTAAAGAAGCTTTAAAATCTGCTACTGATAAAGATTTTGATATAATCTTTATAAATATGGATCTGGAAGACACTGAAAATATCACCATAAATGATTCCTTGCCTGAAACTAAAAAACCAGATAATAATCAAGCAGAATTTTCAGAAGTCATAGACTCAGAGATTAATGAATTAGAGATAGAATTTACAAAAGAAGAAATCCAATTAATTAATAAAGAACCAAATAAGGAAAACGAAGAAATCGATACTCCTGTAACAATAGCTACAAATAATTTATCAGTTGATGACAGCTCTTATTCACTAAATCCCAAATATGTCTTTTCTACTTTTGTTATAGGAAATTCTAATAGATTAGCACATGCTGCATCAATGGCAGTTGCAGAAGCTCCTGCTCAAATATACAATCCTTTTTTTATCTATGGTGGAGTAGGTCTTGGCAAAACTCATTTAATGCATGCTATAGGACACAGTATCAGAAAAAATTATCCACATCTTAAAGTAGCATACATTTCAACCGAAAAATTCACAAATGAACTTATAACATCAATTCGCGACGGCAATCCGGAAAGTTTTCGTCAAAGATACAGATACATAGATGTCCTTTTAGTTGATGATATTCAGTTTTTGGCCAAAAAAGAACGAACTCAAGAAGAATTTTTTCATACCTTTAATATTCTTCATGGCGCTAATAAACAAATTATATTATCAAGCGACAGACCGCCAAGAGAAATTCAAACACTCGAAGACAGGCTGCGTTCAAGGTTTGAATGGGGACTTATAACAGATATTCAGACACCTGATTTGGAGACAAGAATTGCAGTTTTAAGAAAAAAAGCCCAGATACATAAAATTGAAGTTCCCAATGAAGTTATTTTATATATTGCCAGCAGAATCGAAAATAATATAAGAGAACTTGAAGGAGCCTTTATAAGAGTTTTAGCTTATTCTTCTTTGTGTAACAAACAAATAGATATAGAACTTACAATAGAAGCTTTAAAAGATATATTCCCAGATGAACAAAATAAACAAATAACAATCAACCATATAAAAGAAGTAGTATCATCTTATTTTAAAATTAAAGTTGAAGATCTGTCAGCTAAAAACAGAACTAGAAATATTGCTTATCCAAGACAAATCGCTATGTATCTTTGCAGAGAGTTAACTCAAACATCTCTTCCTAAAATAGGAGAACAATTTGGCGGCAGAGACCACACAACTGTAATTTACGCTCACGAGAAAATAAACAAAGATAAAAGTTCTGATATAAAGTTAAATAACTGTATCAATAGTCTCATAAAAAAGATCGAATCAAAATAATTTTGTCTATTGTGGATAACTTATGTATAAAAATGTAGATAAAATGTAAATAAAATTGTTATCTACATTTTTTTATAACATGTAGATAACTTACAAAAAGTTATTAACATATTATTCACAGCTATAATCAGTTGGTTTTTCACTATCATAAATACATATCTACATATCTACAGTCTCTACTACTATTACTACTATTTTTTTTATTAATTTAATCTTTTAAAAACAATATTAGAAAACTTTAATAAAATAAATAAAAAGTCAATTCACATCAGATTCAAAAAATGGTACAATAAAAAAAGAACCTTAACATAAGGAGGTAACTTTATCAAAATGAAATTTACATGTTCAAAAGAAAGCCTTAATAATGCAGTTCAAACAGTTCAAAAAGCAATATCCAGCAAAAATACAATGCCAATATTATCAGGAATATTTATCATGGCAGAAGGTGATAAAGTAACATTACAAGCAACAGACTATAATTTAGGGATAAGTTGCACTATAGAAGCCAATGTTGAATCAGAAGGTAAAGTAGTATTGTATGGCAGATATTTTCAGGAACTTGTTAGAAGACTTCCAGGTGAAAATGTTGAAGTCTCTCAAAATAAAGAAGAAAGAAGTATGAAAATATCATCTCTCTCTTCAGATTTTAATCTCCTTATGATGCCTTATGAGGAATTTCCGGTTCTAAAATCTGCTTTTGATCAAAGTCATTTAGAAAAAATAGCAGATAAAAGTATAGTAGTTAAAGATAATGTTTTAAAAGATTTAATAAAAAAGACAAGTTTTGCTTGTGCTACTGAAGAAATAAAACCTATATATACAGGGGTTTTATTAGAAAATGACAATAAAGAAATAAGAATGGTTGCTACAAATACTCACAGAATGGCAGTGAAAAAAAGCAAACATGAAGAAAATTTAGACTTACCTCAAGAAAATGAAGAAGAAGTTTCTCAAATAATAATTCCATATAAATATTTAAATGAACTTTCAAGGCTTTTAAATTCTGAAGTTCCTACTGAAGTAAAAATATATTTTGAAAAAAGTAAAGTGTATTTTATATTTGATAATGTTTACTTTGAATGTAGGTTAATAGAAGGAAAATATCCTGATTACAGTAAAGTTATTCCTAAAGAGTTTAAAACTAAATCTGTTATAAATACAGCATTATTTCAAGATGCTGTTGAAAGGGTCTCTTTAATAGCTAAAGAAAGAGATTATAATATAGTAAAGTTTTACTTTAAAGAAAATGAGATTAATATAACTTCAAATAATCCGGAAGTTGGTAAAGCTTTTGAGTCTATTCCTTTAAAAACTGAAGGAGAAGAAATAGAAATCTCTTTTAATGCTACATATGTAATAGAAATACTAAAAAATATTGAAAAAGAAGAGATAGTTTTTTCACTTAATGGCCCTTTAAGTGCAGCTTGTATAATGCCTCTTGATGATGAGGATTATATATATATAGTTACACCTGTTAGGACTTTATAGGATCTGCTATGGAAATAATAGAGATAAAAACTCCGTATATAAATGTGGATCAGTTACTAAAATTTTCAGGATTGATTGAAAGTAATGGACAAGTTATCCAACTTTTAGAAGAAAAACTAATATTAGTTAATGATGTTGTTATTAGTGAGAGAAGAAAGAAAATCTATCCTGGAGATGTAGTTAAAATAGAGGGAGTAGCAGTATTAAAGGTAATAAACGAAGTTTAATAGTATAGTGAAAATTGTAATAGGAGTTTTTTATGCAGATAGATACTATTACTCTTTTAAATTTTAGAAATTATTTAAATTTAAATTTAAGTTTTTCCAATAATATAAATATATTTGTTGGTGACAATGCTCAAGGAAAGACTAATCTTTTAGAGGCAATTTATCTTGGAGCTATGGCTCGTTCTCATAGAATTTTTTCTGAGCAGGAATTGATAAATTGGGATAAAGAAGAAGCTGTAATTAGTATTGTGTTTTTTAGAAAACAAGTTAAAAACCTTTTAAAAATAAGGTTAATGGGTAGTAAAAATAAAGAGATTATATACAATAATTACAGTTATTCATTAAAAGAAGTCATAGGTTCACTAACAGCAGTTCTGTTTTCTCCTGAAGATTTATTGATAGTAAAGGGAGCGCCGGCATTGCGCCGGCGTTTTTTAGATAATGAAATTTCTCAGGCAAGTCCTTCATATTATAAAAATCTTTTAGATTATAATAGAATAGTAATTCAAAGAAATAATCTTCTAAAAAATATAAGAGAAAATAGAGAAAATAAAAAAATGTTAGATGCTTGGAATGAACAATTAGTAAAAAAAGCGTCTTTGATTTTTTTAAAAAGAATGGAATCACTTAAAAAATTAAATATGATTGCCAACTTATATCATAGAAAACTTACTTTAAATAAAGAGAGTTTATCTATTAGTTATTTTTTGCAAGGTTTAAGTGGTGAAATTAAAGATATAGTCAATATACAACAATGGTATTATGAAAAACTAAAAGAAAATGAA
Source organism: Selenomonadales bacterium OttesenSCG-928-I06 (assembly GCA_030266395.1). GTDB lineage: Bacteria > Bacillota > Negativicutes > Sporomusales > Sporomusaceae > JAJDHX01. The sequence continues at coordinate 47,882 of JAJDHX010000004.1, read as the reverse complement.
AAAGAAGATATTTATAAAGGCATTACTTCTATTGGTCCTCACAGAGATGATCTGATATTTTTAATTAATGATTATAATTTAAAAAGTTTTGGTTCTCAAGGTCAGCAGAGAACAGGGATATTAGCCTTGAAATTAGCAGAATTAGAGTTTTTAAAATCAGAAACAGGTGAATATCCGATACTGCTTTTAGATGATATTATGAGCGAACTTGATGAAAAAAGAAGAAATGAATTGTTGTTTTTTTTAAAGGAAAGAGTACAGACATTTATTACTACTACAGATGAAAGATATTTCCCAAAAGATTTATCAGCTAAATTTTATAAGATAAAAGAAGGTAGAGTAATAGAATGAGTGATGATATAAATAATAAATCCAAGAAAAATTTAGATAACCATGAGTTTCCGCTTGAAGATGTTATAAAAAAAGTGTTTAAAAAATATGGAATAAAGAAAAAATATAATGCCAATGTAGTTTTGGTTAGTTGGGATAAAATAGTTGGCAGTCAAATATCAGAGAATTGCTTTCCGGTTTCTATAGATAAAGGGATTTTAAAACTAAAAGTAAAAAATTCTGCCTGGAGTCATCATTTAATGATGATGAAAAAAGAAGTAATTCAGAAAATTAATAGTTATATCAATGAAAATTTAGTTAAAGATATTTTTTTTAGTGCAGGATATTATGGAGAAAAAAAGAAATATCTAATAGAGGATAATATAGATAATATCCTGGAAAATACTATCCAGCCAATTGTTTTAAATAATTCTGAAATAGAAGAAATTAAAAAAAGTACTAAGAAATTAAAAGATAAAAAAATAAAGAGTAAATTGGATTATATTATCATAAAACAAAAAGCTTTGGAAAAAGCTAAAGAAGCAAATGGTTGGAGCAAATGTTTGTTATGTGATACTCTAGTTGCACCAGAAAGCAAGTATTGTTTTAATTGTAATTTAAATTTAAATCAAAATAGATCTGGTAAGATTGAGGAATTTCTTATAAGAAAGCCTTATTTTTCTTATAAAGATTTGAATAGATATTTTGAGTTAAGTGAAGAAGAATATAATATTATAAAGAAATCTTTATTTTTTAAGTTATTAAGAATTTTGCTGACAGAAGATTATAAAAGTGACAAAGAATTTGAAGCTATTATAGTTATGCTTGTTAGTAAAAATAAGGTTGAAGATTTAAATGAAAAACAGATTTCTGAAGTTATTGATAAATTAAAGAAAAAGTTTGGGAAAAAGGAAGAATAGAATGTTTTTACATATAGGAATAGACAAAATTATCCCATTTTCAAGTGTTATTGCTATTTTGGATGTTAAAATCTCAAAATTGTCTATTAATGACCAATATTTCAAAAAAGCTTATAAAAATAAAAATTTAAAAATAATTGATGTGTCTGAGAATGATCCCAAAAGTTTTATTGTGACTGATAAGGAGATATATTTCTCAGCGATATCTTCTCAAACTTTAAAGAAGAGAACTTTAAATTTATAATAATAAAAATTCAAATTGCAAAATAAAGTTTATTTTTTTATGTGTAAATAAGGGGGTAGCTTGGTGGACGATTTAAATGATATAGTTGTCAATGGGGATTATAGTGCAGAGCAAATACAAGTATTAGAGGGTTTAGAGGCAGTTCGTAAACGTCCTAGTATGTATATAGGCAGCACATCTTCTAAAGGGTTACATCATTTAGTTTATGAAGTAGTTGATAATAGTATAGATGAAGCTTTAGCTGGTCATTGTGATTCCATTGAAGTTACAATTCATGCAGATAATAGTATAACTGTAGTTGATAATGGCAGAGGGATTCCTGTAGATATGCATGAATCTGGCAAGCCAGCAATTGAGGTAGTTTTAACAGTACTGCATGCCGGCGGTAAATTCGGCGGTGGTGGTTATAAAGTTTCTGGTGGTTTGCATGGCGTTGGTGTATCTGTTGTAAACGCTTTATCAGAATGGATGCAAGTTGAAGTTAGAAGAGATGGGAAAATTTATAATATAAATTTTCAAAGAGGAGATACAGTAGAAAGTTTAAGAGTTGTTGGGGAAACAAATGAAACTGGTACAAAAACTTCATTTAAACCAGATGCCGAAATTTTTGAAGATATTGTCTATAGTTTCGATATATTAAAACAAAGGTTAAGAGAGTTAGCATTTTTAAATAGAAATATAAAAATCAAAATGTCAGATGAAAGAACTGGGGAAGAAGTTAATTATCATTATGAAGGTGGTATAGTTTCTTTTGTTGAGCATTTAAATAAAAATAAAGATGTTATTCATGAACAACCAATATACATTCAAGGAACAAGAGATACTACTATTTGTGAAATTGCAATCCAGTATAATGATAGTTATATTGAAAATATATATTCATTTGTAAACAATATAAATACTCAAGAGGGTGGCACACATCTCAGTGGTTTTAAAATAGCGCTTACTAGATCTATTAATGATTATGCAAAGAAACTTAATATTTTAAAAGACAGTGATGAAAATCTAAGTGGTGAAGATGTTCGTGAAGGTTTAACTGCTGTTATAAGTGTTAAAGTAGAAGAGCCGCAATTTGAAGGTCAGACTAAAACAAAATTAGGTAATAGTGAAGTAAGAGGGATAGTAGATAATATTTTATCTGAAGGGTTAAATTATTTCTTAGGTGAAAACCCTGCTATTACTAAAAAGATAATAGAAAAAGCAATCATGGCTTCGCGTGCCAGAGATGCTGCTAGAAAAGCCAGAGAATTAACTAGAAGAAAAAGTGCTCTAGAATCAAGTTCACTTCCAGGTAAATTAGCAGATTGTTCTATGCGTGACCCTGAACAAACAGAAATCTACATAGTGGAAGGTGATTCTGCTGGTGGTTCTGCTAAACAAGGCCGTGATAGAAGATTTCAGGCTATACTTCCTTTGAGAGGGAAAATATTAAATGTTGAAAAAGCCCGTCTTGATAAGATCTTAAATAATGAAGAAATACGAGCTATGATAACGGCATTTGGAACTGGCATAAGTGAAGAATTTGATATTGAAAAAAGTCGTTATGGCAGAATAATTCTGATGACAGATGCTGATGTCGATGGTTCTCATATCAGAACTCTTCTCTTGACATTCTTCTATAGATATATGCAGCCTTTAATTACAGGCGGCAAAGTATATATAGCCCAACCGCCTTTATATTTAGTTAAAAAAGGTAAAGAGCAACAGTATTTATATAATGATCATGATTTGAACCTTTATTTTGAGAGAAAAGGCAGAGATGGTGTTTCCTTGCAGCGCTATAAAGGTCTTGGCGAAATGAATCCAGATCAACTTTGGGATACAACTATGAACCCGGAAACAAGAACAATTATGCAAGTTGGTCTTGATGATGCTATGGAAGCAGATGAGATTTTCTCAATTCTGATGGGTGAGAAAGTTGAACTTAGAAGAAAGTTTATAGAAGATAACGCAGGCAATGTCAGAAACTTAGATATTTAAAAAATTAAAACCTTTAGCTTTAAAAGCTAAAGGTTTTTTTATTTATATTGCCAGCGACATATTTTTTTCTCTAAAAAGTCAGTAAAAACAAATAATATCAGACCTATAAAACTAAGTACTATTATTCCTGAATACATTTCCAGATAATTTACTCTGAGCCAGGCATCCATTATAAAATAACCCATACCATATTGTGATCCGAAAGTTTCAGTAAAAAATAAAACAGAAATAGAAGTTGCTAAAGCTATTCTGATTGATGTTAAAAAGTTTGGCATAGATGCATTAAATAAAACTTCTTTAAAGATATCCATGAAATTAGCACCAAGAGAGTAAAGAGGGTAGTAGATTTCTTTAGGAATGCTTCTAATACCATCTCTGACAGAAACAACTACCTGAAAGACAATAATTAGAAATATCATAATTATTTTAGACATCTCTCCTAAGCCACAGAGAAGCATTAAGATAGGCAATAAAGCTATTTTAGGTATAGGATAGGTAAGGTATATAATAGGGGCTAAAAAACGATCAAACTTATCAAAATACCCCATTAATACACCGATAGGTACTCCTACTATAATTGCTAGAAATACACCTGCAATTATTCGCCAAATACTGTAAAGACCGTGAATAGCTATTTCATCAATAAATATTGCTGTTAAATTATCTAAAACCATGAATGGTTGAGGAATTATAGGTAAATCCAAAATTACAGCAACGAGGTGCCAGATTGCAAATAAAATAATAATTGCTGAAATATATCCGTAGAAAGTTCTTTTTTCTAACATGTTGTCCAATCCTCTTTAATAAAGTTTCTTATAGTTGAACAAAGTTCAAAGAACTCTTTTTGCTTTCTAATATTTTTAACTCCGAAAATAGGGTTATCTATAACTTTACTGATTCTTCTGGGATTTGTAGATAAGATAACAATTTTTTGCCCCAGATAAACTGCTTCTTCTACATAATGTGTAACAAGTACTGTAAGCGGAGAATATCTTTTCCAAAGAATTAAAAAGGCATCTTGTATTTCTTCGCGAGTAATTGCGTCAAGTGCAGAAAAAGGCTCATCCATCAAAAGCAAATCTGGTTTCAGTAAAAATGAACGTGCCAAACTTACTCGCTGTTGTTGACCGCCACTTAATTCATTAGGATAACGATGTTCAAGACCTGCAATTCCAAGATTATGCATTATTGATTTGACAGCGTTCTTGTCTATCTTGACTTTTTTGTTTTTAATTTTTACTCCCAGACAAATGTTTTCATATACGTTTTTCCAAGGCAGAAGCCCATAATTTTGGGGTATAAAACCTATAGTTTGCATAGTAGGAGAAAGAGGGACATCATTTATTGCAATAGATCCCTCAAAATCTGTAATAATTCCGGCTAAGGCTTTTAATATAGTTGATTTCCCAGAACCAGAAGGTCCTATAAGAGCACAAGTTGAGCCTGTAGGAATTGTTAAATTTATATCAGTAAAAACTTTATAAAATTCTTTATTAGAATGATACGTTACAGATAAATCTTTTATTTCAATCATGATTTTTTACTCTACAAATCTTCCATCAACAAGATCTTGATAAACAAAATTTTTCTTAATAAGGTTTTTATCTAAAAGCCATTTTATGCAATCATTAAAATCTTTTTCTGTAGGCAATGCAGCTTTTTCAAATTCAGGTAAAACTAAATAGTCTTTTGTAGCATTAGGAAATCCAAGTTTATCAATTAAAAGATCAATATAATTATTTAGAGGTTCTTTTTCTATGTAATTAATAGCTTTGTTATAAGCACGATAAAAAGCTTTTATTTCTTGTTCTTTTTCAGTTAAGGATTTATTAGTGAAAATCATTACTCCAGGATTGATCTTTAAAATATCAGAACTGCTTACTAGTGTGCCTCCTTTATGAATAGCAGCACTTGCTAAAGGTTCCGGAAGAGTTGCTGCGGCTAAGTTGCCATTTTGCAGCATTTCTAGTCTTGTAGGAATTTGAGGTATAATTACTTTTTTGAAGTCTGATTCTTTCATATTTTGCTCTTCAATAATTTTGTCTGTTACAAATTCTATAATAGTGTTTTTGGAAATAGCTATATCTTTACCTTTGAGATCTGTTATTTGGGAAGCATTTTGATTTTTTGCTGCAACGAGTTTATAACTTCCCACTGTTGCAGAAGTTATTTTTAAATCAAAGCCACCTTCTTTAGCAAAAGCAATGGCCAAAACATCAGATATTGTACCATCTAAATTGCCGCTTTGCAATGCACTATCGCGTTCCATAGCACTTTTGAAAAGTTGAATTTCTACTGTGATATTCTCTTCTTTAAAGTATCCTTTTTCAGCAGCTATTATGATTGGAATAGAGTCTATATCAGGCATAATACCAATAACTATTTTTTTCTTGGCAGTTGAGCCTGAATCTTCTTTTTTTGCACATCCACCAAGGGAAAATATCATAATTAAAGCAAGCATTAAAGCTAGAATTTTTTTCATATATTGATCCTCCATAAAATTGCTATTTTTACACATTCATTTAATTTTAACAAAAAATAATAGTTAAGGCAATAAAACAATAGCTTGGTTCTTAAGGAAATTTATATTTCTTAAAAACCAAGCTATTATTTTAGAGGATTCCTATTTGAGACAATTTTCTGGAAAGGATCATAATATTTTCTAAAAACAAGTTTTTCAAAGATCTTTCTGCTATATCTTTGTCTGCTACTAAATCAACTGTTCTTATATTTTTATCATGCAAATAGAAGGTTAATTCACCTATTTTTTGACCTTTATAAATAGGGGCAATAATTTCTTCAGGTAAGTTCATATCTGTTTTTAAAAAAGGATAATCTTCTTTTTTTATTGTTACAGAAGCTTTTTCATTAGTGATTATATTAAGCATAGGAGACATCCCTTTTTTTACAGGTATTGTTGAAATTACAGCTCCTTCTGGTGAAAACTCAATACATTCAAAATTTTGAAAGCCGTATTGTAAAAGATTGAAGGAATCTCGCCATCTTGAGCGATCATTTAAGACAACTGCGATAAGTCTCTGACCATTTTTTTTGGCACTGGCAACCAGACAGGGCCCTGCTGCTGAAGTTGTACCTGTTTTTACACCATCAGCTATAGGCATCATCCAAAGGAGTTTATTGGTATTTCTAATACTGCCTTCTTTTATTTGTCCGCTTTCATCAACCCATTTAATGTCTGTTTCTTTTGTACTTACTATTTGGGAGAATTCAGAGTTGCTTAGGGCATAACGAGTTATAATAGCTAAATCTAGTGTAGTAGTCAGATGATCATTTTCTGGTAAACCATGGGGGTTAATAAAATTGCTGTTTTTTGCTCCTAATAAAGTTGCTTTTGTATTCATAAGAACAGCAAAATTTTCTACAGAGCCTGCCAGGTGTTCTGCGATTGCTTCTGCAGCATCGTTGCCTGATCGTAGAAGCAGTCCTGTAATAAGCTCTCTTAAAGAAATCATTTGACCAGAATAGAGATGTAGTGTAGAGCCCTTTGTAGAAGCTGCACTATGACTTACAGTTACAATTTCATCAAGTCTGCCACTTTCCAGGGCAATAATCGCAGTTAATATTTTTGTAGTGCTGGCTGGTGGCAATTTTTGATTTATATCTTTTTCATATAAAATTTGACCTGTTTCGGCATCCATTAAAATTGCTGATTTAGCAGAGATTTTAATATCTTTACTGTATATTGGTATTACTATAGAACAAGATAATAAAATTACCAGAAGAAAGCAACTTACAAATCGCAATAAGTTTCTATGCATTTTATTCTCCCTTTTAAGTAAAACTTGGTATATACTTTTCTTTTTTTTCGTAAGATTAAAATACAGTTATAAGATATTTTTAGTCTGAAATTTTTAAATTATACCTTTATATTTTTAAAACAAATCATAAAACCAGGAAGGAGTGTTTTAAATTAAAGTTCGGTGGATCAAAAAAGGGTTTTTTAGTATTGCGATTTTGCTTATGGCAGTTGTCTTTGGGCTGTCTTTTAATACAATGCAGAATTTGACTACTGATAAATCGGTGATAAAAAAAATACCGACTACTCATAAAGTAGTCGCAATTACAATTGATGATGGTCCGCATGCCAAAACAACTCCTGAAATTTTGCAAGTATTACAAGAAAAAAATGTTAAGGCAACTTTTTTTATTTTAGGGGTAAATGCTGAGAAGAATATGGATATTTTAAAACAAGAAGCAGAACAGGGACATGAGCTTGCTAATCATGGTTATAGTCACAAGGATTTTAGTAAATTGACTTCAGAAAACATTTTAAAAGAGCTGAATATCACAGAACAGATGCTGGAGAGTGTTGGGGTAAAACCTATTTTATTTAGACCGCCTTTTGGAACTTATAATGATAATTCTTTAGAGATTATTAAACAAAAAGGTTATATAACTGTGCTTTGGTCTGTTGATAGTTCTGATTGGTCTTTGGTTTCTGAAGTAACAATAATTAATAATGTGGTGAAAAATATTAAACCAGGGGATATTATTTTATTTCATGATGGACAATATCCAATTAATACTATGAAAGCTCTGCCAACTATAATTGATAAATTAAGAGAAGAAGGGTATGAATTGTTAACAGTAAGTGAACTTTTAAAATATTATGAAGTTCGAAAGTAATTAGTTGTCATTATTAAAAGGCTGTAATTTTTCAAAGTGTTTTCCAATAAGTTGATCATAGCGATACATTGTAGCAGTACGTTCATTTCTTAAGGCTTTGACAGATCCTAATATTTTATCGTCAAATTTATATACTTTGCTTTTAGGAACTGTTATGGGCTTAGGATATTCCTTAAGTCTTGTAGCTACTTTGCAGTTAGCTCTTGCCTCTTTGATTAAAAAAGCAGGCTCAAGTAAATCAGAACCTTCATAACGGTGAATAAGACAATTTGGTTCTATCCGATCTATTACAGACTTGTTTTCACCATCAAAAATAACATTTGTCCCACAAGCAGGGCAGTTGCTTGAATTTTCTTCAATACTTTGAAAGCAATTGGCACAGACTGCCATATCATTTGAAATATTATTATATAACATTATTATCCCTCCAAGAGATATTTTATCCCAAATTATCTTGCTTATGTATTGAAATAAAAAAAGAACCATTAAGGTTCTTTAATTTTTATTAATTAGTGAGATTTTTGACAATTAGGGCAAACTCCAAAGAAATAAAATTGTTGTCTTTGCAAAGTATAATTTGTTTTATCTGTAACTTCATTTATAAATGTTTGTGCATCTATACCATGTAAATCTTCTACTTTATCACATTTTAGACAACGTATATGATGATGTGTAGACATATCAGCATCATAACGGAAACTATCTTCTCCAAGGTTAAGAACTTGAATTAAATTTAGATTACTAAGAGTTTCTAAAGTTTTGTATACAGTTGCCAAACTCATAGTTGGATATAAAGGTAAAAGTTTGTTATAAATAGTTTCAGCTTTAGGATGTTCTTTTGTTGACAACAGAGCATTATATATTGCAATCCTTTGAGGGGTTACCTTAAAGCCTTTATCTCGCAGTAGCGTTGTAACATTTTTTTTCATGGCGATGCTCCTTCTCAATAGAAAATACTAATTAATAATTATTATAATATCATGATAAATCAAAATTTTACTAAAGTCAAGAAATTACATAAAAAATTATAGATAAAATAAAAAAAGAGAGGAATTATCCTCTCTTTTCTTATTATGATAGTTGTTGGCTAAAAGATGATCTGGTTTGATTAATATCTTGCGGAGTTGCATTTTTAACATTGTAGAATCCTTTTTGATTCATTAGATCAAATAATTGTTTGCCTGCACCTTGAACTTCTCCCAAGACGCTTAAGTAATCTCTTCTTAGTGTGTTATCGCTTGATTCTAAAGCAAAAGTATTTATTGAACTTGCCATATGTTTAAAACAAGTTAAAGATAGCTGCAGTATATCTTTATCAGATAAAGATGTATTTTGTCCTGACATTTGTTGAGAAGACTGGCTTGTTTGGTTACTTTGTTGTGCCACTTTATTCACCTCTTTAGTTATTATTGTAAAGATTGTCCGGCATTTAAATGTTTGCCAATTGTTTGAAAGTGTTGTTGTCCTTTTTGGGCTAATTGTTGTAACAATTGTTTAGCCTGGCTGTCTTGAATATTTGATGCAAAATAATTCATTGTGTTAATATTGTTTTGCATTGAACCAAGAAAGTCTTCTATGCCCATAAGCTCTTTTGCTGTTAACATTTTATTGCCTCCTTTCGTTTTACTCATAATTATGTTTCCTAAAGTAAGGCAAATATATGCAAGAAAAGCTAGTTAGAGGAATAATTTTAGTAAAAGATTTTAGAGACAATATTTATGTTAAATATACAAAATGCTTGTTATCAAGTGATTTTATAAGGTATAATAAAAAGAATAGTTGATAAACAAGAAAAGATGGTGAATTTTATTTATGCTTCTTACTGAAGTTAATGATTTAATTGCAAAAGAGTTGTCTGTTAAGCCTTTTCAAGTAAAGGCAGTAGAAGACCTTTTAGAAGAAGGGAATACTGTACCTTTTATAGCTAGATATAGAAAAGAAGCTACAGGTGAGCTTGACGAAGAAAAGATATTAAATATAAAAGAAAGAAGTCAATATTTAAAAAATATAGTTAAAAGGCAAGAAGAGATTATTGCTAGTATTGAAGCCCAAGAAAAATTAACTCCAGAGCTTCAAGAAATGATTAATAAAACTATAAAACTGCAAGAATTAGAGGACTTATATCTGCCTTATAAACCTAAGAAAAGAACAAGAGCTCAAGTTGCCAGAGAAAAAGGACTGGAGCCTCTAAGTGTTTTGATGTTATCACAAACGCTGCAAGAAGGGGATATAGAGGCAATTGCTTCAGAATATATCAATGCTGAAAATGAGCTTGAAACAACAGAAGCTGTTTTGGCAGGAGCGCAAGATATAATTGCTGAGGTTATGGCAGAGAGAAGTGATATAAGAGCATTAGTCAGAAGACTTATTTGGCAAAATGGTCAGATATCCACAAAATTCAACGAAAAAGAAGCTGCCAGTGAAGATAACGAAAGAATTTTAAGAGAATTTTTGACATATAAAGAATACATAGAACCTGTGAAACGAATTCCGTCTCATAGAGTGCTTGCAGTTAATCGTGGTGAAGACAAGGACGCACTTAAAGTCACCTTGGAAATAAACCATGAGGCTAATATAAGCAATATAGCTCAAAAAATTATAACAGGTGAATCAATTTTTAAAGAGTTAATATTTGATGCAATTAAAGATGGTTATAAACGATTATTATTTCCGTCAATAGAAAGAGAAATAAGATCAGTCCTAACTGAAAATGCTGAAAAACAAGCAATTAAGGTTTTTGGTATTAATTTAAGACAACTTTTGCTGCAAGCACCACTTTCAGGATATGTGGTCTTAGGTCTTGATCCTGGTTATCGTACAGGTTGTAAAGCTGCAATTGTAGATGCTACAGGTGCGCTTATTCATACAGATGTTTTTTATCTTACTACTGGTGAAGGTAAAGCTAATGAAGCCAAAGTAAGAATGCTTGAACTTATAAAGAAGTTTAAAGTAACTTTAATCTCAATAGGCAACGGAACAGCATCTTATGAAACAGAACAGTTTGCCGCAACCTTAATAAATGAAAATAAACTAGGAATTAACTATATTGTTGTTAATGAAGCAGGTGCATCTGTTTATTCTGCCTCCAAACTTGCTAAAGAAGAGATGCCTGATATAGATGTTTCTTTAAGAGGTGCAGTATCTATAGCCAGAAGAGTTCAAGATCCTTTGTCAGAGCTGGTTAAAATAGACCCTAAGTCAATTGGTGTGGGACAATATCAACATGATGTTAATCAAAAAGAGCTGGGATCAGCCTTAGCAACAGTTGTTGAATCTTGTGTGAATTATGTAGGAGTAGATATTAATACTGCTTCAGCAGCTCTTCTTACCTATGTTTCGGGAATTAATTCTGGCTTGGCAAAAAATATTGTTACATATCGCAATGAAAATGGTGTTTTTCAAGATAGAAAAAAATTAATGAAAGTACCTCGTTTGGGCGCGGCAGCATTTACTCAATGTGCAGGTTTTTTAAGAATAGTGAATGCTAAGAATCCTCTAGATAATACGCAAGTTCATCCAGAGTCATATCCTTTAGCTGAAAAAATATTAGATAAATTAGGATTTTCTTTAAGTGATTTATTGGATAGATCTAGTTTAGAAAAAATAAATTCAGAAATATTAAAAGTAGATGCTACAGTACTGGCAAAGGAGCTTGATGCAGGCGAACCTACTGTAAGAGATATTATTGATGCATTAAAAAAACCTGGCAGAGACCCTCGTGATGAGATGCCTGTACCGGTTTTGCGTCAAAATATAGTGAAACTTTCTGATATTCAAAAAGAGTCTGTTGTTAAAGGCACTGTTCAAAATATAGTGGATTTTGGCGTTTTTGTAGATATAGGGATAAAAGTTAATGGTCTTATCCATAGATCAGAACTTAGTGATAAACCATTTAGACATCCTGTAGATGTAGTTTCAGTTGGTGATGTTATAGATGTAATGGTTATAAATGTAGATGAAGAAAGAAATAGAATTGCTTTAAGTTTAAAAAAGGTTAAGAAGTAAGAATGTTATATTATCGATTCACTGATAGTTAAAAACTATTTTTGCAAAGGTAAGAGTAGTTTTGTTAAGAGGTGATATAAATGACATTTGGCGAAATTATTAAGAGAAACAGAGAAGCAAGAAAGTTAAGTCAAGAAAGTTTAGCTAAAATTATAAGAGAGAAATATCATGTTAGAATGTCTGCTGCTTATATAAGTATGATAGAATCAAATGTGCGTACAAATTTAACAGTAAATCTTCTAAATTCATTGTTGGATTATTTTGATTTGTCTATAGAAGATACTAAGAGTTTGTTTAAAAGTTCTTTATATGATGTTTCTTATAATTATAAGAACAAAAAAGAGCTTGTTGCAGAACAGGAACTGGCTTATGAAATTGAAGGTTCCTGTAATAACTTAGAATCAAGCTATTTGCAAAAGCAAAGTACTTTAAGTGCAGAATCCAAAAGAGCACTGAAGGATTTCTATGATTTTTTATTATTAAAAGAACAAAAAAATAAGTCAAAATAAAAACCTAGTTATACTAGGTTTTTTATTTTAATATTTTCTTTTAAAAAAGAACCAGGAAATGGCGCCAAGTAAAAATATTAGGAGCACTAAAGGAATAGAAATTAAGATTAGTAATCCTATTATAAGTATTAGAGTTAATTTGCCAAGAAAGCTTTTAGGAACTAAATTGAAGCTTCGCACTTTAAAGAACATGTTATTATTTTGGTTGGAGTAGTTGTAATAGTTTTGCTTTTCAGAGTCGTTAGAAGCATCTATAGTTTCGCCTTCATAAAAATCTCTCTCAGTTCTGGTAAGAACTCTTACAGAGCCTTCATTAAAGCAAGAATCACAAGTTTCACCATTTTCTATAGGTTTGCCACAAAGCTGGCATTTCATTTAAATCCCTCCTAATTGTTTTTCAGAAAGAATTATAGTGAAAATTAAGAAGTACAAAGATATTTTATTGATAAAGCATATACAAAAATCCTTCTTCGTTTAGGTAACGAGGATCAAATTGTTTAATTTTCATTTTCTTTTGTATTTTATTACTTATTTGCACTATTACTTCTCTTTTTATATTTATCTCTTGTTCTAAAATAGCTAAAAGACTATTTTTTGTTGTCTCATCATCTGTATTAATTTGAAGATATGTGAATATTAAAGCTGCTGTTACACTAAAAGGATTTGTTGTTTCTTGCAGCTTTTTCTCATCGCTAAGATAATAGTCTTTCCAGAGTTTTTGAGTTAGTTTGATATCATGTTTGGAACATGCGATTTTAGGAAGATATTCACCAATAAAACGGTTTATATCTAAATATAAAGGACTTTCTTTAAGTTGTTTTGTTCTTTTGCTATTAGAAGACTTGTTTTCATATATATGCGGTGTAACATTTACTTTTGCATATGTTGAAAGTAAATCTATAGTGTGACGAACTAAGTTGGAATGTCTTTGCAGAAAATCATCCCAGGAGGCATTAGGTTCTTGAATTTGAAAAATTGTTTTTTGTTTTTCTATTTCCTCTTTTATTCTAACTTTGAGTTTTGAACTCACGTCAATACTAGTTATGAAGTTAATCATGATAATTTCTTTACCGCATTGTTTGAAAAATATATGACCAAAAAAGAGTGCTTTTTTAATAAATGTATAATCAAAATCAGGATTAGGAATTTTGAATGTTTCTTCTGTTAATAAATTTATACATTCTAACCAATCATTATCTATTATCTTTTCTACATGAAAGACAGTAAATTTTGCTGTGGCAATATCTTCTAAAAAAACTTTTTCATCGCGGGAAAGATTATTAAAATTATTTTTAAAATGTTCTAAAGGAGTTAAATCATTTTCCAGCAGGTGATAATCAAACAGAAAATAGTCCCAAAAACCAATCCAAAAATTTCCGTCAGGCAATTCAGGAGTGTCTTCCGGAATTTCATTTACCGGACCTGTATATAAGGTAATGGCACGATCAATATCATCTTCAAATTCTTGTTTTTGAAAATAAGAACTAAATTTTAGCATTAATCTTTCTACTATTTCTTTAATTTGTTCGCTGATATCTTCAGAAACTATATTTGGCAAGACTGAAATCTTTTTGTCAGGTAATCTTTTTATATCTTCATCATCATTTAAATATGTATTATAAAAATATTGTAATGAAGGTTCTATAAAATTAAGTTGTTTACCTATTGTCATTAAGGCAGATGCTTTTTCTAACTCCAGTTTATTCACAATAACTTTTTTCTTAATTAAATAATCATAGAAATCTTTTAATATTATAAAAAAGTCATTTACAGAGGTAAAGTTAGCTTCAAATTCAAATTGCACTTCCATCCACTCTATAGCAAGGCTATATTCGGAAGCGCTGAGTTCTTCAAGATTTGAGATATTTGTATAGAAAACATAGGAGAGAAACATTTGTAATTTATCAAAGATATCTTTTAAGTCTTTATCAGTTTTCCCTTGCCAGGCTTTTTGACGCAAAAAGCCTTCGATGTCTTCTTGATTTATAAGAATATCTAATTGTGCATTTTCTTCGAAAAATGAACTAATGCTGCCATAGACATTGTTTTTAGTCATTTATAAAACTCCTTTATTAGGTGAAAAGGAAATACATAGTTGAATATCATAATTATATCATATGTTTGTTGATAGGCAATTTAAAAGTTTTAAAATGTGCAAAAAAAGACTTAACTCTAAAATTTGTAATAGAATTAGGTCTTTTTATTTTATATATTCAGTGAAACTTCCGATTTTAATATTGGGAATATTTTTGTTTAAACTTTCTATGAAATTATTTATACCGACAGAAGTTTCTTTTGGCGGTATCATTTCTAGAAACAAATTTGGATCAAAATTTAAGTTGCGTAATTGAATCATATCAACTTTAGTTTCTTGAAGAAATTCAATCCATGATTTAAGTTCTTCTTTCTGGTCGTTGAGACCAGGGAATAGTAGCATGTTTAAAGAAACATGGATATTATTTTTCTTGGCATATTTAATTGATTCAATAACATCATTTAAGGAATAATTACATCTATAATAAGATTTATAAATGTCTTCATTTGCACTAATTATACTGACTCTCATACTATCAAGGCCAGCATTTACTATTTCTTTAATACCTAAAGTAAAGCCAGCATTTGTATTTATATTTATTTGATTTAATTTTGTCTTATTTCGTATTTGCTTGATTGCTTTAGCAATTATTTCGAATTCTAAAGAAGGTTCACCTTCGCAGCCTTGTCCAAAACTTACTATGCCTTGAGAAGCTGTTTTTAAGTGATAGATACCAAGTTCTGCAATTTCTTCTGGCGTAGGAGTAAAGGTTATTCTGGATTGAGGTGCTTGGCAGCATTCAGATGTTTGCAGAGAAATACAACCAAGACAATTTGCATTACAAGATTTTGAAACAGGTATGCCCATCTCCCAGCGATTGTAGAATAAATTTTGGGCTGTATAACAATGCCACTTAAGAGAACAGTTTTCTAAGTGATTTACTAGTCTGTTTTTAGGAAAAAGAGTTTTTAGGAGTTTGATATTCTTCTTTAAAGCGGCAGTATCATAATTTTTAGGATCCCATTTTTCATTATCATTGTGTTTAATGGCAGTCACATAAATTTCATCTTTGTATAAAGCCACAGCAGTATAACCATAGAGAGGGAGAATGGGGGAGTTTTTAGATTTGCGGGAAGCTGGCAGAAATGTTCTGGTATAGCCTAAAGGGAGTAGAGCAGCTACTGCAAACTTTTCTTTTAATGCAGATATTTTCCCAGTATTTTCGTAGAGAGCTTCGTGTCCGGGCAAATAAGTTAAAGAAGCACCTTTTGGCAGTTTTATTAAATCTTCTTTTTTGAGTATGTAATGATCTTTGCCATTTTGTCCCAATGCTTGCTTAAAAGGAGCATCATATATGTTGCCGTTTATATCTGCATAAAGTGTGGTAATCATAAAAAACTCCTTCTTATAAAATTCTCAAGAAGCTAAATGCTTCTTGAGAATTAATTTTTAGATTCATTTGGATTAAATATATTCATGGCACTAATAATATCTTTTTTCAAGATACATTCTACAGCATCACAAGTTTTTTCTAAAGCTTCATTTATTAAAGACTCTTCTTCTGAAGAGAATTTACTTAAGACAAAGTTATTTATAGCAAAGTTTTTATTTGAAGGTCTGCCTATACCTATTTTTATTCTTTTAAAGACATCAGAATTAAGAGTATAGATTATAGATTCTATACCTTTATGTCCAGCAGAACTTCCTTTTTGTCTAAGTCTTATTCTGCCTATTTCTAGATCTAAATCATCATAAATCACTATAATGTCATCTAAAGAAAGCTTATACCAATTCATTACTGCTTGTACTGCATCGCCGCTCAGGTTCATATAGGTAAGTGGTTTTAAAAGCAATATTTTCTCACTAATAACACTCAGGCATTCTGCTTGGACATAATTTTTCTTTTCTTGCCAAGTAGATGCATTAAATTTTGCAGCTAGTTTGTCAATTGCCATAAATCCTATATTATGCCTGGTATTTTGATATTCTTTGCCTGGATTTCCAAGCCCTACTATAAGTTTCATTTTAATTAGATATCCTTTTTTCTAAAAGTTTATCAACTGTAGTTAATTCATATCCTTGTTTTATCAATTCATCTACTATTATTTTAGTAACAATTACAGTTTGTTCTCTTGAGTTTTCAGATTTAACTTCATCACCGTCATGCAAAAGGATGATGTCACCACTTGTGGCTTTAGTTAAAATTTCATTTGATGTTATATCTACACCGCGATTTAACCAGTCTTTTCCGTCAACAGACCAAGTAATAACTTGCAGTCCTTTTTCTTGAGCAGTTTTTACCACATTGGCATCTTTGGCTCCAAAAGGGGGACGCATAATTTTAACTTCTTGACCGGTAATTTCAAATAAAATTTTATTAGTAGAGCTCAGCTCTTCAATCATTTCTTTGTTTGAAGTCTTTAAGAGATCTATATGATTGTAAGTGTGATTTCCTATTTGATGTCCTTCTGATACTATTCTTTTGACAATTTCAGGGTTACTTGCTGCATTGTGACCTACTATGAAAAAAGTGGCTTTAACATTTTTTTCTTTAAGTACATCTAGAATTTGTTCAGTATAAGGGGAATAAGGTCCATCATCAAAAGTAAGTGCAATTATTTTCTCATTAGATGAGCCATGTGAAACTATTGGCCCATAAAAATTATTGTTTGGTAAGACGGCATTTAATAAGAAGGTAGTGCCTATAAATATTCCGAATATTGCTATAGTAAGAGATATAATTTTTACTTTTTTAAAAGCTTTAAAATAATTTAAAAATAAACTAACAAGTACAATTGCAGATAAAACAGTTAAAAAATTTATTAACCTAAAATTTTCAAACATATGAAAATACCCTTCTCTTTTCTAGGGAATATATCCTAAATAAATTTAAGTGGCTTAAACACTTTCTATGTCTAAGCCTCAACTTTTTATAATAACAATATTCATTATATCAAATAACTTACCAGTAAACAACTTGAAAGATTTTGTTATAGTAAACCTAATTTAATGCTAATAATTCATCAATTGTTAAGAATGAATATCCTTCAGCAGTAAGTCTATCTATTAATGTTTTGGTGATCTCTATTGTTTGTTCTCTTGGTTCTTTTGGTTCTAAAGAGTCGCCATCATGTAGCAAGATAATTCCGCCATCTTTAAATTCTCTCAGTGTTTTTTCTACAGTTTTATTTACACCATGGTTAGCCCAATCTTGACCAGCAGCAGACCAAAGAACTACTTTAAAGCCTAAATTCTCAATTGTGTCAAGAACATTAAGATTTTTGCCCCCATAAGGAGGTCGCATAATTTTGATGTTTTGACCAGTAATTTCAAATAAAATCTTATTAGTGGTATTTATCTCTTCTATTACTTTTTCTCTGGTAATTTTTTTAAAGTTGAGATGAGTGTATGAGTGATTTCCTAGTTGATGTCCTTCGCTGACTATTCTTTTTATTATTTCTGGATTTCTTTCAGCATGATAACCTAAAACAAAAAAAGTAGCTTTAACGTTTTTTTCTTTAAGTAAATCTAAAATTTGTTCTGTGTAAGGGGAATAAGGTCCATCATCAAAAGTAAGTGCAGCAGTTTTTTTACCTTTAATGCCAGAAGATATTATTCTGCGTGACATCATTTTTTTTCTGATAGTTCTAAACAGCAAAATAATGCCTGCTACTAGTATGATACTAATAAAAAAAGCATTGCTAATGGTAAAATTACCAAATTGATGCAAAAAAATATTAGTTAAAATAATTGCCCATATTGCAAATAAAAAACTTTTAAAAGTTACAGTTTTAAACATAGAAAACCTCAATTTTTATTGAATATCGAATTTTTAAACTTTACCAAATCATTTTAACATAGAAAAAATTTTATTTAAATATAAAAATCGAGACAATCATTAAAAAATTATATTCTTGAATTTTAAATATATGAGTCAATATCTTTTTAGAATTATAAAAAGACTTAAACGTTTAGCGTTTAAGTCTTTAAATTATTTCATAAAAAATTTTTTAATTATCAAATAGCTTACTAATAGAAAGTTCACCAAATATTCTAATGACAGCTTCCCCTATTAAAGAAGCTACAGATAAAACTTTTAAATTAGGTAATTGTTTTTCTGGCGGAATTGGAAGTGTATTTGTTACAACTATTTCAGTAAAGGTTGAGTTAGCTAGACGTTCTACAGCTGGATAACTTAGAACCGGATGAGTACAACAAGCATAAATTTCTTTAGCACCATACTCAGTTAGTATTTTAGCTCCCTCTGTTAATGAACCGGCAGTGTCTACCATATCATCTACGATTACTGCAGTTTTTCCTTTAACATCTCCGATTATATTCATAACTTCTGCTACGCCTGGTTGTGGTCTTCTTTTTTCTATAATAGCAATAGAAGTTTGCAATCTATCTGCCATTTCTCTTGCTCTTGAAACTCCGCCTAAATCAGGACTTACTACAACTATATCAGAAAGATTTTTAGTTAATATATAATCACCTAATACAGGAACACCAGGTAGGTTGTCCATTGGAATGTCAAAAAACCCTTGAATTTGAGGTGCGTGTAAGTCAATAGTTACAACTCTTGTTGCCCCTGCTGTTGTCAATAGATTTGCCATTAATTTAGCAGATATTGGTTCTCTGCCTCTGCTTTTACGGTCTTGACGTCCATAGGCATAATAAGGAACAACTGCTGTGATTGTTCTGGCAGAAGCTCTTTTTAAAGCATCTATTAAAATTAGGAGCTCCATTATGTTGTCACTTACAGGTGCACAGGTAGGTTGGATAATGAATGCATCACTACCTCTTACACTTTCTTCTATACATATCTGAATTTCATCATTATTAAACTTGCCGACAAAAGCATTGCCGAGTTTTATATCTAAATATTCGGCAACTTCTGTAGCAAGAGCTATATTTGCGTTACCACTAAACAGTCTAAGCCTTTTGTGGCTTTCGATTATTCTCATTTTGCACCTCTACCCTTAAAATAAAAATCTTTTATTTAAAACAACTTTTCTTTTAAAGATAAAAGAAAAATTATTGAAATGAAATTAAGTGGCATATTGGATAAAATTAAATTTTATTCCAAACGTATTATAGCCCTTTATACGATTAATTTCAAGTCTAATTTGTTTTACAAAGGTCTATTCAGGTTTTCTCCAGTCTTTTATACATTTTAAATTTGATCTTTCTACAGCTAAAGACCAGGCAGGAACATTTTTTGTAATAGTTGATCCTGCACCAATGAAGGCACCTTCTTCTATTACAACAGGTGCTATAAGATTGCAATTACAGCCTATAAATGCCATATCTTTAATTGTTGTTCTGGATTTATTTTTACCGTCATAATTTACAGTTATTGTGCCTGAACCAATATTAACTTTTTTACCAAGGTCGGTATCGCCAATATAACTTAAATGAGGAACTTTGCTATCTTCGCCTATAATAGAATTTTTTATTTCAACAAAGTTACCTATTTTGGCGTTGTCTTCCAGAACACTGTCAGGTCTGATTTGGACATATGGTCCTACTTTGACATTGTTTTTGATTTTACATTCGTTTAAATAACTGAAATAAATATATACACCATTACCTATAACGCTATTGTCTATTTTAGTATTAGGTCCAATTTCACAATCAGAGCCTATAACAGTATTTCCTTCTATAAATGTAAAGGGATGAATAATAGTATCTTGACCTATAATTGCTTCTGGTGAGATAAATACACTGTCTAAATCTAAGATAGTAACCCCATTATCTAACAGAGACAGCAATTTGCGTCTATTAAAAAATTTCTCAGCTTCTGCAAGTTGAAGTCTGGAGTTAATACCAAGAGTTTCTTCAAAAGAAGGGGAAATCATTGATACTATAGGCAGATTTTTATTTTTAAACATTTCTATAACATCTGTTAAATAATATTCTTTGTTTGCATTATCGCAAGTTAAAGAATCAAGAGCTTCAAGCAATTCGATTTTTTCAAAACAATAAATTCCTGTGTTTATTTCATTTACTTTTAGTTCAAGAGGTGAAGCATCTTTATGTTCTACAATCTTGCTTACAAGATCATTTGAATCTCTTATAATTCTGCCATATCCAGTTGGGTCTGGGGCAAGGGCTGTTAGAATAGTTGCTTTCGCATTTGAAGATATATGATGTTCATATAACTTAGCTAAAAGAGAATCTGTTAAAAGTGGTGTGTCGCAACACAATACCATAATTGTTGAACCAGTAAAAGAACTGATTTTTTCTTTAGCTGTTTTAACTGCATGACCTGTACCTAATTGTTCTTCTTGAAAAACACATTCAGCCTGAGTTCCAACAGCAGCTTTAATCATGTCTGCTTCAAAACCAGTAATAACTATTTGTTTGCTAGCTTGAGCATTTTTAGCTGCGTCCAGAACGTGTTGTATCATAGGCTTGCCGCCTACTTCATGAAGTGCTTTTGGTAATTTGGATTTCATTCTGGTACCTTTACCGGCAGCTAAAATTATAGATAGAAAGTTTTTTTCTGTCATTTGCTTACTCCTAAAAAATGTAAAAATTTTTAACTTTAACAATAAAGAAAATTATTCTAGATATAGATAAAATCTCCTTTTTAAAGACAAATAAAAAATAATTTTCTCTAATATATTATAATTTTCTCCGAATAAGGTTCTTTTATTATAATAAAATAGATTCAAAAGAATTAACTCTTTTGAATCTGATTTTTCAACTACAAGAATTGTCGATATCTATGCTATAACCGCAGTTTTTAAGATGGTCAAAAATTTCTTGGGTATGTTTAGCATCTTTTGTTTCAAGTCTAACTAAAACAAAGGCATGACCTATTGGAACGTTTCTGCCAAGTCTGTCTAAAGAAATACTTAATACATTTGCTTGTAATTTTGCAATTATCGCAAGTAATGTTTGCAAACTGCCAGGTCTATCTGGAACTATAGTAGGTAGACAAACTCTTCTGCCAGAACGCACTAATCCTCTTTCTATAATTCTTGAAATAAAGTTGACATCAACATTACCTCCAGATATTATGCAAGCTACATTTCCTTTTAAAGAGAATTTATTGTGAATAAGTGCTGCCAAACTTACAGCTCCAGCGCCTTCTACCATAAGTTTGCTGCGTTCTAAAAGCATCAAAATAGCTCTGGCTATTTCTTCATCATCTACTATTTGGATATCATCTACATATTTATTGATAATTTCAAAAGTTAGATCACCAGGAGATTCTACTAAAATACCGTCTGCAAATGTATCTGTTATTTCAGAACTGGTAAGAGTGGAATTCTTTTTGGATAAATACATTGCTTGGGCGCCTTTAGATTGCACCCCATATATTTTTATACTAGGTTTAATTTCTTTTACAGCTAAAGCAACACCTGCTAATAATCCGCCGCCGCCTACAGGAACTATTATAGAATCGATATCTTCTAGTTGTTCCAATATTTCAAGACCGATAGTACCTTGTCCAGCTATAACATGAGGATCATTAAAGGCATGAATATATGTCATGTCTTTTTCTTTTTGAATTTCTTTAGCTTTTTGGTATGCTTCGTCATAAACATGACCTTGTAATATAACTTCAGCTCCATAACTTTTTGTAGCGGCAATTTTTGCTAAAGGAGCATCTTGAGGCATGACAATAATGGAGGGGATGTTAGCTAAGTTTGCAGCGTACGCCACTCCCTGGGCATGATTTCCAGCAGAAGCTGCAATAACACCTTTGTTTTTTTCTGCTTCTGAAAGAGAATTGATTTTACAATAAGCTCCTCTTATTTTAAATGAACCGGTTTTCTGCAAATTTTCTAACTTTAAGTATGTATTTACACCAGTAATTTCACTAAAAGTTCTGCTGGATTCAAGAGCTGTATAATGAATTGCATTTTTCATTAGAAAAGAAGCTTCTTTAATATCTTTTAAAGATAAATCAAATTTGTTTTTAGTTAAAGACATATGGACCTCCATTAATTTATTATTTAAGAAGTTTAAGAGGTATTTTATAATAAGTTTTTATTTTTGAGTATACTTCTAGCGAAATCCAAATCACTAGGTTTGTCTACATCTATTCCAAGTTCAGGATAGTTAGAGATTATAGCGCTACCTTTAGCATTGAGCAGCTCACTTACTCTTTTTTCAACTTCTTCTATTTTAAGTATTTTTAAACAAAATTTTATTACAAAGTTCCAACCTAAAAGAGAGCAAAGCCTGAATACACTTTTTCTGTTGGAAATCATTTGTTCAGCTATAGCCGAGCATTCATTAACTACTGCCGGTTTCATTATAAAAATATTTCCGCCGGTAAATATGCCTTCTTTTAAAGTGGCATAAGTTCTTTTGTTGCCTGGAAACTTAGATTCAAAGACTTCTTTTGTTATTATTGGATAGAAGAGATCAGCTGTTTTGGTTGAACATTGCATGATGAAATCATTTATTGCTTCAACAGTTAAAAATGGGATGTCTGTTGCGGCTACCAGAAATCTTTCATTATGGTTGAGTATGTCAACTGCACGTTTTGTGGTTTCTATAATTGTTTCGCCACCTTCCACTATTATGGTTGAAGGTGGTAAAATGCATTTAGATAATTCTGTTTTGGGACCAGCTATTATTATCTTTTTTATGTATTGACTTTTATATAGGGCATCAGCTACAAAAGAGATCATATGTATGTCATTTATTTTAATTAAAGCTTCATACGGCTCTTTATAATCTGTGCTTAAAAAACTATTGTTTTTTCCGCCTGCTACAATAACAGCATCAAGCATATTTATCTCCTTTTAATTTAGAAACAGTGATTAGATAAAATATCCTCTTTTTGTAGTCTTTACTAAGAATATTTCGTGATTAAAATCTGCTTTAGATTTAAGTTGTTCAACAATCGCGGTTGCTTTTGCCAAATTGTCAATCAAGGCAAAGACTGTTGGTCCGCTGCCAGACATTAGAGTTAGTAAAGATTCTTCATTATTTAGAATTTCTTTAATTTTTTCAATTTCAGGATATTTTTCTATAGTTACAGATTCAAGAACATTTGCTGAGTTTTCAACTATTTTAGTTATGTTGTTTTCTTTTAAACCTATAATCATGTTTTCTATATTAGGTGTTTTTTTAACTTTATTTCTGGCAAAATTGTTATATACCCAAGCTGTAGAAACATCAAATTTTGGTTTTACCAAAATAACAAAAAGGTCTGGTAAATTGTTTAGAGGTGTAAGGATTTCTCCTCGTCCTGTTGCCAGTATAGTTCCGCCTTTTAAACAAAAAGGAACATCTGAGCCGAGCGTTGCCCCAAGTTTCATAAGTATGTCTAGATCAAGGTTAAGATTCCAAAGTTTGTTTAATCCTATGAGAACAGCTGCTGCATCGGCACTTCCTCCGGCAAGTCCGGCTGCAATAGGAATTTTTTTATCAATGTTTATCTGAACACCTTGAGAGATGTTTGTATATTCTTTTAGAATCTGAGCTGCTTTATAAGCTAAATTAGTTTCATCTAAAGGGACGTCTTTATTCTCAGAGGTTATTTTAATATCATTATCATAATCTTTTAGATTTATTATATCAAATAAATCTATTGATTGCATAATCATCTTTACTTCATGGTAGTTATCAGGTCTTTTTCTAATAACATCTATAGCTAAGTTAATTTTAGCATAAGCTTTTATAGATAAAATGTCGTTTTTTTGCATTTTTTAGTCCTTACATATTTTAGTAATATGAAAATATTTATCTATATTCTACTTTAATTTTAATTTGCTTGCAAACAATTTAGCTATCATAAATATTTTTTCAATAAAATATAAAATTCATACATAAAGAGGATATATTAGAAGAACGAATATTTCCAAAAAACTACCAGTTAATAAATCTAATAAATTTTACCTACAGTTAAAAGGAGTTATCTTATATAAAAAAAATAGTAAAATTATGTAGTGATTTTTTTGAAGGAGAATATTATGAACTTCGGAAATATAATTAAGAAAAATAGAGAAGAGAGAAAAATGAGTCAGGGCAGTTTGGCTGATGTTATTAGAAGCAAGTATAATGTAAGGGTCTCAGCAGCATATATAAGTATGATAGAGTTAAATGTAAGAACTAATTTAACTATTAATCTTATTGATGCGTTGTTGGATTACTTTGATTTAACAGTTGAAGATGCAGCAGGATTATTTAGTGCTTCTGCCAAAAAAGTTTCTTATGATAAAAAACCAGTTCCTAATTATGTTTTTGAGAAAGAAACTAATTATGATGCAGAAGATGTTTGCACAGAATCAGACTTGGAATATATGTTGCAAAACAACGAATTAAGTAAAGAATCTAAAAAAGAGTTACAAGATTTTTATGAGTTTTTACTTCAAAAAGATAAACAAAAATCCAGAAATATAAAATATTAAAAGAGGTACATTATGCTTAATATAGGTTGTCATCTATCTTCTTCCAAAGGTTTTGAAAGTATGATTCAAGAGGCTATTAGTATAGATGCTAATACATTTCAATTTTTTACTCGTAATCCTAGAGGAAGTAAAGCTAAAGATTTAGATAGTAAAGATATAGAAAAATTTTTAGATATATTTAAAAAAGAAAAGTTCAGACCTATTCTTGCTCATGCACCATATACTCTTAATGCTTGCTCTAGCGATAAAAGAATAAGAGAGTTTGCGTTAATGACTATGAAAGATGATTTAATGAGAATGGAATATGTTCCATATAACTTTTACAATTTTCATCCAGGGAATCATGTTGGACAAGGTGTAGAAGAAGGAATAAATCATATAGTAGATTTGCTTAATGAGATATTAACTGAGGAACAAACAACTACTGTTTTATTAGAAACAATGTCAGGCAAAGGGTCGGAAGTTGGCAGTAAGTTTGAAGAAATAAAAGAAATCATAGATAGAGTTCATTTAAAAGAAAAACTGGGTGTTTGTTTAGATACTTGTCATATTTATGATGCAGGGTATGATATTATAAATAACCTTGATGAAGTTGTTCGTGAATTTGATGCAGTAATTGGTTTAGAAAGACTTCATTTTATTCATTTAAATGATAGCATGAATCAAATTGGCAGCAAGAAGGATCGCCATCAAAAAATCGGGGAAGGATTTTTAGGGTTGGATCCTATCGTAAATGTAATTAATCATCCCAAATTGAAAGATTGTATATTTATATTAGAAACTCCAAATGATGTAGAAGGCTATGGCAAAGAAATCGCTCTTTTAAGAAGTCTTTACAAGAAGTAATTGCAGCTATAATGGGAGGAGAATTTTATGAAAAAAGATTTAAATGATGAAATTTTTGCAAAACTTTCTGTGTTTTCAGAGGAAAAACATAAAAAATTCACAAGTTCTCTTACCCCAAACGCCGGAAATGTTTTAGGTGTTAAAATTCCTTTATTACGCAAAATGGCAAAAGAACTTGCCAAAGGAGATTGGCAGACTTATTTGCAAAATGTACGCAATAAATATTTTGAAGAGATAATGCTTGAAGGCATGGTTATAGGATATGCGAAAATGTCTGTAGATGAGAGGTTAAATTATATAGATAGCTTTGTTCCTAAAATTAATAATTGGGCAGTTTGTGATATATTTGTTACAGGTCTTAAATTTGCTAAAGAAAATAAAGAAATTGTCTTTAATTTTCTAAAGAAATATTTTTCTTCTGACAAAGAGTTTGAAGTTCGATTTGCGATTGTAATGTTTTTAAGTTTTTATATTGAGGAAGAATACATAAAAAAAGTTTTGGAGATTTTAAATAAAGTTAATCATGAAGATTATTATGCTAAAATGGCTATTGCCTGGGCAATATCAGTTTGTTATGTTAAATTTCCAGATTTAACTTTGGAATTTTTAAAGAATAATAATTTGGATAAATTTACACATAATAAAAGTATTCAGAAGATAATAGAGTCATATAGAGTGGAAAAAGCAGATAAAGAATTAGTTTCGCAAATGAGACGGCGCTGAAAAAAATAAAAGTCTAGGTTTAGAGTTCTCTAAATCCAGACTTTTTTTAGTTATAACAGGTTTATTTAGAAATTGCTTTATCATTTTTAACTTTCATAGTTATAATTACATAATCATCTTCAATTTGTTGATCATATTTAATCTTCAAACCGCTTTTCTTCATTTGAGTTGCAACACTGTTAATAGTATTTAAAAAAATGCGAACATCTTTTACGATTTTTCTAAAATTTTGCTTGTTTTTTTCAGGCTCTTCTTTTTCTGCTAATGCATTTTTTAAATATGTTTCAATAAGATCTTCTGTTTGTCTGACATTTAAATTATTTTTTATGACAGAGTTTAAAACTTCCAATTGAATATTTTCATCATTGAGTTTTAGAAGAGCTCTGGCATGTCTTTCGCTTAAATTGTTATTATAAAGTTCACTTTTAACTTTTGGTGCAAGTTTTAATAAACGCAATTTATTAGCTATTGTAGATTGGTTTCTGCCAATTCTTTTTGCTAATTGTTCTTGGGTGAAATTAAATGTTTCTGTGAGTTTAAGCAATCCTTCTGCTTCTTCCCAGTAATTTAAATCTTCTCTTTGCAGATTTTCTATCATGGCTATTTCAGCCATTTCTTGTTCGTTTATATCTTTAACAATGACAGGAACTAGAGAAAGACCAGCGATTGTAGCTGCTCTAAGGCGTCTTTCGCCTGCAATAAGTTGATAAGCAGTGCCATGTTTTCTTACAATTAGGGGTTGTAATATACCAAATTCTTTGATTGATGCCGCAAGTTCCTGCAAGTTTTCATCAGTAAAAACTTTGCGAGGTTGAAAAGGGTTAGGTACAATGGCAGAGGTTAGAACAGAAATAGATTGATCTTTTTCTGTTTCGCTCACAGGCTCTGTTGTAGATGCCAAAGAGCTTTCTTGGTTAGCTTGGCTGTTATCTGCATCTGATATGTATTCATTTTGTTGTGGCTCTTCTTTAGATTTAATACCAAATAGTTTAGCTAAGCCTTTCATTTCGTACCTCGCTTTAAAAGTTTTGATACAAATAAATTCTGCATTTACTATAAATATCCTTTATAAGATTTAAGTGGCTTATAAAAATTTTTTAAGGTAAACTTTTATTTTTTCAGATTTAGAATTGGCAATATTATAGCTAATGTGGAAGTTAATATTAGATTTTTGTTGGTTAAAATCTGCAAAGAATTTACTTCTATTTTCATGTGGCTTTGCAGAGTTTGTCATTGAGGGATTATAAATTAAGGCTTGTTGTAAATCAACTTGTTTGGAAAAAATTTCATCTTTAATATTTTCCCATAAATCTATTGCTTTTGAAGAATGAATCATAACTAATGACATCCCTTTATCATCATCAAGTTCTGGGGCAATGTGTTCTATTCCCCAAAAAGTTGCGAGGGTAAAGTCGCTTACTCTGTTTGCTGTTTTAAAATTGCATTTATAGCAGGAAGGTCTGAGATATAA
Source organism: Selenomonadales bacterium OttesenSCG-928-I06 (assembly GCA_030266395.1). Taxonomy (GTDB): domain Bacteria; phylum Bacillota; class Negativicutes; order Sporomusales; family Sporomusaceae; genus JAJDHX01. Next base: position 19,793 of record JAJDHX010000004.1, on the reverse strand, counting down.
ATTAGCTAAAAAGCCTTTCATGAAAGCATCTTCATTATGAGTGATTGTATAATTTGTTGAAGTTGTATATTCAAATGTATCTAAATACTGGATACTAAACGAAGATTTTTTCCAGAGAGGATAGGTTTTTTTCTTGTTTTGTGTTATATATTCATGCCAGACAATTGGTGAAGGTATGCCATGACAAATTATATCGATACAAAACAAATTATCATATTCTTTGTTTAAATAGGTTTTTAACCCTTGTACCTGGCAAGGTGTTCCGGAGAAAAGAACAAACAAATTGTTTTCCAGATTTTCTTTGATTTCTTTATATGTATAGCCGATATTGCTTTCTGAATATTTGTTGCCTCGTAATATTTCTAAAGAATCAATGTTTGCAACACCTTGGTGCTGCACGTTAAAGTTTTCATCAAAAGCTGCTCCGTAAACAAGCCCGCCTTTTTTAATGATTTGTTCAGCTATGATGGAAAAAATACCACCTGAGGAGCTTTTTGTTCTTATGTTTTCATCTTTGTTATATGCCGCAAATGCTAACGGCGGCATACTTGTTTTATTAATACTGTTCATATTAGGGCAAACATTTTCGCATAAATCACATTGATTGCACTTTGTTTCATCAACTAAAGGATATTTAAATCCTTCTGTATCCTGTTCCATGATAATACAAGATTGTGGGCAAGCATTATAACAGGCTTGACAGCCTGAACATTCTGATTTGTTGTTTGTTTTCAGCATAAATTTCCCTCTGTTATTTTAATTTATAAAGATTTTTTTTCAGGAATTCCTTCTCTGCGTGGATATTGAGAAGGAGTTTCTTTTATTTTTTTTATATAAACTATAAATCTTTTATCAGGCAAATCAGGCAAGACAATATTTTGTGTTTTAAATACAGTACCACCTAAAATATTTATTGCTTTTTCAGCTTCTTTCAGTTCTTCTTCTAAATTAGCACCTTTTAGAGCGACAAAACAGCCATTTTGTTTTACTAATGGCAAGCAATATTCAGAAAGGACACTAAGTTTTGCTACTGCTCTTGAAACAACTATATCCTGACTTTCTCTATAGGTCTTATTTTTGCCTAGTGTTTCTGCTCTGCTGTGGACTAGAGTTATTTCGTTCATACCTTTTGCAATATCACCAAGATTATTTGTTTTTTGCAAAGTGCTGATTACTTCTTCTAAAAAATTAAGCCGTTTTTTTAAAGAGTCTACTAAGGTAAGTTTTAGGTTTGGATAAAATATCTTTAAAGGCATGCCAGGAAAACCGGCACCTGTGCCAAGATCCAAAACAGTAGTTTGATCTAAAAATAGATCTTTATCAAAACAAGATAAAGAATCTATTATGTGTTTTACTGCAACATCTTCAGGAGCAGTTAAAGCAGTTAGATTTACTTTTTGGTTAAATTCAATTAATAAATTATAGTAAATATCAAAAGCAGCTAATTGCTCTTGTGATAGCTTTATACCATATTCTCGACTTTTTGTATCAAGTATATTTATAAAGTCAGTCATAATACAACTCCTAGAATTTAATTGATATTAGCATTTTCTTGCGATTCCAAACGGCGATTTTGTTCTAAATAAATCATTAATATAGTTATATCAGCTGGAGATACTCCAGAGATGCGAGAAGCTTGTCCTATAGAAAGAGGTTTTACTTTGTTTAATTTTTGTTGTGCTTCAGTAGAAAGTCCTTTTAATAAAGAATAATCCAATTCTTGCGGCAAGTATTTACTTTCCAGTTTAGCTGTTTTTTCTACATGATCAATTTGTTTTTTAATATATCCTTCATACTTAGCAAGTATTTCAACTTGTTCTTTAACTTTGGATTCTACTTTTGGCATATCAAAATGATCGCAAAGCAAATCATAGTTAATTTCAGGGCGTTTGAGCAAATTATATAAGCTGACAAGAGTTTTTATATTACTTGTACCAATTGATTCTAATTTTTCATTTATAGAAGCAGATGGTGTGATTGTAGTTTGATGCAGTAGTTCTAAAGTTTTATCTATAGCATCTTTCTTTTCTTTGAATTTTTTATATCTTTCATCTGAAACAAGACCTACTTCTTTACCTTTTTCAGTTAGTCGCAGGTCTGCGTTGTCTTGTCTTAAAATAAGGCGATATTCAGAACGCGAAGTCATCATTCTATATGGTTCATTTGTTCCTTTGGTTATTAAATCGTCTATTAAAACACCAATATAACCATCAGATCTTGTTAAGATAAAAGCAGGTTTTCCTTCAATTTTACGTACTGCATTTATGCCTGACATTAAACCTTGGGCAGCAGCTTCTTCATAACCGGAAGTGCCATTTGTCTGACCTGCACAGAATAAACCTTCTATATCTTTAGTTTCTAAAGATGCTTTTAAACAAAGCGGATCTACACAATCATATTCTATGGCATATGCCGGGCGGATTATCTCGGCGTTTTCTAACCCGGGAATAGTTCTGAGAAATTCTAATTGAATATCTATTGGTAGACTTGTAGACATGCCTTGAATATACATTTCTGAATTATGTAGTCCTTCAGGTTCTATAAATACTTGATGAGCTTGTTTATCAGCAAATCGAACTACTTTATCTTCAATAGAAGGACAATATCTTGCACCTGTTCCTTCGATAATTCCCATATACATAGGTGCTTTATCCAGATTAGCTCTGATAACATCATGTGTTTTTTCATTTGTATATGTAAGCCAGCATGGTAATTGTTCTCTATGAGTTATCTCGCTCATATGAGAAAAATTATGGACAGTTTCGTCGCCTGGTTGAATAAGAGTTTTAGAATAATCTATGCTTTTTTTATCTACCCTTGCCGGTGTTCCTGTTTTAAAGCGCATTATTGGTAGATTTAACTTCTTTAATGATTCAGAGAGTTTTTCGGCAGAGCGTTGACCATTAGGACCAGCAGAATAACTAACAGGGCCTATTAAGATTTTACCTCTTAAATATGTTCCGGCAGCTATAATAACGCATTTAGAGTAATAATTTTCGCCAAACTCAGTTACTACTCCAGTTGCTTTGCCATCTTCAGTTAGAATATCTTCTATTAAGAGTTGTTTTACATCAAGGTTTTCTTGTTCAAAAACAGTTTGTTTCATAAGTTGCTGATAAACGTTTTTATCTGCCTGCGCTCTGATGGCATGGACTGCAGGTCCTTTTCCTGTGTTGAGCATTCTCATTTGAATTGCTGCTTTGTCTATTGTTATTCCCATTTGACCGCCAAGTGCATCAATTTCTCTGACCAGATGTCCTTTGGCAGGTCCTCCTATAGAAGGATTACATGGCATTAGAGCTATATTATCTAAATTTAAAGTTGTAAGCAGGGTTTTAGCGCCAAGTCTTGCTGCAGCAAGAGCTGCTTCACAACCAGCATGACCTGCTCCGACTACAATTACGTCATAAAAGTTTTTCTCTGTCATTTTTTCACCTTCTGAATATTTTAAATCTATTTGCCTATGCAAAACTGACTAAAGATCTGATCAATAATATCTTCTTCAAGGGAATCTCCTGTTATTTTACCAAGTGTCTCCCAAGCAAGTTTTATATCAACCACAATACAATCAATAGGCATTTGAGAGTTGGCAGCTATTGCTGCATCATCTAAATGAGTTATAGTTTCTTCTAATAAGTTTATCTGGCGAGCGTTGCTTACAAAATTTGCTTCAGGAGCATTGTTTTCGCCATTTTCATAAACAAGTTCAATAATTTCTTTTTTTAATTCATCAAGACCAGAATTTGTCTTTATGGAAATTTGTAAAATTGATTGAGAGTCTAAAAGTTTTTCTAATGTATCTAAATCTATTTTTTGTTCTAAATCGCTTTTGTTTAAAAGAACAATTGTATTTTCATTTTTAAAATCTTTAATAAGTTCTATATCTAAGTCTTCTAGTGGCATACTGCTATCAAGTATAAGCAATCTTAAGTCTGCCTCTTCAGAAGTTTTTTTAGCTAAATCAATACCGATTTTTTCTACTTTATCAGTAGTTTTTCTTATTCCGGCAGTATCCATTATTCTAAGCGGAATTCCTTCGATATTTAAATATTCTTCAATAACATCTCTTGTTGTTCCTGCAATATCAGTTACAATTGCTTTATCTTCGCCAATAAGAGAGTTTAATAAACTGGATTTGCCTACATTAGGTTTACCTATGATTGCGGTTTTAAGACCTTCTCTCAGGATTTTACCAGTCTTGGCTGTGGAAAGTATATTTGAAATATTTTCTTTTTCTATATTGATTTTTTCAAGAGCGGCAGCTGCACTAACATCTTCAATATCTTCTTCCGGAAAATCAATAACTGCTTCTAAATGAGCGATAATCTCTAAAATATTTTGTCTTGTGATATTAACTTTATCTCTTAATTGTCCTGACAAATTGTTTGTAGCTGCTTTTAGGGAGGACGCTGTTTTTGCAGAAATAACATCTATAACTGCCTCAGCTTGAGTTAGATCTATTCTGCCGTTTAAAAAGGCTCTTTTAGTAAATTCACCTGGTTCTGCCAGACGAGCACCATTTTTAAGAGTTAAAAGAAGGATTTCTTTTAATGGTACTGCTCCGGCATGACAATGAATTTCAACTACATCTTCGCAAGTATAAGAATAAGGTGAACGCATAAGAAGAATAAGCACTTCATCTATAGTAGCACTGTTTTCATTTTCTTTTATTTCTCCATAAAGAGCAGTATAAGAGGGCATATCTTTGATTTTTTTACCCTTTTTAGAGAAAAAGATAGTATCTGCAATTTCAATGGCATTTTTGCCACTAAGGCGTATAATCCCTATACCGCCTAACCCGACAGGTGTTGCTATTGCACTGATAGTATCTTCTTGATTAATTATACTCATAACTTTCACCTTATTTATGTGTTAATTTGTTTTTTTATTTATCTTACCAATTTTATGTTTAATTATAAACCTTTTATTAAGAAAAATTTTCGAAAAAATAAAAGGTAAAGATATTACCAATCTAGAATGTAACATATTTAAACAAATAGTGCAAAATATAACTTTAAAATATTTGCAAAATATGATTTAGTAAACTTCTTAAATTATCTTTTTAAGAAGCTTTTTTATATAGGAAGAAGGGGTAAAGTGGAACTTCTTTTTAAGACAATAAAAAAAATAATTTCACCTGAGAAAAATACAGCTGAGATGCCGGCTTTAAAACTACAAAATAATTTTGCCGGAGATCTGCCAAAAGATTTAGAAAAGATGGTAGTTAAGCTGACAGAGATTATGGGAACAGAGAAAATTTCTTTAAAGAAATGTATAATTACTGCTGTTGCTGACCATGGTGTGGCTCATTTAGGAGTGAGTGCTTACCCGCCTGAAACAACTATTCAAATGACCAGAAGCTATTTGATTGATAAAGGTGCAGCGGTTAATGTTGCTTCTGATTTCTGTAAAGCTGATTTATTTGTAGTTGATGTGGGGGCAGAGAAAGATATATCTTATTTGCCTGGTATTTTCAATAAAAAAATAGCATCTGGTACCCAAGATATTACTCAAGGTCCTGCTATGCTTTTTGAAGATGCTATAAAGTCTATTGAATTAGGAATCAAATTTGCAACAGAAAGAATAAAAGAAGGTTATAATTGTTTTAGTTTGAGTGAAATGGGGATAGGAAATACTACTTCAAACGCTGCTGTTACTGCTGTTCTTTGTGAAATTTCGGCTGATGAAGCGACAGGATATGGCAGCGGGATTTCTGAGACACAGCGCAAAAACAAAGTAGCGGTAGTTGAAAAGGCAATTGCGATAAATAATCCAGATATAAACGACCCCCTTGATGTTTTGATGAAATTAGGAGGATATGAAACAGGATTTCTGGTAGGTGTTATTTTGGCAGTAGCGGCAAACAGAGCAGTTGTTATTATAGATGGCTTTAACTCTAGTGTGGCAGCTTTATTAGCCTATAATTTGCAGCCAATGGTTAAGGAATATTTATTAGCTTCACAGTTATCATCAGAAAAGGCGCATAGTCTTATGCTGAATATTTTAGAACTTAAGCCTTATCTTAGTTTAAATATGAGAATAGGTGAATCTGTGGGTTCAGCTATTACAATTGAGTTTTTAGAAATGTTTTTAAGTTTTTTAAATAAGGACTGATAATCATGTTAATCGGTACTATAAAAAAAACAGAGCCTTTAGATAAAAGTTCTTTAAAAAATTGTCAGGAAAGATGGGATAATCTTATCAAGCCTATCAATAGTTTAGGAATTTTAGAACAGTTATCAGTGAGGCTTGCTGGTATATTATCTTGTGATCATTTTTGTTTTTTAAAATCAGAATTAATTTTAGTTGCGACTTCAGACAAGAAAGCCTCTGATTTTAAAGAATCTTTTTTGGCTTTTCTGGCAGAAAAACAGAACACTGATATTGTTTTATTTAATGAGGATTTTAAAGATTGTGACATTACAAAACAGGAAGATATTTTAAGGTTAATAGACAAAGGTGCTCAGTTTTTAGAAAGAGAAGTATCTGAAGAATGCAATGTTATTTGTTTAAGTGATGTTTTAGGAGAGGGCATTTTAAAATTAGATATTAGTTTAATTAAAGAAAACGTTGAACCTGTGGATTTGCTGAACAATATGGGAAACTTTGAAATAGTAATTATGATTGGAATTATTTTAAAAGCGGCAGAAAAAAGAACTTTGATTATAATTGATTCAGTTGCTGCAAGTATAGCTGCCTTAGTTGCTACCGAAATATGTCCTCTGGTTAAAGAGTTTTTATTTATGCCAAGTAAGCTTGATAATCCAATTTACAAATTAATTTTACAGAAATTAAAAATAGCTCCATGTTTGGATTTTGAATTTACCAAGCTTAACGGAACAGGTGGTCTTTTGTTTTTATTTCTACTTAAAATGTCTCTAAATTTATCAAAAAACATGAAAACATTTGCTGAAACAGGTGTGTCTACAGTAGAGAATAAGTAATTTTAAAATAAATACAGTAGATTTGTTGCTGAAAAAGTGATAAAGTGTAATTAACAAAAAGAATGTAAGGAGGGATATTTTGCGTAATATTTGGCATGATATTAACCCTAAAAGAATTACTTCTACAGATTTCATTACTGTAGTTGAAATTCCAAAAGGAAGTAAGAAAAAGTACGAGTTAGATAAAGAAACAGGATTAATTATGTTAGATCGAATTTTACATACGTCTACCCATTATCCTGCTAATTATGGCTTTATTCCCAGAACATATGGCGATGACCTGGATCCATTAGATGCACTTGTATTATGTAGTGAAATGCTGGAACCTCTTACTTTGGTTAGATGTTATCCAATAGGTGTTATTTCTATGATAGACAGTGGTCGGGGTGATGAAAAAATTATTGCTATCCCTTTTAGTGACCCGAATTATAACACTTATAGAGATATCAGCGAATTGCCGAAACACGTATTTGATGAGATGTCTCATTTCTTTAGTGTTTATAAAAATCTGGAAGGTAAAGATACGGCAGTAGATGAAGTTAAAGACAGAGATACGGCAATAAGAATAATAGAAGAAGCGCTGGAAAGATATGTGGAGCATTTTTGCAAATAAGCAAATGCTCCACGTTTTATTTTTACTATATTAAATTTTCTGGATTTAATCCTTCGAGTTCTGGTATAACAAAGATACCGTCTTTTCTAATTAATTTATCATCAAAAAAGATTTCTCCGCCGCCATATTCTTTTGTTTGAATAAATACCAAATCCCAGTGTACGGCTGATTGATTTCCGTTTGAAGCACTGTCGTAGCAGCTGCCAGGAGTAAAATGAAAGCTTCCTTTGATTTTTTCGTCAAATAAAATATCTTTCATCGGTTTTTCTATATATGGGTTGATGCCCAGGGCGAATTCTCCAATATAACGTGCACCTTCATCTGTATCTAAAATTCTATTAAGTTTTTCGGTTTCATTGGCTGTAGCTTTTGTGATTTTTCCTTCCTTAAATTCCAAGTACACATTTTCAAAAACAGTTCCTTGATAAACAGAAGGAGTATTGTATAAGATATGACCATTTACTGAATTTTTTATAGGAGCGGTGTAAACTTCACCATCAGGTATATTTCTAAGTCCGGAACAGGGAACAGCACCTATTTTTTTTATGGAAAAAGAAAGATCTGTATTTGGACCTGTTATCCTGACTTTATCTGTATTGTTCATTAAATTAATAAGAGGAATCATTGCTTTTGCCATTTTTGCATAGTCTAAATTACATACATTATAATAAAAATCTTCAAAAGCTTCTGTGCTCATGTTAGCAAGTTGAGCCATTGATTCATTAGGATACCTCATAACACACCATTTAGTATTTTTCACTCTTATGTCTGTATGAACTTTTTTTGCCCAAAAATTTTGATATAGATTCATTTTTTCTGTAGGTATATCAGAAAATTCACTAATATTATTGCTAGCTCTTATTCCAATGTAGGCATCCATTTTGTTCATAATAAATGATTCATAATCGCCTAATAAAGACATTTGCTCTTGATATGCACCTTTAAGTAGTGTGCGCTGAAGTTTATTGTTTTTTAAATTTAAGAATGGAATGGCGCTTTTTTTATATGATTCTTCTATTAGAGCTATAGCGAGTGGATAAGCATCATCAAAGACTTCGATGAGAATTTTCTCGTTTTTTTGTAATTTTGTTGAATAGTTTATAAGATTGTAAGCAAGAGTTTGTATTCTTTCGTCCATTTGGCCTCCTGTGAGAAAAAAGATTAAATTTTTTCTTTGTATGGTTGGTTTATTTATTTTTAATTTTTTTGTGTAATGACGACACTGCAGATAAAAGTTTATGCATGTTTTTTAATTTTAAAAACGAATATAGTCGTATTTTGTTTTTAGTGTTTAATTTGTTATATATGGATGAACCATATGCTGTATTTAGAAAAACTTCGAGATTATAAACATTATCATCAATGTTTGTATCAGAACTGTAGATTGCAGTTGTGGCAGCAATAGCATCTTTAATTGTTTCTAAATAACATATCTCTAAAGCTTCTTTTAAATTGTATTTAATAATGAATTCGTATCTTTCTTTACTTATAAGGAAACGATCATATCTGGCTTTAAAACTCATTGTTTTTGATTTATAAGATTGAGTCATTATAGAATTAGGGTTGTTTTGATAATAATAATAAAGAGGGATATTTAAAACCCCAATTTTATTGGCTAAAGAAAAATACTTATAAACTGTGGCGGTATCTTCGTGATTTTTTCCTAGCGGTAAGGGACATTTTTTTACAATATCAGCTTTATAAACTTTATTCCAAATTACATCATCGAGTTCATATTTTAAGCTGGCAATTAAAGCTTGTCTGCCAGTGAAAAATTTGATTTCCGAGAGAAAAGTTTTAGTTGCTTTATTGGAAAACACGTTATAGTATCCAAACCCGGCAATGTCTAAATTGTTTTCTAATATGAAATCAACTATTTTTTCGTAAACTGTTATATCTAAATAATCATCAGCATCAACAAAAGAGATAAAATCTCCTGTTGCAATTTTAACCCCATTATTACGAGCACTACTTTGTCCTTGATTGTCTTGATGGATAACAATTATTCTATTATCCTTTTTCTTATATTCGTTACAAATATCACCGCATTTATCAGGAGAACCGTCATTTATTAAAATGATTTCAAGGTTAGGATATGTTTGCTCTATAATACTGTCAATACATCTTTTTAAATAGGATTCTACTTTGTATACAGGGACAATTACTGAGATTAATGGTTCTTTCATTTTTTCACCTTTTTTTTCATCATCTTAATATAATTTATCATATATTAAGGAAATATGTAAAGACAATGGAAGCAATTATGGTAACCCAAAGGCAATATAAACATATGTTGTTTAATTTTTTTGAAAAAATCAACTTGCATTTTTGTATTCTATAGTATATAATTCACTTTGTACTATTCCTCGATAGCTCAATCGGTAGAGCACTCGGCTGTTAACCGAGTTGTTGTAGGTTCGAGTCCTACTCGAGGAGCCAAATAAGGCCCGTTGGTCAAGCGGTTAAGACACCGCCCTTTCACGGCGGTAACAGGGGTTCGAATCCCCTACGGGTCACCAATATGGGCGATTAGCTCAGCTGGGAGAGCGCCTGCCTTACAAGCAGGATGTCGGCGGTTCGATCCCGTCATCGCCCACCATTTAGTTTTGAGGCTTTGAACGAGGCAATAGGCTAAAACGAATGATAAACGCACATCTGCTGCGTTGAAAAAATTTGTAAGGTCAGTTACGTACGTCTAGTACGCGCCTGACCTTACAAATTTTTTCGCCTTGCATCTGCACATTTCTCATTCGTTTTAATCCTATTGGCACAATTCAGAGGTTTTTAATAGAAGGTTAACATGTTTTATTTAAAATATTTGGTTTTGAGTTTTAATTGTTAGATTTTGCTTACTATTAAAAAACATAAAAAAGCTTGACAAAGCACTTGTGTGTTGGCATAATATATTACAATACTTTAGAGTATCTTTGACATAAAAAAACGAAAAAAGTGATGATTGGGATAAACACTTTAGTGAAACCGCCTCAGAGAGTCGATGTTTGGTGAAAATCGATGCGGACCTTAAGTTCAATACTCACCCATGAACTCTTTTGCTTAAAGTGTATACATACGCAAATAGGTAAAAGCGTTTTCTAAGCGTTAATTAGAAAGCCTACTAAAAAGACAGGCCTTAAAGGCAGTTTTAATGTAAGTATGGTTGATTAGAGTATAATGTAGGGTGGTACCGCGGTTTAAGTCGCCCCTATTGGTAAGTGTTTGCCGATAGGAGCGTTTTTAGTTTGTGAGAAATAATTAACGTACTATTTGAGCTGTTTGCAGAAAGGAGAGTAAGTGGTGCAGAATGTTATTTCAATATTAGTTGAAAATCAGCCTGGTGTTTTAGTTAGGGTTGCAGGTCTTTTTGCTCGCAGGGGATTTAATATTGATAGTCTTACTGTAGGCGTCACTCACGATCCTAAGTATTCTAGAATAACTGTTACTGTAACTGGCGATGAAGATTTTATTGAACAAGTTAAAAATCAAATTAGTAAACTTGTGGAAGTTGAATCAGTTAAAATATTGCCTCCAAATGGTAAAGTTGCCAGAAGTATGGCTCTTTTAAAGGTAAGAACAAATGAAAACCGTAATGAGATATTAAAATTATCAGATGTTTTTAGAGCTTCTGTAGTTGATATAAAAGATACTACGATTACTTTTGAGATAACTGGTGATGATAATAAGATAGAGGCTTTTCAAGATATTTTAAAGCCCTATGGTCTTTTGGAAACAATCCGCACTGGCGTTGTCGCGCTAGAGCGGGGTGAAAATACAATCTATAATAATGAAAACGAGGAGAGAGAAACAACATGATTAAAAAACTTTATTATGAACATGATGCTAATTGGCAGATCATCAAGGATAAGACTATTGCTATTTTAGGCTATGGTAGCCAAGGACATGCTCACGCTTTAAACTTAAAAGAAAGTGGAGCAAAAGTAATAATTGGTTTAAGAACAGACAGCCCTACTGTTAAAAAAGCTCAAAAAGATGGCTTTGAAGTTTTCTCAGTAGCTGAAGCTACAGCTAAAGCTGATGTAACAATGATACTTATTCCAGATGAAAGACAAGGCGATGTTTACAAAGCAGAAATTGAAGCTAATTTAAGACCTGGTTCAGCACTTGCATTTGCTCATGGTTTTAATATTCATTTCAACCAAATTAAACCTCCAAAAAATGTGGACGTATTCATGATCGCTCCTAAAGGTCCTGGTCATTTAGTTCGCAGAATTTTTGAAGAAGGTAAAGGTGTACCTTGCCTAATGGCTATATACCAAGACTTTAGTGGTGAGTGTCAAGATTTAGCACTTGCTTATGCTAGAGGTATTGGTGGAGGTAGAGCAGGGGTTCTTGCTACTACATTTAAAGAAGAAACAGAAACTGATATTTTCGGCGAACAAGCTGTTCTTTGTGGTGGTGTTGCTGAACTTATTAAAGCAGCATTTGATACTTTAGTAGATGCTGGATATCAACCAGAATCAGCTTATTTCGAGTGTTTACATGAACTTAAACTTATCGTTGATCTTATTTATGAAGGCGGCTTTGCAGAAATGCGTCATTCAATCAGTGATACTGCAGAGTATGGCGATTATGAAAGCGGTAAGAGAATAGTTACTGAAGAAACAAGAAAAGAAATGAAGAAAATGCTTCAAGAAGTACAAAACGGAGAGTTTGCGAAAAAATGGATTATCGAGAATAAAACTGGTCGTCCTAGCTTTAATCTTCTTCGCGCTCATGAAGCAGAACATAGAATCGAGAAAGTTGGTAAAGAACTTCGCGATATGATGCCTTGGCTTAAAGAACGCTAAGATTCATTTTTAAAAATTAAAACCTCGGGGGCAAAGCTACCTCCAATCCCTTTAGCAAATATTTAGAAGGTAATTAGTCCTTTTAAGGGGGGTTGAAGGGCTTACCCTGAGGTTTTTTGTTTTATTTATATTATAATTTAAGAAAGAATGTTAGATAATTTCTTTAATTTAGCTTGCGAAAGAATCAGTATGTGTAGTAGAATCTTCAAAAGAGGATATTCTCTTTTAAAGATATTTTTGGCAAGTTTGATTATGGAAATTATTTAAATATAGAAATCAAAGTATGGGAGTGGCAAATAGGCTTATGACAAGAATGATGACTATGACTGAAAAAATATTGGCTCGTCATGCAGGGCTAGAAGAAGTTCGTCCTGGGCAGTTAATAACTTGTAAAGTGGATTTAGTATTAGGAAATGATATAACAACTCCTCCTGCTATTAAAGAGTTTGAGCGTATTAGTGATAAAGTGTTTGACAAAGATAAAATAGCTTTAGTTCCAGATCATTTTTCTCCTAGTAAAGATATTAAGTCAGCTCAAATGGCCAAAGCGGTAAGGGAGTTTGCTTATAAACATGAAATAACTAATTATTTTGAAGTAGGCAAAATGGGTATTGAACATGTTATTTTACCTGAAGAAGGGCTTACTTTACCAGGTGAAGTTATAATAGGTGCAGATTCTCATACATGTACATATGGAGCTTTGGGAGCATTTGCTACAGGAATTGGATCTACTGATATGGCTGCAAGTATGGCAGTTGGAGAAACTTGGTTTAAAGTACCTGAAACAATTAAAGTTGAACTTAGTGGAAAATTACCTAAATGGGTTAGTGGTAAAGATGTCATTTTAACTCTGATTGGGAAAATCGGTGTTGATGGTGCCAGATATCAATCATTAGAATTTTGTGGCGATGGTGTAAAGAGCTTGACAATGTCAGACAGACTCACTATTTCTAATATGGCAATAGAAGCAGGGGCTAAAAATGGTATTTTCCCTGTTGATGAAATTACGGAAGAATATTTGAGTGATAAAGCTAAAAGACCGTATACTCCTGTTTACCCAGATGATGGGGCAGAATATGTGAGAACAATTTCAATTAATTTAGATGAGCTTAATCCTGTAGTGGCTTTGCCTCATTTACCTGAGAATGTAAAGAATGTTACAGAAATAGTTGATTTAGAAATTCAACAAGTTGTCATAGGATCTTGTACTAATGGCAGATTAGAAGATTTAGAGAAAGCGGCGGCTGTTTTTAAAAACAAAAAAGTACATCCTAAGGTAAGAGCAATTGTTATTCCTGGCAGTCAGGAAGTATATTTAAAAGCAATGAATTTAGGATATATAGAAACATTTATAAAAGCAGGTGCTGTAGTTAGCACACCAACTTGCGGCCCTTGTCTTGGTGGTTATATGGGTATATTAGCAGAAGGCGAGCGTTGTGTTGCCACTACAAACCGCAATTTTAGAGGCAGAATGGGCCATGTTGATAGTGAGGTTTATCTTGCAAATCCTGAAGTAGCAGCAGCAAGTGCTATTTTAGGCAGAGTAGCAAGTCCGAAGGAGGTAGAAGCATGATTTTAGAAGGAAAAGTTTGGAGATATGAAGATAACGTAGATACAGATGTTATTATTCCGGCAAGATATTTAAATATTGTTGATATGAAAGAACTTGCTAATCATGCTATGGAAGATATAGATAAGTCTTTTGCTAAAGGTGTTCAGCCAGGTGATATTATTGTTGCCGGCAAGAATTTTGGTTGTGGTTCTTCCAGAGAACATGCACCGGCAGTTATTAAAGAAAGTGGTATTACTTGCGTTGTTGCTGAAAGTTTTGCCAGAATTTTTTATAGAAATGCAATTAATATAGGTCTGCCACTAATAGAAACAGGTCAAAATATAAGCAAAGAAATAAAAACAGGAGATATCTTAAAAGTCGATGTCCTGGAAGGTACTGTAGAAAATGAAACTGGTTCTGTTAAAATTTCTACTGAGCCATTACCTGGTTTTATTGAGGAAATCGCTAAAAAAGGTGGACTTGTTCAATATACGAAAGAACTTATAAAAAATAAATAATTATTAGGAGGAAATAAAATGAGCGAGAAACATATTGTTGTAATTCCTGGTGATGGAATAGGTGAAGAAATTACTACTGCTGCAATTGAAGTTATGAAAGCAGCTGCAGAAAAATGCAATATAAAATTTACTTTTGAAAAAATGTATGCAGGCGGAGCTGCTATAGATAAATATGGAGTTCCTCTTCCAGATGAAACAGTAGAAGCTTGTAAAAAAGCTAATGGAGTGCTTTTGGGTGCTGTTGGTGGCCCGAAATGGGATAATGTAAAACCAGAATTAAGAGCAGAAAGAGCAATCTTAGGACTTAGAAAAGCTTTGGGATTGTATGCTAACTTAAGACCAATCAAAATTTTCTCAGCACTTACTTCAAAATCTCCTTTAAAAGAAGAGTTGGTTAGTGATGTTGATATCCTTATTTTAAGAGAATTAACAGGCGGTATTTATTTTGGACCTAAACAAGAAGCTCACATTGTGGATGGTGTTGAGCAAGCTACAGATCTTGAAATATATACTAGACCTGAAATTGAAAGAATTGTAAAAATGGCATTTAATATTGCCAAAGGACGTTCCAATAAAGTTACATCTGTAGATAAATCAAATGTACTGGCAACAGCTCGTATGTGGAGAAGAATTGCTGATGAAATAGTTGTAGATTATCCTGAAGTAACGCTTGAACATATGTACGCAGATAATTGTGCAATGCAATTAGTTTTGCAACCAAAACAATTTGATGTTATTGTTACAAGCAATTTGTTTGGTGATATTTTAAGTGATGAAGCTGCTGTTATTACTGGTTCTATAGGGCTTCTTCCGTCAGCAAGTTTAGGTGATGGCGGTATTGGTCTTTATGAACCTATTCACGGTTCGGCGCCAGATATTAAAGGAAGAGGTATTGCAAATCCTATAGGTACAATTTTATCTGGAGCTCTTTTATTCAGACATTCTCTAGATTGCGAAATGGCTGCTTCTATGATTGAAGAAGCAGTTGAAGATGTTCTTTTAGATGGATATAGAACAAGAGATATCTATGGTCAAGGCATGACAAGAGTTTCTACAGAAGAAATGGCAAGTAGGATAATAGATGGATTGAGGTGATCTCAAAATGTTGCTGTCAGGCGCACAAATTATTGTAAAATGTCTTGAAAGACAGGGTGTTGATATAGTATTTGGATATCCTGGTGGTGCAATTTTGCCTTTTTATGATGCTCTCTATGATAGTAAAATTCGCCATGTTTTAACTGTGCATGAGCAAGGTGCTGCTCATAGTGCAGATGGATATGCAAGAGCATCTGGTAAAGTAGGTGTCTGTATTGCGACATCTGGTCCTGGAGCAACTAATTTAGTAACAGGAATAGCAAATGCTTTTTTGGATTCTATTCCCTTAGTAGCTATTACAGGACAAGTATCAACAGATCTTATAGGGAGAGATTCATTTCAGGAGATAGATATAACTGGGATAACACTTCCTATAACTAAACATAATTTTTTAGTAAACGACATTAAAAAATTGCCTCAGATTATTGAAAGTGCATTTTCAATTGCCAAACATGGCCGTCCAGGCCCGGTTTTAGTAGACATTCCTAGAGATATTCAGATTGCTGAATATGATTTTCCTGAAGAGTTTTGGGGAAAATTGAAGGATGATATTTATAAAAAACGCATCTTAAGTTCCAATGGAATTCAAGATAAGATAATGGAAAGTGCCCAGATTATAAACAAAGCTAAAAAGCCTGTGATTTTGGCAGGTGGTGGTGTGGTTTCGGCAAATGCGGATCAAGAATTAAAATATTTATCTGAACATGGCAATATTCCAGTGGTAAGTACTCTGATGGGTTTGGGTTCTTATCCAACAACAGGTCCAAATTATATAGGCATGACAGGCCTGCATGGTTTGAAGTGTGCAAATCGTGCTGTTCATAATGCTGATGTTTTAATAGTAATTGGCAGTAGATTTAATGACAGGATAACAGGAAACAGGAAAGACTATGCTGCTGGCAAGAAGATAATTCATATAGATATAGATGTGGCAGAGATAAAGAAAAACGTCAATATAAAATATGGTCTTGTTGGCGATATAGTTGATATAGTTAAAAAGTTAAATGAATATATAGAACCAAGGGATCATAGTGATTGGTTTGAAAAAATTCGAGAAACAAAATCTCAAAATAATGATGGTTTAGATAATGACGAATTGAATGTTTGCTGGGTAATGGAAGAAATAAATTCTCGCAACATTGATGGTGAAGCCATATTTACTACTGATGTTGGTCAGCATCAAATGTGGTGTGCTCAAAATCTAAAAATAAGCAAGATAAGAAGTTTTATTTCTTCAGGCGGTCTTGGTACAATGGGATTTGGTTTGCCTGCGGCTATTGGTGCTCAAATAGCAGTTCCTGAAAAACGTGCTATTAGTATTTCAGGTGATGGCGGATTTAAAATGACTGGCTCAGAGCTTTATACTATTGCGGCAGAAAAATTACCTGTTATTTCAATTGTGGTTAATAATAGTACTTTAGGTATGATAAGACAACTTCAAACAGTATTTTATAAAGATCGTTTTATAGCGTCTAATTTAGAAGCAAAAGTTGATTATGTTGCTTTAGCTAAAGCGTATGGTATAAGAGCTTATAATGTTGTTACAAAAGAACAATTTCGAACAGCTTTTGATGCAGCTTGGCAAGAAAAATCACCATGTCTTATAGTTGTAGATATATCTGAAAAACATCTTGTAAGACCGATGTTATCGTTGGAAAGCGATTTAGATACTTATGATTTAGAGTAATAAAATAGGAATGCATTTTTGCATTCCTATTTTCATTATGCAGCATTTGAGTTAAAATAATAATTATAGATGTATCTTTTTAATAATTTCAGAAGGACTGATCGCAGATGAATTTTAACACTTTTAAAGAAGCTGATTTTTTGCAATTGATTCAAAAAGCATCTTTTTGTTTTGTGATTTTAGAGGGAGTAGTAAAAGAAGATAAAACCAGAGATTTTTTGATTAGATACTCAAGTAAAGAAAAGATAGGCAGTATTGATTGCAAAAACATATTGGGACAATCATATACTCATTTAATTCCTGATTTAACACATGAGATTTTTTTGCTTTTTAAAAAGACTGCCTTTGAAGGGCAGGAAACAAAGTTTGTTTTTTATGATAAAAGTAATAAGAACGAGTTTTTTGCTTCTTGTTATCAGGTGGGCGAGGGCTTATGTTGCTTGATTTTAGAAAAGATTAAACGCAAGGATATGTTTAATAAAGGGTTAGAAGTTGATATAGATTCTGATGTATATAGAATGACCATGGAAAATTTGGTTGATATAATTTTTATTTATGATATTGACAGCAGAGCGTTATCTTTTACAAAACTTAGTTCTAAGCTGGATTATCTAGAAAATTATTTGGATAATGCACCTAGTTATTTTATAAAGCAAGATATAGTTTATCATGAAGATATTAACGAATTTTTAAGAGTTTTTGATGAAATAATGCAAGGTAATAGAAAAGCTACTTGTAATATAAGAATTAGATTAAAAAACGGCGAATATGTCTGGACAACCTTTGCTTTAAATAACTATCATAAAGATAAAGAGAAAAAGGCAATCGGGGTAATGCGATATGTTGTTGAAGAGGAGAAAAAGAAAACTCTGGAACTGCAAATTAAGGCAGAAAGAGACCCGTTAACCAGGTTATATAATAAAGGAGAAACAGAAATAAAGATATCAGAGTTTTTAGAGATAAAAAAAGAAGAAAAAGATAAGCTTTATTCTGCAATGTTAATCCTTGATATTGATAATTTTAAAAACTTGAATGATAGTGTTGGACATATTTTTGGGGATAAAGTTTTAGTTGAGGTTGCTGCTAAGCTAAAAACAGTATTTAAGGGAACTGATATTATAGGTAGAGTTGGCGGCGATGAGTTTATGGTATTTATAAAAGAGGCAGTTTCCAGAGAATTTGTAATTAATAAAGCAGAGGAAGTTTGTTCTTTAATAAAGAGAACTTATAAGTATTCGCGAGGTGAAGTAAGTATTTCCTGTAGTGTAGGTGTTGCGATATATCCTAAACACGGGGGAGAATTTGAGCAATTATATAGAAATGCTGATATAGCTTTGTATAAGGTCAAGGAAATTGGGAAAGATGGGTTTTGTATTTATGGTGATAAAGATTAGAAAAAAACATGTAAGATTAATAAAAATAAATATTTTCTAGCAGGAGATAAAAAAAGATTCGCGAAAATAAAATAATAATGTCAAAATATGTGGCAAAATATTAGACAAGGTAATAAAAAGGAGGGTGTTTTGTGCTTAAAAAATTTTTAACATGTTTAGTTTTGGTTTTGTTTTGTGCAGCTACATTAGCTTATACTCCTGTTCTTGCAAATGAAGAACTTTCTGTAGCGGCTAAATTAGATAGAGTAGAGACTATGATTTATGGCGATCCAACACCAGGAAGCTTGATTGACAGAATAAATAAAGTTGAAAAAAATATATTTGGTTATCCTGTTGATGGTTCTATTATAGATAGAGCACATTCTTTATACATATTTGTTTGTGTTACCAGTGATGATGCACCATCCATGCTTGCTAAAGTAAATGCGGCAGAATGGCGTTTGCTTCAAGAAGTAGAAGTTTCTAAAAATAGTATAGAAAGCAGAATTGAGAGCCTGGAAATGATGATAGGTCTTAATGCTGGCGATGATTGTTTAGATACCAGATTGAAAAAAATTCTGGAAATGACTTTTGATGTTGATACAATAAATGCTGTACCGGTTATTTTGCCTGCAGAAACTTTAGTTAAAATACAAATATTAGATACTATAAATACCAAGCATACTAAAAAAGGTGATAAAGTAAGAATAAAAGCTAGCCAAGATGTATTTATTGGTGATGTTCTTGTTATACCAAGTGGAGCAGAAGGTTCTGCTGTTATAGTAAATACAAAACCTGCTAAGAGTTTTGGCAGAGATGCGAAACTTGAAATTGATTTTTATAGTGTAAAAGCTATTGATAATGTAGAAATACCAACTGTTTTGGGTGATAAAGCACAAGCAGAAACCTTATCTGTTGCCAGAGCAGCAGGAGCAAGTGTAGCAGGAGCTATTCTTTTAGGTCCATTTGGCTTTATAGGTGGTTCTTTTGTAAATGGTGAAAACATTAATATTCAAGAAGGTGCAGAAATGTACATTCAAACAAAAGAAGATGTAGAAGCATTCGGAATATTAATAGATAGATAAATCAAAAAAACAGCACAAAAGCCGTCAGAGATGACGGCTTTTTAATTTGTTACAGACTCTTTCTTATAGAAGGAAATTGTTTTTTTATGTAGAATGTTATGTATGGATATAAGAGAAAAAT
>JAJDHX010000038.1 GCA_030266395.1 Selenomonadales bacterium OttesenSCG-928-I06 | reverse complement strand
GACAATAGGTATCATGAAAGCATATTCCAGCTGTGTGGGTGAAGGTCCGTTTGTAGTAGAAATGTTTGGAGATGAAGCCCAGAGGTTGCGTGAAGCAGGAGGGGAATATGGTGCGGCAACAGGCAGACCAAGAAGAGTAGGAGCGTTTGATATACCTGCTTCTAAATATGGAGTTCAAATTCAAGGAGCAGATGAATTGGCACTCACTAAATTAGATGTTTTGTCATATCTTGATAAAATTCCTGTATGCGTAGCTTACGAGATAGAAGGTATAGAAACAACTGATTTTCCAACTGATAATAGATTAATAAATGCAAAACCAATTTATAAATATTTCGAAGGTTTTAAAGTAGATATATCTAAATGCAGAAAACCAGAAGACTTACCTCAAGCAGCGTTGAATTACATCAAATTTATTCAAGATACTGTAGAGTGCAAAATAAAGTATGTCTCAGTAGGCCCTAAAAGAGATGACTATATTATCATGAGTAAATAGTAAAGACAGTTATTTATAAGAAAAACGAAGATATCAAAGTTTCTTTACCTAAAGTCAATCTTATAGTAAACTATACAAATAAAGCAATTTGCATGAAGTTGTCTAAGGAGGCTTTTTATGCTTAATTTTGAATCAGAAATTAAAAACAGAATAGAATTTATTCAAAATATATTAAAAGATGCTAAAGCAGACGGGATTGTATATGGCAACAGCGGCGGAAAAGATAGTGCTTTAGTAGGGATACTTTGTAAAATGGCTTGCCAAAATACATTGGGAATTATAATGCCATGCGAGTCTAAACAAAATTTTAATCTAGATATGAAAGATGCAGAAGACGTTGCAGATCAGTTTAAAATAGAAACTGAAATAGTTGATTTAACCAGTATGAAAAAGTCTTTGAAAATCTTACTTAAAGACGAAATAGAAATTACTAAAGAAGCAGATTCTAATATTGCTCCTCGTCTTAGAATGACAACACTCTATACAATTGCTGCAAGCAAGAACTATTTAGTAGCAGGAACAAGCAACAGAAGTGAAATACATATGGGCTACTTTACAAAGTGGGGCGACGGAGGTTGTGACTTTAATCCAATAGCAGATCTAACAGTAACTGAGATATATGAATTCTTGAAATATCTTAAAGCCCCGGAATCTATTATAAGCAAAGCTCCTTCAGCAGGTCTTTTTGAAGGACAAACAGATGAAGATGACATGGGAATTACCTATAAAAACATTGATGAATATCTCTTAAATGGTCTTGCCACAGAAGAAGATAAAAACATCATTGAAAGATATCATAACAGCAGTGAACATAAAAGAAAAATGCCAATGATATTTAAGAGATGAGCATATACTTAATAAAAATCAATTTTTAAGTTTATTTTCTTGTATGTTTTTGGTATAATACGCTTAGTGTAATTTTCGGGGAGGCTTAAACTTATATGTGCGCTTTAAACAAAGCAATGACTATAGCAGGATTAGACGTAAGTGGTGGTGCTGGTATAGCAGCAGATCTTAAAACATTTCAAGCACTGGATATCTATGGAATGGCTGCACTTACTGTAATTGTTTCACAAAATCCACATAATGCCTGGGATCACGAGATGTTCCCAATAGATATATCTGTCATAAAAAAAGAAATAGACACTATCATACTTGGCATTGGTATTGATGCAATGAAAACAGGGATGCTTGGTTCGGCAGAATTAGTTCAAGTAGTAGCTGATACCATAGATAAATATGATTTAAAAAATGTTGTAATAGACCCAGTCATGGTATGCAAACCAATGGATACCATAATGGTGCCAGAAGCTGCAGCAGCTATAAAAGAATTACTGGTTTCACGCTGTTCAGTAATAACTCCAAATATAATAGAAGCTGCTTATTTAGCTGATATGGAAAGTGTAACAACACTTGATGAAATAAAAGAAGCAGCTGCCAGAATTCAAGACCTTGGTGCTGAATATGTAGTTATTAAAGGCGGAGCAAGAATGGCAGAAGACGAAGCCATAGATGTTTTATATGACGGTAAAGAATATACCTTAATGTCAGCAAAAAAGATTTCTCCAGCTTATAATCATGGAGCAGGGTGTACATATTCCGCAGCTCTTACTGCAGGAATAGCTAATGGTCTTTCTGTGATTGATGCAGCTAAAATGGCCAAGCAATTTGTCTCGGTGGCTCTGAAAGAGTCGTTCTATTTAAATGAATACACAGGTGCAGTAAATCACTGCGCTTATAAATGTGAGAGCCGATAAGGCAGAATTGAATTTAGAAAAAGATAAACGCACATCTACAAAAGAAAAAACAGTTTCAAGCACAATCACGTACGGCTAGTACGCTCATGTACTTGAAGCTGTTTTTTCTTTTGCATCTGCACATTTCTCTTTTCCTAAATTCAATTCGAGTGGTTACAATTTTTATTTAAGGATCTTTTAATTTCTAAAAATTACTACTACTAAGCCAAAAACACATCAGAAGTATGCAGATGCAAGGCGGATTGAAAAAGCCAGGATAGGCGCGTACTTATGTACGTAACTATTCTGGCTTTTTAAACCAACGCAGCAGATGCATGCTTATTATGTGTTTTTGATAACGCCTTCATTATCTATATTTAGTATTACATACTTAGCATTTACCTTATGTTTTCTAAACGCCTCAACCATTCCTTGCCCAATAGCATCAAAATCATTTTCCGCAAATGCTATTAAAGTAGGGCCTGAACCGCTTATTACAGAACCTAAAGCACCTTTTTCTATAGCTGCATGAAAGACATCTTTCATACCAATAATAAATTTTTCTCTATAAGGCTGATGAAGTTTATCATCAAGTGCATATTTGAGAAATCCTGTTTTTCCTTCACATAAAGCACCTATAAACATAGTTGCTCTGCCAATATTAAAGATAGCATCTTTTAAAGGTACTTCGGCAGGAAGAGCTTTGCGAGCTGTCTTGGTTGATAATTCAAACTCAGGAATTACTGCAATAAGTGAAATCTTAGAATTGCAATTAACCTTTAAGGAAGTAGCTTTTGTTGAAGAATCAATACCTTGGTCTACAATACTAACAGTTACACCACCAAATATAGCAGGGGCAACATTATCAGGATGACCTTCCAGTTCTGTTGCCATTTGCAGAATATCATCTTTGGAAAACTTAGCTCCTGTAGCTTCATTTGCTGCCCAAAGACCACCTACAATAGCTGCGGCACTACTGCCTAGCCCATGTGATAAAGGAATATTATTAACAAGTTTCAAATTAAGACCAGTCAATTTAGCTATATTTTCTTTATAATGATTCGGATAAATATTTCGAAGATTATTTAAAAGATATCTTATAGTTCTAACAACAATGTTTCCTTCGTTAGTAGGCAGAATATTAGCACCTACACCTTCTACAGTTACCTTAAAAGTATTATCTTCAGATAGTGTAAGTTCAACTTCATTATAAATTGTCAGTGCTATTCCCAGAGTATCGAATCCTGCACCACAATTGGCAGTAGTTCCAGGAACCCTAACCTTTATGGTTTTTGTCATAAAATTATCATCCATTAATATAATCCACCTTTAATTAGGCTTGTTCTTTTTGTTCAACTCTAATTACATTGCAGACTTTATCTACAATTGGCATTTCATTAATAACTTTGAGAGCTTTTTTAACTCCCTCATCTTTAACAGGGTAAGTAATAAGTACAAGTTCTGTATGATGATCTACTTTTAGTTTTTGAACAACTGAACAAATACTCACATTCTCTTCACCTAAAACTCCGGCAATAGCTGCAAGTACACCAGGTTTATCTTCTACTAAAAGACGGATATAATAAGCAGATACACTTTGTTCAATAGGGTAGGTAGGCTTATCATTATAGCAAGTGCATAAAATCCTGCTGCTGGAGCCATGTACAATATCTCTGGCAACATCTAAAATATCAGCAGTTACAGCACTGGCGGTAGGCAT
The DNA here is from genome assembly GCA_030266395.1 of Selenomonadales bacterium OttesenSCG-928-I06. GTDB lineage: Bacteria > Bacillota > Negativicutes > Sporomusales > Sporomusaceae > JAJDHX01. The sequence continues at coordinate 3,410 of JAJDHX010000038.1, read as the reverse complement.
TTCACCTGCACCTCTGCCGTAGAACATAGTTTCTCCCACAGCATCGCCTTTAACAAATATAGCATTAAATACATCATTTACAGAAGCAAGAGGATGGTCTTTTGGTAAAAGTAAAGGATGTACTCTTACGTTTATGCCAAGATCATCTTGTTTGGCAATACCTACAAGCTTAATTACATAACCAAGCTCTTTAGCATAGTCAATATCTTCAACACCTATATTTCTAATACCTTCGGCATAAGCATCATCTACAGTAACTCTGGCTCCAAAGGCAAGAGACGCTAAAATAGCTATTTTTCTAGCTGCATCAAGACCTTCCACATCTGCAGTAGGATCAGATTCAGCATATCCTTTAGCTTGAGCTTCAGCTAAAACTGTATCAAAGTCCATGCCTTCATTAGTCATTTTTGTAAGCATATAATTAGTAGTGCCATTTATAATACCCATAACCTCTGAGATATTATTAGTAGCTAAACATTGTTTTAAAGGACGGATAATAGGAATTCCGCCACCAACACTTGCTTCAAAAAGCAAATCAACATGACTGAGCTCTGCTTGATCAAACAACTCTTTGCCATATTTGGACATAACATCTTTATTTGCAGTAACTACATGTTTACCTCTTTTAAGAGCCTCTAACATATAGTCTTTAGCAGGAGTTTCGCCTCCCATAAGTTCTACAACAATTTTTATATCATCATCATCTAAAATTTCGTTAATATCAGTTACAATTTTTGCATCTGTAAGAGCAGATCTCATCTTAGATGGAGTTCTTACAAGAATCTTCTTTATTTTTATCGGAGCGCCTACTTTTATTTTGAGATGCTCATAATTATTTTCAAGTATTTTTACAACACCAGTACCAACAGTACCATATCCCAGAAGTCCGATTTGAATTTCTTTTGTCATGTCTATTTCTTCTCCTTCCATGAAAAGACTTCTTAACAACTTATATAAGAGCCTCTATATTAACAAAACACATTATCAATTTATTGCAATGTAAATTGTAATACACAATATTATACCTTTGTTTGCTAATAAACACAATGGTTTTTAATTTTTTGAAGTTTAACTAAAAAATACAATAAACAAAATCCTGAACTTGCACGAATTAAATTTAGAAAAAGAGAAATATACAGAAAATAAAGAAGCTCAGACACGTACTAGCTGTACGTAACTGAGCTTCGCTGTTTTTTTTCGTGAAGAGATGTGCGTTTATCTTTTTCTCAATTCCAAACAATAACAAACCCTAGAATATAATACAGATTAGTCCGCCGCTGCCTTCATTAACAATTTTCTGCAGAGTATCTTTTAACTTAGTTTGAGCATTTGCCGGCATACCAGAGATTTTATTTTGAATACTTTCTCTCACAAGATCATTTAATGATTTGCCAAAGAGATTAGTTCTCCAGATTTTTTCTGGTTCTCCTTCAAACTCTCTCATCAAGTATTGAATTAGTTCTTCACTTTGTTTTTCTGTACCTATAATAGGTGCAATCTCTGTTTGGATATCTGTTCTAATGATATGTAGAGAAGGTGCAGAAGCTTTTAACTTAATACCAAATCTACTACCATTACGGGTAATCTCAGGTTCTTCTAAAATCATTTCATCTAATTGAGGTGAAACTATACCATAACCTGTTTGCTCAACTTCCTCCAGAGCACTTGCAACTCTATCATATTTAGTTTTAGCAACAGCAAGGTCTTTCATCAATCTTAAAAGATGATGTTCACCATTTATTGTGTATCCTGTAAATTCTTCTAATACTTGATAGAAGAGGTCTCCTCTTGCTGTCATTTCAATAACAGCGATTCCACTGCCCAGATCCATGTCATGTAAAATTACATCAGCAACAAAATCATATCCTGAAAGGTCATCAATGGCTCTGTCGATATCTCTGAGACGTTTAATATATTCAACTACATCATCAACAGATGCTTCGAATTTTTCGCGTAGCCAATGTCCATTATTAAGTTCTTCAACCCATTTAGGAAGAGTAATATTAACTTCTTTAACTGGGAATTCATAAAGAACTTCTTGCAGAATTCCATAAACATCGTCATGAGTAAGCTCTGCACAATTTACAGGAATTACAGGAACATCATAAGTTCCTTCCATTTTTGCTACAAGTTCTCTGGTATCTTTAGAATTAGGTCTGGCTGTATTTAAAATCACTAAAAAAGGTTTTTCTAATTCTTTGAGTTCATTAATAACTCTTTCCTCTGCGGGGATGTATTTGTCTCGTGCTATATCAGTTACTGTGCCATCTGTTGTAACTACAAGACCAATAGTAGAATGTTCTTCAATAACTTTCTTTGTGCCAACTTCAGCAGCTTCCTGGAAAGGAATCTCATCTTCAAACCAAGGAGTTAAAACCATTCTTGGGCCGTCATCTTCTTCGTATCCTTGAGCTCCTTCTACTGCATAACCCACACAATCAACAACTCTTACTCTTACATTAACATTGTCTTTAACACTAATTTCTACTGCTTCGTTAGGAATGAACTTTGGTTCTGTAGTCATGATAGTTTTGCCAGCAGCACTTTGCGGCAGTTCGTCTCTGGAACGTTCCTTATCATGGGGATCCATAATATTTGGTAAAACCATAGTTTCCATAAACATTTTTATGAATGTAGACTTGCCGGTGCGAACCGGTCCTACAACACCAATATAAATATCCCCGCCAGTTCGTTCTGCAATATCACTAAATAAATCGAATTTTTCCATTAGACATATCTCCCCCCGTTTACGGTGATTCATTATTATAAATATATGACAGGCTTATAATAATATTCCTACTTTAAAAAGAAGTAGTACAACAAAATTTTATCTAATTTATATTAAAAAAAATTCGGATTTATGACTAATACACAATAAAAACTTTGATTTTTTCAAAAATGCACGATAAGCATCCATCTACTGCGTTGGTTTTTAAAATCAGACTGGTTATGTACCACATGTACACTGCCCAGCCTGATTTTAAAAATCCGCCTTGTATCTGAATACTTCTCGTGCATTTTTGGCTGGGTGTGTAGAAGTAGTAGATTGTGCAGTTTGTCCCATATTTTAAAAATCCGCCTTGTATCTGAATACTTCTCGTGCATTTTTGGCCGGGTGGTGTAGAAGTAGTAGATTGCGCAGTTTGTCCTTGATTTTAAAAATCCGCCTTACATTTGCATACTTCTAATGATTTTTTGGCTGGGTGGTGTAGATAGTAGTAGATTGTGCAGTTTGTCCCTGATTTTAAAAATCTGCCTTGTATCTGATGCTTCTCGTGCATTTTTGGCTTGGTGGCAGCAATTTTTTGAATAGTGGGTCTTTGATAGTTTTACATCTTTATACTGCTAATTTGTTCTAACATTATTCAAAATTTATATTTTAAAAAAATCTTCTTAAAAATTTTTCTACT
>JAJDHX010000040.1 GCA_030266395.1 Selenomonadales bacterium OttesenSCG-928-I06 | reverse complement strand
AAAACACCGCACAAAATCAAATCTCTTGTTTTTAATTTTTCTTTATAACTCATAAACATGTTTCCCTTATAGTTACCTCGCCAGACTCTAAAATAATAATATCTTCCGAGCTTGTCCTCACAACTAAATTTCCTCTATCGTTAATATCTAAAACATGACCTAAATAATCAGTGCCATTTTTCTGATATAAAATATCCTTGTCTATTATAAAAGAACGGCTTTTATATTCTGCTATTAATTGGGGATCAGTAAGATTTTCTTGAAGTCTTAAAAGATTATTAGCTATCTTAGCTGCTAAAATATTGCGATAAACACCTTTTCGCCAAACCGAACCTGCTTTATCTTTAATTTCTGCTGGAAACTTTTCTGCAGCAGTAGTAAGATTAACCCCTATTCCTACAACAATAGATTCAATAGCACCTGTTTCCAAATCACCAATACCTTCAGTTAAAATTCCGCAAATTTTCTTTTTGTCTAAAAAAACATCATTAACCCATTTGATTTTAGGACTTTCATTTGTCAACTCTTCAATTACCAGACAAACCGCAACAGCAGCGGCAATAGTTATCAACACAGAGTCATAAATATCTCTTTTAGGTCTAAGTACCAAACTCATATATAAACCTGTATGGGCAGGCGAAAAAAAACTTCTGCCTAATCTGCCCCGCCCGGCAGTTTGTTCATCTGCAATAATTATTGAACCATGCTCAATGCCATCAATTACAAGCCTTTTGGCATGAGAATTAGTAGAATCAAGACTTTCATATATCAAAACATTATTTTCCTGATAACATTCATCTAAAAAGGCACGAATACCCTCTACAGATAAAACATCACTGTTCTCATCCATCCTGTATCCTTTATTAGTAGTTGCATATATTTGATACCCCTGTTCTTTAAGCGATCTGATAGCCTTCCAAACAGCAGCCCGAGAAACAGATAACTTATCTGCAATATCCTGCCCAGATAAATTCTTACCTCTATTTTCTTCCAAAATTTTTAGGATTTCTTTCTTTACAGACAAACTATCACCTCTTCCTCTACAATCTATTTTATACCAAAACACCTTAATTGTAAACTTTGGTTATGGGAGAAGTTTACAATTAGCTTACAAATTATGTTTAGAAAATTGAAAAAATTCATGATATAATATTTGCGAACATTCTATCAATCGTTCTATTTTTCGCAGTTTAATTTTTGTTCAATTGTAATTAATATGTAAAAAATGTATTAAAAGGTGGGTAAAAAAATGAAAAAATTATCTCAAAAAAAACTGGCTTTATTTTTAGCTAGTTGGTTTATAATTGGTGGTTCTGTCTCAGCAGAAACTTTTACTGATACTGTAACAGAAGGACCAATTGCTAACGATACAATAATAATTGTAGACGGAAAACCAGGTATAGAACCTGGCACAAATGACATCAGTGGCGGAGAAAACATCTCCATAACAATGACAGGAGCAGACAACGGACTTGCTGCCATTAATGCCAACAGTAAAACAATTACCTTAGGAAATAATCTTAAAATCAACGTTACAGCTGTAGACAATCCGGTAGGTACATATTCAGCTATTGGCATAAAAGCTGTTGGAGCTGACAGCATAGTTAACTTAGGTTCTGCAACTATAACAGCTACGGGAGACAACTCTTTAGCTCTTTATGCTAAAGATACAGGCACTATTACTGGCAGTGGTGTCTATAACATCACTGGTGATATAATAGTTGATACTAATGGTATAGTTAATCTAACATTTGAAAGTGGTTCTTCATTTAAAGGTCTTGCACAAACTATAAATGACAATACCTCCCCAAATACTCGTCTAAATTTAACCTTCAATAATTCTAAAGTAGAAGGTAATATATCAGGTAGCACTGCTCATCTTACTCTAAACAACAGCTATGTAATAGCTACTGATTATATTGATCCAATAGAATTAATATTAAATAATAGCGTAATAGAATTTCAAACTTCTAAGACTGGAATTTTGGGTACAAGCAATCTAACTTCGAATAATGGTCTTCTTAAACTTAGGATAGACCCTTCTTCTAATCCAAAAGACTATGTATTTGATAAATTTTTCTTTACCAGTTCAGCATCAGGAAATTTATTTTTGCAATTAACCCCATTTACTATGGACATTGAACCAGACACAACTGCAAAATATAATGTTGGTACAATCTTATCTACAAAGCCTAATATTGAAATTTCATTACTAAATAAAGTAGACATCGGTTCATATCAATTTGAACTAACATCAGAAATTCCTTCAGATATGCCATTTGTTACAGACTACAACTTATCATATACAGGCAATTATTCAACTCCTGTAAGAGTTGGACCAAATGCCTCCAGAGCCATGTATTACCTCACATATGCCGAAATGAATACTCTTATGCAAAGAATGGGAGACTTACGCAAAAACGAAAGCAAAGGCGATGCTTGGGCAAGAATCTTTAGCGGTAAATTTGATATAGATGCGACAAATCAATTTGATTTGTTCCAACAAGAATATACAGGAGTTCAAATTGGTATAGACAAGAAACTTAAATCTTCAGAGAAAGCTGATTTTTATCTAGGTGCAATGTTTGGTTACACTGACGGTGACAATGATTACTACCAAGGCAGCCAGGGAGATACTACATCTTACTATGGCGGTATTTACGGTCTTTATCATCAACCAAAAAATGATTTCTTTGTAGATACTGTTTTAAAATATGGTTCTATGAAAAACGAAATGAAAATATTTGCCAATGGCGAACACCTAAAAGATGATGATAAATCCAACGTCTGGGCTTTTTCAGTAGAAACAGGCAAACGTTTTTACCTAAGTAAAAATTCTCGCGAAAATAAAGAAGGTTTTTATCTGGAGCCTCAATTCCAATTTACTTGGGGTAAAATAGGCAGTACTGATTACAACTTTGCCGGCCTTAATTTAGATGTAGATTCTATAAACACAAATATGGGACGTCTGGGTTTTCTGGCAGGCTATGAAATAAAATCAGGCAAAAACCCTATAAACATTTATGGTAAATTATCCTGGGTCAAAGAATTTGATGGCGAACTCAGAGCAAAAACAGGTGTTGTAGAAGCACGCAGCAAAATAGATGACAGCTGGTTTGTCTATGGTGTTGGGGTAACTGCCACCTATAATAACAAACATAACATTTATCTGGAATTCCAAAAATCAAGTGGCGGAGATTATTTTGACCAAGACTGGCAAGTCAATGGTGGATACAGATACAGTTTCTAAAAATAAAAAGAGACTTCCAAAATATTTGGAAGTCTTTTTTATTAATCTAAGAAAAGTTCAAACTTGTTTTTCTCAAATTTTATTAAACCTTCATCCCTCATTTTGCTGAGTTCATTTGACATAGCACTTCTGTCAACACAAAGATAATCAGCTAATTCTTGTCTGTTAAAGGGAATTGTAAATACATTGTCATTAGCTTGTTCCTGATGAAAAGAAAGAAACTCAATAAGCTTATCTCTGGTAGTCCGCTTAGATAAATAATCTACCTTTCTGTTTAAAGCAATATTCTTATACGCCAAAATCCCCAGCATATTTTCAACCAGCCTGCTATGAAATTCACAAGCAGATGAACAAGTAGTTATAATTCTGCGATAATTAATCATTAAAACAATGCTGTCAGTAGCTGCCACCACAGTTACTGGCAGTTTTTCTGTCTGAGAACAAGAAAAACTTTCGCAAAAAAGATCTCCTTCACCTGAATCTGCTAAAATTGCCCTATTGCCAAAAATATCTTCTTTTATGATATGAACATTACCTGTTAAAACTATACCAACAGAAGTTACATTCTCTCCTATCATAAAAATGGTTTGCTTCCTGTTGTACTGCCTCTTTTGAGCATTTAAACAATTGAGCATTAGCAAAATATTATCTTCAGAAATCCCTTTAAAAAGCTCAACTTTTTTTAATATAGGCAAAAAATCTTTCATAAATTTTCCTTTCGTTGTAAAAACAACATACTCTTTTAATCTACTATATTAAAATTAAGTTATAAAGTCAAGCAAAGGTGGAGATGCTATGCGTAGAAAAGACAGAGAAATGGACAAAAATTTTGCCTTTACGATTATAGACAAATGTGAGTATGGCTTCTTGTCCTCAATAAATTCTGACAGCACTCCATATTGTGTACCTATAAGTATTGTAAGAGAAGAAAATACTATCTATTTTCACTGTGCTCATGATGGCAAAAAAACCGATAACATGCGCCAAAACCCCAAAGTCTGCCTAAGTTTTGTAGGAGATACAAATATCCCGCCAGAAAAATTCACTACAGAATATGAATCTGCTGTAATATCCGGAATTGCAACAGAAATATTAGAAGACTCAGAAAAAACAAGAGCACTCAAACTGCTGTGTCTCAAGCAAACTCCCAGTAATATGCATAACTTTACTCAAGCAATTGAACAAAGTTTAAAGCGCACTGCTGTTTGGATAATAGAAATAACAGAAGTCACTGGCAAAAGAAAAAAATATGATCAAAACGGCAAGGAAATGAAATTTGGCAGAATGGAATAATTTTTCTGTTTTGCGTTGTAAAAACAACATACTTACTTAAGAAAATAAACTAAGATTAGGTTAAGAAAAGAAACGGAGGAAATAAAAATGACTAATATGTTTTGCTTTCAATGTGAACAAACCGCAAATTCAACAGGTTGTACTATAGCAGGAGTTTGTGGCAAAAAAGCTGATACTGCCAACCTGCAAGATAAACTAACAGGTGCCTTGGTTGGACTAGCCCGTGCAACAGAAGGTAATGTGCCTACTATGTCAACTCATCAAGTTATGTTAGACGGTCTTTTCACAACACTCACAAATGTTAACTTCAATAATGAATCAATCACAGAATTAATTGAAAAAGTACATCAAGAAAAAGATGCTCTTGTACCAAGATGCAACAGCTGCGCATCTGTCTGTGGCAGAAATGACGATTATGATATGCAACAACTCTGGACAGAAGCAAATGAAGATATTCGTTCTTTAAAATCATTAATTCTTTTTGGCCTTAGAGGCGTAGCAGCATATGCTTATCACGCACTGGTACTAGGATATACAAATGACGAAGTTTTCGACTTCATCTATGAAGGAATGCACGCTATCGGGCAAGACCTGCCAATGGAAAAACTCTTGCCTTTAGTATTAAAAACAGGTGAAATCAACTTTAAATGTATGGAACTTTTAGATAAAGCTAACAAAGAAACTTATGGCATACCTGTTCCAACCACTGTTCCTCTAACAATTGAAAAAGGTCCGTTTATAGTTGTAACAGGCCATGATTTACTTGATCTTCATAAATTACTTGAGCAAACAAAAGGTAAAGGAATCAACATCTATACACATGGCGAAATGCTTCCTGCCCATGCTTACCCTAAACTTAAAGAATATCCTCATCTCAAAGGCAACTTTGGTACAGCATGGCAAAATCAAATAAAAGAATTCAACGAAATTCCAGGCTCTGTCTTATTTACTACAAACTGTTTAATGCCTCCTAAAGACAATTATTCAGACAGGATTTTCACAACAGCAGTTGTTGATTTCCCTAATATAAATCATATAGACGAAGACAAAGATTTCACGCCTCTTATTGAAAAAGCCTTAGAACTTGGCGGCTATCAAGAAGATAAAGTAATGACAGGCATCAACGGCGGCACTGAAGTTACTACAGGATTCAGCTCAGATACAATCTTATCTGTAGCAGATACAGTAATAAGTGCAGTTAAATCAGGAGATATCAAACATTTCTTCCTGGTTGGCGGTTGTGACGGCGCTAGAATGGGACGTAACTATTATGTCGATTTTGTAAAACAAACTCCTCAAGACAGCATTGTCTTAACACTTGCTTGCGGCAAATATCGTTTCAATGACCTTAATATCGGTTCAATCGGCGGTCTGCCACGTCTTATGGATATGGGACAATGTAATGATGCTTACGGTGCTATCAAAGTAGCTATTGCCTTATCAGAAGCATTTGAATGCGGTGTAAACGATCTGCCACTGACTCTAGTCTTATCCTGGTATGAACAAAAAGCTGTATGTATCCTCTTAACACTATTGTCACTTGGTATCAAGAACTTCTATCTTGGACCAACACTCCCGGCATTCGTCTCACCAAACATTCTTAACTTCTTAGTAGAAAATTATAATATCAAACCAGTTTCAACTGCGGAAGCAGACTTAAAAGAAATCTTAAGCTAATCTTCCCATATAATAAACATCTAAATGAAGTAACTTTAAAACTACATGAAGTGAAACTTAACTATAGTAATCATATAGATTGCAAAATAAAAACGATATGCACACCTTAATAAGGTAAGCATATCGTTTTTTGTTTCCGAGGATTCTAAAGAGATTTTTAAATATATCACTCATAAGTAAAACTTGCACCAAATAAAGAGATTACCTCTTCGCTGTTTCTTTCATTAATTGATTTACCACTTATGTTGCTTTATTTCCGGTTAAAAACATACTGCGTATACCTTCCGCCACCGATTTTCAGGATAACGCCTTGCTTTACTAAATCGCCGAGTACTTTTTCCACCGTAGTTTGACTTATATCAGGACAAAGCTCTATTATTTCCTTTTTCGTGATTTTCCCGACCTTGCTTTCAATCACAGCTTGTACACGATCTGTTTTACTAAGCCCTTTTGTAGTTAATAGCTCCACCCTACCCGAAAACTCCCGATAAGCATTCAAAACTATGCCGAGATAATATTCCACAAAAGGCAAATAGTCATTTTCCGATTCATGCCAGTCCACCCCGCTCTGTTGTAGCACATCATAATAGGTATCTTTAGTTTTCTCAATCAACATTTCGATACTAATATACTTGCCTACAAGATAACCAGAACGGTACAAAAGTAAAAGAGTTAAAAGCCTGCTCATACGTCCATTGCCATCATTAAATGGATGAATACAAAGAAAATCCAAAATAAACATAGGCATGAGTAAGAGAGAATCAATCTCACCCCTATTCACTTCTTCAATATATGTATCACACAGACTTTCCATAGCCTTCGGCGTCTCAAAAGCCGCTAGTGGCTGAAAACGCACTTTTTTGCTGCCACTTGCATCAGTTTCCTGAATAATATTATCAGAATTCTTATAGCTCCCCCCCATAGAAGAAGGACTATAAGCATACAAATCTCTATGCAATTGCAAAATCACATTGGCACGTGGAGTAATATAGTCATAATTTTCATGGATAGTCGCAAGCACATCCCGATAGCCAGCAATTTCTCTTTCACTCC
>JAJDHX010000037.1 GCA_030266395.1 Selenomonadales bacterium OttesenSCG-928-I06 | reverse complement strand
CAGGCTTCTATAGACTATGCTTTTAACAAATTAAATATATCTGAAGTTACAGCTCAAATTAGACCAGAAAATCTCAGTTCTAGAAAAGTAGCTGAAAAAATAGGAATGGTAGCCAAGAAAGAGTTTATAAGACATTACAAAGGCAAAGAGATGCCACACATACTTTATACTATTATGAAAAACAAGTAAATTAAGAAGAGACACGGTATTTGGCCGTGTCTTTTTTAGAGCATTTATTAGTCTTGATTTAAATGAGATAAGTCCAAATCTCTAAAATCTATTTGATCTTTACAGCAACGTACAGTTTTATTATCTTTAGTTTTTCTCTGGCAACTGCCACAAATTCCTTCACCACAACACATTGTAGAGTTATTAGTGGCTGCCATTGGAATATTTACATTAATATCTTTCATGGCAGTAATAATAGAAAAGTGTTGCTCATCAGGGCCTGCACTTACTATTAACTCTGGGGCAAAATTATTAGTCTCAATACAATCTTTCATAAGCTTTAAACCATATTTTCTAAGAGAATCTACTTCTATTACTTCTATTTCAGATGATTCGAATTCTTCTTTTATAAAAATACTACCTACCTTGCCAGGCGCTAATATTGCTTTTACTTCATTTTCATTTTCTATTAACTTCTTCAAAATAGGCAGGGCTGGTGCTTGCCCAATACCTCCTGCAAGTAAAACAACTTTAGAATTTGTGAGATTTTCTATCCAAGGCTGACCAAAAACACCATTAAAATAAGGTCCTCTCACAAAAAGACTTCTATTTTCATCTGAAAAAATTCGTGTTGATTTAGGACCTATAGCTTCTATAGCTACAGTAATTTTAGTATCATCTACACTCATTACTCCTACCGGAAAATGATAAAACTCTTTATCAGAAGGCCTTCTTAAAAAAACAAAAGAACCTATTTTATTTAAACTTTCAGCTAAAATCTCAGAAACGCCAAACTCAATTACATATGTATTGGCGTTTATTTGCTCCTTGATTTTAAACTCAGTTTCTAGCTCAGTTCTTATTGGAGTAGGTAAATCAAAATCTAACTGCTTTGTTTTAGCAATTTTATTTTTCTTCCATAATTTTTCGTATAAAATACACACTCCACCCCAATTGCAATCACATACAGCACCACCATTTAAATGGTTACAAAAAATACAGTTATTTGTTTCTGCTAAAAGACATGGGCAATAGGGCGTGTTTATATCTATACATCTTTCTGTCAGTTTTTTCTTCATAAAGAACGGTCCTTTCTTTGGTTTTCAAACTAGACAGTTATTATAAATATCTAACATCTGTGCTTTTTTAATTCTTTCTTTTATTTCAGCTCTGTCAGTAGAATATAACCCTATTTCCTTCATGCGCTTAAAGTATACAGATCCCGAAAAAGTATATCGAAGTTTCAAGCCATCAGGAGTTTTCATTTGTTCTTTGGTAAAAGCAATAAAGTCGCCACTGGCGATTTCTCTAGGAAGTTCTAAGTATTTCATATCAAGACAGTGCCTAACAGCGTTTTGTAAAATTTGGGCTGATTTTTATTTTTAAAAAAAAGAAGATAATCAAATAAAATTTACTTCTATTTTTTGTTCATTAAAAATCTTTATATTTCTGACAGCACATCTAATCAATTCTTGCTTTTCTTTAAAAGATGCTTCTTCCCACAATTCATTTAAATTAGACATCTGATTTAACAACCTCTTAAGATCAGCCTGAACAGAAAGCTCTTTCTTCTCAAAAGATTTAACTGAGGCTATTTCTTTATTTAATGCTGCTTCACGCAGTTTTAAATTTTTGGTTTTTAAAACATATTCACTAGAGTCTATAATACCTTCTTCATATGCTGCGTCCCAGCGGCTTATTTTTCTTTTTATGGCTTCCAGCTCTTTAACAAAATTATCAAAATCATTTTTAATTGCTTCAGAAGAATTAACTTTCAAAATATGTCTTGCAGATTCTTCAAAATAGTTTTTATTATGCATCTTAGACAAAAACTTGGAGATTACTTTTTCGTCTATATTTTCAGCTCTGTGATAAACAGAATTACAGTTGGGATTTTTAATTAAAGATAAAGCACTTTTATCTTTGGAATAGCAGACATAATATAAAACTTTCTTGCTGTTTTCTTTGTTTCTGGGATTTTGCAGAACTGTTTTTTGTCTCATCTTAGCACCGCATTCACCGCAAATAAGAAGACCTTTAAGAATCCCTTGCAATCCCTTTAAATCTTTTGAGGTATTATTTTGGGCTTTTCTGGAGTTTTGTACTGCATTAAACTCATCTAAAGTAATAATGGCAGGATGACAGCCTTTAAAAAGATTGTTTTTATGATTTATATAACCTGCAAAAAAATGATTTTTTAGAATTTGCTTTATAGTAGATTCATACCAGATATTAGCTTGCCCTGGTGGCGGAACTGCATTAGAATTAAGAATTCTGGCAATAGAACTTAAACCTGCTGTACCTTTAAAATATTCTCTAAAAATCCAGCGAACAATTTCTGCTCTTGGTTCATCTATTTTTAAGACCTTATTTTCATAATCATATTTATAGCCTATGGGAATAGGGCCGCCCAAGAATTTACCTAACTTAGCTGTTTCTCTTTTGGCATCTACAACCCGCTCTACAATAACCTCTCTTTCCAGTTGGGCAAAAACAGCCATAATTCCAAGCATAGCTCTTCCTAAAGGAGTTGTAGTATCAAAATTTTCACTTATAGATGTAAACTCAATTTCATTTGGCTTAAAAACATCTTCTAAAAGATACATTATATCTCTTTGTTTTCTGCTAAGACGATCTAATTTTACGACCAGGACTGTATCAAACAGCTTTTTTTGGGCATCTGAAATTAGTCTATTTATTTCAGGTCTGTTTAAATCCTTACCACTAAGACCTTCATCTGCATAACAATCGAAAAACTTCCAGTCTCCTCTAGCTTCTATATAAGCTAAAGAACGAGACTTTTGCATTGGAATAGATATCCCATGTTCTGCTTGTTCGGCAGTTGAAACTCTAACATATACAGCAATTTTTTTCGTAACAATACCTCCTCTCCCCAAACTAGAAATAAATCAACATTGTTTTTCTAAAATTCTTTTGGCAAGCCTGGCACAAATATTTGCAAACTGTTTAGCAGCCAGGTCTTTTTCTTTTTTTATTTCAGGAGTTTCTTTTGGTGTTTTAGAAGTTATAATACTGTATTTTGCTTTTCTTTTTAACATTTTACATCGCCTCAATAATATATATGGTCTGATGGCTTGTCCATATACAAGACATAAAAAATGTTATCTTAAAACAGACAACAAGTCAGAGTTAATTCATTACCCTCTTTATCTATCCCGATGGGATCGTAAAGACTAACTTCTGTTCTAATTCTGCGAGTACTTCTGAGATGCATTAAAACTTCATTTTCAATACACCTGGCAGCATAAGTGGCAAGTCTGATTTTCTTTAGAGGTTCAAAAGTATTTATTGCTTTAATAAGTCCTATGGTACCAATAGAAATTAAATCATCAGTATCTTCGCCTGTATTATCAAATTTTTTGGCAATATGAGCAACCAGTCTTAAATTACGTTCAATCAGAACGTTTCTTGCATCTTCATCTCCTTCTTTGAGACGTTTTAAATAAACTTGTTCGTCTTTTTCAGAAAGTGGCAGAGGAAATGTATTGTTTGCTATGTACGCTGTTAGTAAATTGATTCCTTTCAAAAACATCACAGCTAAACCAGTCAGTATAGATAAGCTCATTTTACTATCCTCCTAGAAAAATGTGTCGGTTTATTTTATGACAAAAAATCGAAAATGTGCCTGGCACAAAAAAATTTGTAGATTTTATTTTTAGGGACAAATTAATTCAATTTAGCAATTGTAAAATATGGATAAATATTAGCTAACTGCAAATACTAACTGTGAAATTCCGAAGGAGGTGAATAAATGGCAGCACTTCAAGGAGTAACGTGTAACGTTAAAGATTGTAATTATTGGTCAAGTAATCGCTGTACAGCTTCATCCATCGAAGTTGATATGAACAGTGGTATTACTAGTGCCAAACAATCAGACCAGACAAATTGTCAAACATTTAAGCCAGGAAACAGATAAAACGCTGATCATAAGGAAAAACAAAACGAAGAAAGCACAAAAATCCAGGAGAATCTGGATTTTTGTGCTTTCTTTTTTCTCTTTTAATACACCTGACAGAAGGATTAATTAGTAAAAAATAGAATTGTTTATTAAAAAATAGGATAATAATATTATTAAAGTCTCAAAACATAAGGAGAGTTTTCTATGCAAGCGTCAGACCAGAAGACAAAACTAATCTCTATAGTAGTACCTGTATATAACGAACAAGAAAATATAGAAGCTTTTTATCAAGAAGTTTTAACAGCAATGGAAAATATTCCATATCAATTTGAAATAATATTTGTCGATGATGGATCCAGTGACTTTACTCCGCTGATTTTAGATAGACTCAGAAACAGTGATTCTAGAGTTAAAGCTATAATTTTTTCCAAAAACTATGGTCATCAAATGGCACTTACTTGTGGTATGGATAATGCTTATGGTGACGCTGTTATAACAATGGACGGAGATTTGCAGCATCCGCCTGAACTAATACCAACTTTAATTGAAAATTGGGAAAGAGGTTTTGAAATAGTTCAAACCATAAGACTTGATACAGAAGGCCAGACCTGGCTTAAAAAAATCACCTCAAAATGGTTTTATAAAATTTTAAATATGATCTCTAATACTCATATTTACCCAGGTGGCGCTGACTTTAGATTAATGGATCAAAAAGCAGTCGCAAGCTTTAGATTATTTAAAGAAAAAGCCAGATTTATCAGAGGTATGATTGGCTCGATAGGATATAACCAAATAAGCATAGAATTTATTGCTCCTAAAAGATTTGCTGGCAAATCAAAATTTTCTATTACCAAAATGCTAAGATTTGCTCTGGATGGAGTAACAGCATATTCTAAAACTCCTCTAAGGTTAGCCTTTTATATAGGTGTTTTAATGTTTTTGGCAAGCTTAGGCATGGTTTCATATGTTGTCTATGTAAAATGGTTTACAAATGAAGCTGTACTTGGTTGGGCTACTATTACTGCAAGCATATTCTTCCTGGGGGGACTACAACTTTTAGGTATAGGAATAATAGGAGAATATGTAGGGCGTGTCTTTGAAGAAGTAAAAGGCAGACCGCTTTATCTGGTAAAAGCATACCTGCAAAAAGAAGAAAATACGGCAAAAACAGAAGATTTAACTCAATAATTGAAGATAATCTAACAAAATATATGAAAATACCTAATTTTACAGGTATTTTCTTTTTTTTGAACTTTTTTATCAAATGAGGAGGAATTTTCCGTTTATTGAAGAATTATATTTATTAGTTATTTTTTGGTCGATAAAATGGTTTTTAAAAAATTGAATATCAAAGGAGTGGTAGCTTGGCAGGAAAGACGAGAAAATTTAAACAAATTATCAGATTATTTTTAGTTTTATTTGTCTTCATCTCTTGCATAGGTTTGACACTTGGTGTCAACGCAGAAGAAGGCAACTACTATCAGTTCGGAGATATAGGATCAGATGTTGAAGATATTCAGCGAAATTTAAATGCTTTAGGCTGTGATGTGGGTGCTGCAGATGGTGTTTTTGGCAGCAAAACTAAAGCAGGTGTAGAAGCTTTTCAATCTAAAAATGAATTAGAAGTAACTGGTATTGTAGATGCTGTTACTTACAAACTTATTTTAAAAAGAGATATACCGCAAGTAAGTAGAGATTCTTATCAAGCAAGAGCTAGAAGAGTCATTCAAACGTCAATGAATTACATCGGTGTTCCCTATGTTTTTGGTGGGACAAGCCCTAGTGGCTTTGATTGTTCCGGGTTTACCAGATTCGTATTTGCCAGAGTTGGTATAGATCTGCCAAGAATGGCTGATTCACAGTATGAATATGGTTACAAAGTTCCTCGTGATAGTTTAAGACCAGGAGATTTAGTATTTTTTACTACTTATACATATGGAGTGTCTCATTCAGGAATTTACATAGGTGAAGGACGCTTTATAAGTGCAACTTCCAGCAGAGGTATTAAAATAGATTCATTAAGTGATGGATACTGGGGACCTCGTTATGTTGGAGCATGCAGAGTTTTATAAGATAAGTAATTAATAATGTTACATATAAGAAAACTAAAAGCTAGGCACAATTACGTACTTTAAGTATGTTGCTGTACCTGGCTTTTTATATTTGCATAAGATTATTTTGTTGCTCAAAATATCACCATAAATTTCTTCGCCAGAAACACTATCAGAAGGTTTTTAGCGAGAAATGTCGAAGCACAATTAAAGTAAAAAATATAATTATAAACTGTGGATAGAAAAATGAGTTTAGAATACAGAAAAAGAAAATATGCAGAAAAAATAATAAAAAAATTAATAAAAAATGGTTATGAAGCCTTTCTGGTGGGCGGAGCGGTAAGAGATATTATTTTGGGACTTATCCCGGATGATTTTGATATTGCTACATCTTGCTTGCCTTCTGATATAGTTAAAATAGCTTCAGAAGAAAATTGGGCGACTATTGAAACTTTTAAAGAATTTGGTGTTGTGACAATAATCATAGATGACTATTCCTATGAAGTTGCTACATTCAGAAGTGATGAATATGGCAGTGACAGTCACAGACCTAAAAATATAAATATAGTCTCTTCAATTGAAGAAGACCTAAAAAGACGTGATTTTACAATTAACGCTTTGGCATTAAACTTGTCAGGCGATATTATTGATCCCTTTAATGGTGTTGAAGATATTCAGAAAAATGTTATCAGAACAGTAAAAGACCCCATGATAAGCTTTAATGAAGATGCTCTTAGAATGTTTAGAGCAGTAAGGTTTGCGGCAAGTTTTAACTTTATGATAGAAGAAGACACTTTTAAAGCAATAAATTTAAACTTGAGTAGAACAAATGGTTTATCAGTAGACAGAATTATAGAAGAATTTGAAAAAGTATTACTGGCAGAAGCTTGTACAATGGGGCTTAGCCTTTTATTAAAGTCAGGTTTATATAATGCTGTCTGTCTTAGAAAAGAAGCCAGAAAATCTGTGGAAATAGAATTTTTCCCTGAGCTGAGATTCTTAATTAAATCTCAAAAAAATTCAGAAGGTAATTTCCTGGATAAAAGAGTAGTTAATTTTATTTTTGATGTTCCAAGAGACATAGTTTTGCGTTGGACAATACTTCTCATAGCTATTATTGAAGGCTATAAAGAAAGAACAGCAGATACTTTTGATTACCCATATTATATTAAAATGACTGATGCTATTTTAAAAAGATTAAAAGTTCAGCAAACAAAAGTAACAAGCATTAAATGGCTTATAAAACAACATTTTGAAGTATCGCAAGAACCACAACTGGATGTTTTAAAATGGCTTAACAATACAGCAAAATATTTTAAAGATTATAAAGAAATGCAGCTATTTATTGTGGGACTGATGAATGTAAGTGTTGCCAAACAAAAAGCAGGATATAACGATTTGGTCAACTTTAAATTCTTTAGGGCAAAAGTTTATGAAATAATTAAAGATACACCTTTTTTTGTAGATCAATTAGCTCTTTCGGGCGGACAGATTGCAGAGAAAGTTGGTCAGAGTGATAAAGTTAGTAAAATTCAAAAAGATATGCTGAGAAAAATTCAAAATAATGAGCTTATCAACAATGCTGAAGTACTTAACAAATATTTAGTTAAATATCTATAGAGCCAGGGGAAGGTATGATATTATGAGAGAGGCTCGGAAAAGAATAATAATTATTGTTTTAATAGGGCTGTCTTTTTTAGGGTACAACTTGTATCAGCATGTTCAAAAAGGACATAGTGATGATGTTGCTTATAGTATAAGTACAAGTAGTGCCCATGAGTATACTGTACATATAAATGGTGAGGTAAAAAATCCAGGAACAATAAAAGTAAAACCTAAAAGCAAAGTTAAAGAAGTTGTAGAAATAGCAGGTGGTTTTACAGAATACGCAGATGAATCTAAAGTTAATTTAGAAGAAGAAATCTATGACGGAATGCAGATAAAAATTCCTGCCAAAGAAGATGCAAATAAAAAGTGGAAAACAAAAGCTAAATTAGGCGAAAATGAGATAATTAATATAAATACAGCAAACCAGGATGATTTAGAAAAACTTCCGGGAATTGGACCTAAACTTGCTGAAAGAATTATAGAATATAGAGAGAAAAACGGCAATTTTAAAGAAAAAACAAACATCAAAAGAGTAGATGGTATAGGCGATAAGAAATATCAGGCAATAGAAAATAATATTCAAATATAAAGAGAAGAAAAATGATGCAATTTATTCAAAATCACCTTATTACAATTATCACCTTAAGTTTAATGCTCGGTATTTTGGTTGGCGCACAGTATGAATGGTCGCCAGCCTTTTTATATATTCTAATTGGTCTTGTTATATTAAAAGCAGTAGTAGACATAGTGAAAAAACAAGATCAAAAAGCCTTAAGATGTGCAATAATTTTATTTTTCTTAATAGGTATTACAAGCATAACAAA
>JAJDHX010000036.1 GCA_030266395.1 Selenomonadales bacterium OttesenSCG-928-I06 | reverse complement strand
GTAAAAAGTATAAATGGTTACAAAAAATAGTGTTAACTATATGTAATGCAGTTAACAAAAAACTGAAATTTTTAAAAACAAAACACAGAAAATATTGTATTGTTTGTCATAATATAGTAAAATACAAAGAATAATGCATTTTTAGTGTGGGTGTAAAAAAAACAAAAAGATTACATAATATTCGAGGAGCGATGATATGAAGAACAAAAAGTTGAAGAGAAGCAAACGACTAGCAATGGCAGCAACTTGTGCACTTTGTACAACCATGTTTATTAATGTTACAGGTGATACTATAGCACAAGAAAATGTGCTGAGTGGTTCTAATGAAGCACAATTAGAAAATGAACGTGTATTTTACTATGGTGTTAATGACTTATCAGATAGTTCTAATACTATAATTTTTGGTGATGATGTTAATCCTAACTATAGTATTTATTATGGAGATTTGGATCCTTTAAAAGCTACATATGTAGAGCTTGGCGCAATTGATGTGCGTGGTAATGGTAACAACGACACTATCAATATTAAAAATTATTACGATAATAAAGTAATTACTATTACATCCGGAACTTC
This sequence comes from Selenomonadales bacterium OttesenSCG-928-I06, assembly GCA_030266395.1. GTDB lineage: Bacteria > Bacillota > Negativicutes > Sporomusales > Sporomusaceae > JAJDHX01. Next base: position 8,633 of record JAJDHX010000036.1, on the reverse strand, counting down.
CAATTCTGTTCAAAGTGAAAATGTCGGAGCAGATGTTAAGCTTTCTGGTATTTCTGTGGCAAATTATAGTGAGGCAAATATCAATGTTAGTAAAATAGAAATAACTGCTGAGTCTGGTTTAGAGAGCCCTTTGGCTGGTGCTGACGGGAAATCAATCGATATTACAGGAGTTAATGTTGATAATATAAAAAGTGGCGATATTAGAGTAGGTGGCATTAAGGCGACTGCTCTAAGTGGAAATGGCGGAGATGTTGTTAACGACAAAGGCGGCGATGGTGGTGATATTAATGTTACCTCCTTAACAGTAAAAGACGCTAAAGCCGAAAATTTAAATATAGGTGCTATAGTTGATGCACGTGGATACGCAAAAGGCACAGGTGCTATTTGGAATAATGAAGAAGAATTTGGAGCTGAGTATTGGTATGATATTGGTTATGAGCTTCAACTTGAATCTGAGTATGCAGCCTGGTCTGATTCTCAATCTGACGAAGATATTGATGATCCGGAAGATGTTCCTTATACCGGTAAAGCTTCCGGTGAAGGAGAAGCAGTCGGAGAAGCTTCTTTATATGGCCTAGGTATTACTACAGTTGGTAAAGCAGGTGATGGCGGAAATTCTATTGCTTTTGCCGATAGTGATTTTGGCGTTGTTGCTGAAGGTGGCAAGGGTGGTTCTTTCACCAATACTTCTTCAAATGTAAAAGACATTGAAATAACAAGAAGTATTAATACAGGAGCTGTTACTACAATAGTAGAAGCTGGTGACGGTGGTTCGGCGATTGCGCGTAATAGACGTGGTGATGCTATTGATAAAATTAGTGCTAAAGGCGGCAATGGTGGCGATGTTACCAATAATGGTTTAAATTTCACAAATATTAAAGCTAATGATTTAAATATAGGTGCTAAGGCAGATTTGGCTTTATCAGGTGATATAGAGGCAACAGCAGAAGATTTTAAATATTGGAATGAGTATCATGATGAGTATCAGGGTCTGTATGAGTCTGATTCTTCGAATGAGACTAATATTGTCACTATTGATGAGGTTTCTGCAAAATTAGGACTATCTGCAGAAGCGTCTGTATATTTAATGGGAATTACTACAGCTGAAAAAGGCGGCGACGGCGGCGAAGCCACTTCTTTTAACCGTATTGCAAATGATGACGGAGGACTTGAAGTTATCGCTGAAGGCGGTAATGGAGGTTCTGTTATACATACTGATTTAAATGTAAAAAATGCTGAAATAACAAGAAACATCAATACAGGAGCTGTTACTACCTTGGCAGTAGGCGGCGCAGGCGGTGAAGCAGTTGCTAATAATAGAGCTGAATATGCTAATGGAGAAGTTGAAGTCAGTGCTACAGGTGGCGCAGGTGGTGATGTTACTAATAATGGCTTGATTTTTACAGACGTTACAGCTCGTGATTTAAATATAGGTATGAAAGCTGATTTAGATGTAGATGTTAAATTAGATGCATCAGCAAAAAAAATAAATTATGAATCTAATTCTGATTATGAATATGATTATGATTACGAGTATGATTATGGTTCTTATATTTACTCTAATTCTAACTCGAATTCTAATTCTAATTTTACTTCCATATCTGGTGATGCCATAGCAGGAATAGGAATATCAGCAGAAGCTGATTTATATCTGCTTGGAATAACTACAGTAGAAATGGGCGGTGAAGGCGGTCAAGCAATTGCTCGCAACAGTGTTAGAAGTTCCGAAGGTGCAATTACAGTTACCAGTGAAGGTGGTAAAGGCGGCTCTATTGCACATACTGCTTTAAATGCAAATAATATTAAAGTAACAAAAGATATCAATATAGGAGCAGTTACAACCTTGGCAATTGGCGGCGCAGGCGGGGAAGCTATAGCTCGCAACAATGCTAGAAGTGCTGGTGGAACAGTTGAAGTTAGTGCTACAGGTGGTGCAGGCGGCGATATTGTCAATAATGGCTTGATTCTTAAAGATGTTACAGCTGAAAACATGGATATAGGTGCTAAACTCGATTTGGAAGTGTCTGGTTATATAGATATATCAATAGAAGATTTTGAATATAAAGATGAGTCTGAGTCTGAATCTGAATCTAAATATGATTATGGGTCTTCAGTTAGCTCTAGCTTTAACTCTAATTCTAACTCTAATTCTACTTCCATATCTGGTGATGCCACAGCAGGATTAGGAATATCAGCAGAAGCTGATTTATATCTGCTTGGAATAACTACAGTAGAAATGGGCGGTGAAGGCGGTCAAGCAATTGCTCGCAACAGTGTTAGAAGTTCCGAAGGTGCAATTACAGTTACCAGTGAAGGTGGTAAAGGCGGCTCTATTGCACATACAGATTTGTATGCAGAAAATATTAAAGTAACAGAAGATATAAATATAGGAGCAGTTACAACCTTAGCAATTGGTGGTGCAGGCGGCGAAGCTATAGCTAGAAGCAATGCTAGTAGTGCCGGTGGAATAGTTGAAGTTAGTGCTACAGGTGGTGCAGGCGGTGATATTGTCAATAATGGCTTGATTCTTAAAGACGTTACAGCTGAAAATCTGGATATAGGTGCTAAGGTTAATTTAGGTATATCTGGTGACATAGGTATATCAATAGAAGATTTTGATTTTACCCAAACATCTATGTATGATTACAATGATAAATCATCTACAGAGTATTCTAATTCTGATGCTACTTCCATATCTGGTGATGCTACAGCAGGATTAGGAATATCAGTAGAAGCTGATTTATATCTGCTTGGAATAACCACAGTAGAAATGGGCGGTGAAGGTGGTCAAGCAATTGCTCGCAACAGTATCGGAAGTTCAAATGGTGCAATTACAGTTACCAGTGAGGGTGGTAAAGGCGGCTTTATCACAAATACAGCTTTAACTGCCAATAATGTTAAAGTAACAGAAGATATCAATATAGCAGCAGTTACGACCTTAGCATTAGGCGGCGACGGCGGTAGGGCAGTTGCTCTTAATAATGAAGGAAGTTCCAACGAGGGAATAGAAGTTAGTGCAATAGGCGGCGCAGGCGGCGATGTTACTAATTATGGCGTAGAACTTAAAGATGTTACAGCCGGAAATATAAATATAGGTGCCAGACTTGATATAGCTGCATCTGGCTATATAGGTGCATCTTTAGAAGATTTTGAATATAAGAATGGTTATGATAATAAATATCCAAAATATCATCCTTATCCTTATACTGATTCAGGGTTAACTTCTGTAACTATTGATAATGCTTCCGCATCTTTAGAACTATCAGCAGAAGTATCTGCTTACTTACTTGGAACTACTACAGTAGAAAAAGCTGGTGAAGGCGGTGCGGCAATTGCTGCTAATTTAGCCGGAAATACTGAAGGTGGAATTGACGTTGCAAGCGAAAGCGGCAGTGGTGGTTCTGTCACAAACACATCTTTATATGCAGAAAGATTTAAAGCAACAGAAGATATCAATGTAGCAGCGATTACTACCTTAGCAATAGGCGGCGACGGCGGTAGGGCAGTTGCTCGCAATAATGAAGGAAGTGCTCTTGAGGGAATCGAAGTTAGTGCTATAGGCGGTGCAGGCGGCGATGTTACTAATAATAGTTTAATTCTTAAAGACGTTACAGCGGAGAATATAAATGTAGGTGCCAGAATTGATGTTGGTATATATGGTAATTTAGATGCATCAATAGAAGGTTTTTTGTTGACAGATACAAGTGATTATAGGGAAGAACATGATGATTATGGTTATGATTATTATACTTCTAATTCATCTACTCTAGCTGGTGACTTGTCAGCATCTCTAGGAATATCAGCAGAAGCAACCGTATATTTACTTGGAACTACTACAGTAGAAAAAGCCGGTGACGGTGGTGCGGCAATTGCTGCTAACTTGGCCGGAAATACTGAAGATAGAATTAAAGTTGTGAGTCAAAGCGGCAGCGGCGGTTCTGTTTCCAATATAGAGGTATATGCAGAAAAAGTTAACGTAAAAGAAGATATTAATATAGCAGCAGTTACTACCTTAGCAGTAGGCGGCGACGGTGGTAGGGCAGTTGCTCGTAATAGTGAAGGAAGTGCTCTTGAGGGAATTGAAGTTAGTGCTCTAGGCGGCGATGGCGGTGATGTTACTAATAATGGTTTAGTTCTTAAAGATATTACAGCTGAGAATATAAATATAGGTGCCAGAATTGATGTGGATGCATCTGTTGATGTAAGTGCATCATTAGAAAATTTTGTCTATAAAACTGAGTCTATGTATGGATACGTGTATGATGATACTACTTCGAATTCCGGAGGATACTATTCTACTTCAATATCTGGTAATGCCTCTGTAGGTTTAGGATTATCTGTAGAAGCCGATTTATATTTGCTTGGAGCTACTGCAATAGAAAAAGGCGGCGACGGTGGTACAGCAGTTGCGCTTAATATTGCTGAAGATGCTATTAGCAAAATTGATGTTACAAGCAATGGTGGCAACGGTGGTTCTATTCAAAACAAAAACGTGAATTTAAGTAACGTTAAAGCAACACAAGATATTAATATAGCAGCAGACACTGTCTTAGCGTTAGGCGGAGCAGGTGGTACGTCAGTTGCTCGTAATAATGTAGAAAGTGCTCTTGAGGTAATTGATGTTAATGCTGCAGGTGGCGATGGCGGTAATGTTACTAATTACAATTTAGTTCTTAACGACATTACAGCTGAGAATATAAATGTAGGTGCCAGACTTGATGTGGCTGCATCTGCTTATGTAGAGGCATCAGTAGAAAACGCTATGTTTAAGGATGAAAGTGCTAATTATGATTCTTCTGGAGAGAATTATAATGCAACTATAGTATCTATTGGTGACGTCTCAGCATCTGTAGAATTATCAGCAGAAGCTTCTGCATATCTACTTGGAATTACTGCAGTAGAGATAGGTGGCGAGGGTGGCACAGCAGTTGCTCGTAACAGTATAAACGATGCTACTGGTGAAGTTAATGTTAAGGCTATAGGCGGTAAAGGTGGTTTTGTCACAAATACAGGCCTTTATGCCCAAAATGTTAATGTAAAAGAAGAGATTAACATCGGAGCAGTTACTGACTTATTAGTAGGTGGCAATGGCGGCAGATCAGTTGCTCGTAATGATATAGACGAAGCTGCTGATAAAATTAACGTTAATGCTATAGGCGGCGCAGGCGGCGATGTTATCAATGATGGTTTAGTATTTAAAGATATTACAGCTGAAAATATAAATGTAGGTGCTAAGATTGATTTAGAAGTAATTGCTGATATAGATGCATCAATAGAAGATGTTGCATTAATATTTGCGAATGAAGAATTTACTGACCTGGAATCTGCATCAAATTTTGCAGCTCTTGAAAATGTCTTGGCAAATGCAGATTTACTAGCAGAAGGTAATTTATATCTACTTGGAACTACTACAGTAGAAAAAGGTGGCGACGGCGGCACAGCAATTGCACGTAACAATATGGAAGAAGCTGCTGGTGAAGTTAATGTTAGTGCTATAGGTGGCGTAGGCGGTTCTGTTACAAACACTGATTTATTTGCCCAAAATGTTAATACAAAAGAGATTAACATCGGAGCAGTTACTACACTTGCATTAGGCGGCAATGGCGGCATAGCAGATGCGCTTAACAGTATAGACGAAGATGCTGGCGAAGTTAACAACGTTAGTGCTATAGGTGGTATAGGTGGCGATGTTACTAATAATGGTGTAGTATTCACAGGTGCTACAGTTGAAAATCTAAACATAGGTGCCAAAGCTGAGCTAGAAGTAATTGGTGATGCAGTTGCAACATTAGAAAATTTAGCAGTAGTAGCTGAACCTGAATCTGATCTTAACTATTTAGTTAATGGTTTGCTTGGAGGCGACCCTTCAGAGCCGTTAGAGGTACTTATTGAGAGCGCTTATGGACTTGCAGGAGTGAATGGAGAAGCATCTTTATATGCTTTAGGTATTACTGCAATAGAAAAAGGCGGCGACGGTGGCATGGCAACTGCTATTAACGATATTGTAAGTGCAGATTCTGAAACTACCGTTGTTAGTGTAGGCGGTAATGCAGGTTCTGTCACAAATATTGATTTATATGTAGAAAACAGTGCCATAGATAATATTAATACAGGAACAGCTATTACATTAATAGCAGGCGGCAATGGCGGCGAAGCAGTTGCTGTTAACGCTGTTGAAGATGCTGGCGGGGCAGCTAGTGTTAGTGCTACTGCTGGTGCAGGTGGCGCTGCTGTTAATAATGCTATAGTATTATCAAATGTTACCTCTGAAACTGTAAACATTGGAGCTGGTTATAGCTATGAATATGGTTATGGCTATAAGTATGAACTTGGACCATTTATTGATGGGTTATATGATGGTGATGCAGCAACTATGTATTACGGTGGACTTTATTCAGTTGTAGTAGGCGGTAATGGCGGTGATGCAACTACTATTGTGAATTCTGCTGCTAACGTTGAGATTACTAGTGATGGTGGTCAAGGTGGTGCTGCCACAAACATAGGTTTATATGTGAAAAATGGCGGGGCAATAGAAACTATTAATGTATACGGAGCTCAAGCGTTAGTGACAGGCGGTAATGGTGGCGAGGCAAATAATTTTATCGGTGACTATACTGACAGAAATAACCTTGAGATTAATGCTAATGCTACAAGTAATGGTGGCGACGGCGGCGATGCTATTAATAACAGCTTTGTATTTAAAGGAGCTAATGTAGGCACTGTAAATATTGCAGCTGAGTATGATGAAGAAGGTAATTATGGAGCAAATGTTGAGGAAAGAGTAGTAGGCGGCAACGGTGGTAACTCTAGAAATGGTGATGCCGGTGATGGCGGCGGTGCTTACAATACAAGTTTATATGTAGGAGAAAGTGCTGATATAGGAACAATCAACATTGCTGGAATTAGTTCAGAAACAATCGGCGGAAATGGCGGCATCGTTTTTGTTAAGGATAGCATCACTCCACATGGTAATGCTGGTGAAGGTGGAGAAGCTATTAATAGAGGTATTGTAGTTAATGCAGCAAATGTTAATGAAATTTTTGTGAAAAGTGACGTAGCTGTTAATGCTATAGGTGGTGTCAGTGGATATTTAGATGATTATCTTAAACCTTTTGATATCGGTAATGGTGGCGATGCAGTAGCTGCAGGGGCACTGTTTAGCAATAATGCAAAAGATGTTTATATGGAAGTAGTTAACGGTGGTATATATGTGAATGCAAGTGGCGGCAAAGGTGAAGTTGGCGGAGATGCCAAAGCTATTGGTGTTGGTGTTGAAAATGCTAGCTTAACCTTAAGAACAGACCATATTGAAGTAAAATCTATCTCTGGCTTAGGAACTGACGAAAATGGAGCAACTTCAGCAACTGGAATATTGCTGGCTAATGCTAACTTAACAGCTTATGCTGGTGAGACAAAAGAAATTTTTGTTTGGGCAAAAGCTCTTAATGCTGATGGTACTTATGCAACAGGTTATGCATTGGACTCAACCAGATCAGTTTCAGACTTTAAAGATGAGGCTTATTTTGTAGGAGCAGTAGCAATAAAAGATAAATCAACTTTCATTATAGAAAAAGAAATAATAGTTACCACTAATTATGGTGATGCTGGTATAGCAAATGATGGTTATCTTTTACTTGATGATTCTGCAATGTTCTTTACAGACCCAGCAGATGCAATAAGTGTATATAACACAGTAGAAGATTATAACAAAGCAACTATAATAGACAATGGTTTGAGATTGCAGGATAGTGATATCTATATTCGTACAAATGCACTAGGGTACGATTCTGATGGAGTTATAGGTTTGGCAGAAGGTCAAGGCGACAGAATAGTATCTGAAACAACAAATGTTGGAGATAATGTATTTGGTGATAAAGTGACTACGCTCCATATCTTTGACCAGGGCATGAAAAATGATTATGCCGGTTTCGTCTATGATGAAAATAACATGATACTATTTTCAGATGATGATCAAAAATCAATTATTATCGACTATGCAATTGATGTAATAGGAGTTGATGAGCAAGGTTTTGACCCAACAGATCCAGCTAGTTATCAAAACAATTTAAATGAAAAAGTTAAAGCTGCGGAGATAACATATGATAACATCATTAAAGAATTTGTTTATAAGCCAATAATTGAGTTTAGTGGAGATCAAGGCGATTCAGATTATGACTATGATGTAAGACTTGCAGGAATTCATAAAACAAAAGAAGGTCCTGGTGTAATTCCTCAAACAAGTCATGGTTCACACCTAGCCTTAGCAGGATTCGTTAGAGATGATGATACTCTACTAAAAAGATTGGGTGATATCAGAGATAATGCAGAACCTGGTATGTGGGTAAGATACAAACGTACAGAGCAAGACATAGATTTAGGCAGTGGAATTGAACAAAAGAAATATGGATTTAATGTAGGTTTTGACCAAAAAGCAGGAGACAAATGGTTAGTAGGTGTAGCATATGGTCTATATGAATCAGATAACTACTATAAAGCTGGCAGCGGCGAAATAGAAAGTAAAGATTTGAACATATATGGAACATACCTAGGAGATAAAGGTCATTACCTGGATTTAGTAGCAAAATATAGCAGTTTAAGCAACAAATTCCATGCTTGGGGCGGCACAGGCGAAT
>JAJDHX010000035.1 GCA_030266395.1 Selenomonadales bacterium OttesenSCG-928-I06 | reverse complement strand
CTGGTTCAGAATGAAAAGAGGTCAACTAGGCAGAGACGGAAACTTTAGTTTCGAAAATCAGTTCAACCACTATGAAATGGGTTATGACGAAGTCATAGACAAAACTGATAAATATACTCGTTATGGTGGTATATCTTTTGGTTATACAGATGGAACAAGTAGTTATAAGGGCGGCTTGGGAGAAAATAAAAATAAAGCTCTCAGCATGTATGTAACTCAAATAGGCAAAAAAGGTCACTATATGGACTTAGTCTTCAAAATCAACCGCATGGATACAGACTATAGCGTATATGACACAAACAGCAATAAAATAGGCGGAGACTTTGAAAACAAAGGTGTATCCTTAAGCACAGAATACGGCTATAAAAAAGAATTATCTAAAAGTGGTTGGTATATAGAACCACAAGTTCAATTAAAAGTCGGTTATTTATCTGGAGATGACTATACATCTAATAATGTCAAAGTAAGTCAAAAAGACATGACAAGCATATTAGGACGTGTAGGATTTAACTTAGGTAAAGACATGAGTAAAAACAGCCAATTTTATGTAAAAGCAAATTTATTGCACGAATTCTGTGGCGATTACGATGTAACAATGACAGATAAATTTGATAATAAACTGAGAATAGATCAAGATTTTGGTGATACATGGTTTGAATATGGTTTAGGATTCACATTTAAAACAAGTTCAAACAACCACATCTATTTTGATGTAGAGCGTATGTCAGGCGGTGACTTTGATAAAGATTGGCAATGGAATGCCGGAGCCAGATGGACTTTCTAAGTAAAATAGATATGTATTAAGTAAATAGCAAAAAAGCAGACTTATTTTTCAAAGTCTGCTTTTTTTATAAAGCCGGTTTATTAAAAATACAGATGATTTTCCGAGTAAACATAACTGCCATTTTCAATAACTTAAATAAAAATAGAGGAAATATTGATGTTTTATTAGAATATAATAACGTTAAGAATGATGCATTTATATGTTATAATATTAATGAAAAATAATGTAGAAACATAAAAAGGCGAGGGATTTATATTGTTATCCCAGGAATCAGATATATTAAAAAAATTAAGAATTGTTGAAAGTCTCAAAGCTGATCTTGCCAGTTCCTTAGCGGAATTTTATCAAGATGTGGCCAAAGGTAAAGATAAACAAGAAATAAATGAGTCTTTAGCTGAGATAATTATTTCTACATATATTTTAGCGAGAAGATTAGGTACAAGTTATCCGGAATTAGATGAGGCAACAAGCAAAATTCTGTCAGAAAAAATAAATAGAGAACCAGAAATAGAGCGTTTATTTGGTGACTTTACAAAATTAAAAGACCATATTAAGCGGTAAGTCTTTTAAGGAAGGAAAAGTGAATTTAATTGCGTTCTTACTATACGTCTTATAATTCAAAGCCGATAGTAGAAAGTGGCATACTTACTGCTATTGCTATAATATTTACTATTATAAGTATGTATTCACCTATAATAGGATCTTTTCTAATACTTTTTTGTTCAGTGCCTATAATTTTGATAGGTGCTAGACATGGAATAAAATACAGTATAATGTCTACTATAGTTACATTTTTAGCTGTAACACTTTTGATACATCCTTTAAAAGCAGTTATGGCAGTTTTAAATTGCGGACTTGTAGGTATTGTTATAGGGCATGGTTTTAGATGTAATCATACTGCAATGAGAGTTTTATTTAGTGGACTTATTGCGTCATTAATATCTAAAGCTTTCCTCATTTTATTGTTCTTTTTTGTAGTAGGCATTAATTTGATAGACTTTGAAGAAGCAGTTATCAAGATTTTGAGAGAAGTCATATCTTTTTATCGTAATATCGGTATGGAAGAAGAAGTTATCCGTAACTTGTCTTCTATAGTAATAAACTTCTTTCAAAATGCTTTGCTTTCAACTGTTATAATAGCAGGGATAATAGATTCATATTTGAATTTTTATCTTTCTAACGTAATTTTAAACAAACTCGGTCACAGCACTAAACATAATGCTTTAAATAATTCTTTAAGTATTCCAATTAATACAATCTATATTTTTACTTTGTCTGTAGCAATGATTTATTTTGGAATCACCAAAGAACTTTATTGGATAAAAATAATTGGAATGAACCTTGGTGTTATCAGTGGATTTTTTATTTTGGTTCAGTGTATAGCAAAAACTTATTCACTTGTAACAAAATACTCGATATCAGGAATTAAACTCTGGGGAAGTTTAATATTTCTTCTGTTACTTGCAATTTGGTTTTTACCATATGTAGTACTATATATAGGTACAATTAATTTTAGTCCCTAAATAATTTGTTTTTTAAGAAGTACTAAGGAGGCTGTTTGATGCCAACTAAAACATCTTTTTGGAAAGACTCTTGGGTCATACTGACAATAATGACACTTTTGGTTGTGATTGTTTGTTGCTATAACCCTTATTTGATAGTACCTGGCTTGATATTGCTATATATAACATATAGATATAGTTTTATTTGTTTTTTAGCCAGGGAAAGAAAATTTAATAATTACTTAAGCTCAATGGCAGATCATATAAATAAAATTACTAATAATACACTCCAAAACCTCCCGGCAGCTGTTGTTATAATAAACAAAGAAGGATTAATATATTGGCGCAATAGTAAAGTATGTGAATGGCTTGATGATTCATTAGACTACGGAAAATCTTTTTTTGATTTTTTCCCAGAAATTCATATGACTAAAATGGTTAATAAGGTTTGGAAAACTAAAAATAGCGGTCAATTAAACTTAAAAAGAAATAATCGTTATTTTCATGTAATATATAAATTTATTAAAAACGATTTTGATACTAATTTTGCTGAAAGTATAGATGCAAAAAATCAAGAACAAGATGATCATCTAATGGTTTTATATATAGATGATGTAACAGAATTTGAGACTACCAGAATTGAGCTTCATAACGCGCGTCCAGTTGTTTTATACATCTTAATAGACAATTATGATGACGCCCTTCAAGGTTTGGATGAAGATCAAAGAACACTTATTTTAGCAGAAGTAAATAAAAGAATGTCTGAGTGGGTTGCAGGACTTGATGGTTTCTTAAAAAAATCTTCTGAAGAAATGTATTTGGCAATAATTGCTCGAAAAGCCTTAGAAGAACTGATAAGTCAAGAAAAATTTGATGTTTTAGATAAAGTCCGGGCAATAAAAGATGGCAACAAACTGCCATTAACACTTAGTATGGGTGCTGCTACAGGACCACATTCTATTTCAGAGCTTGGCCGTTCTGCCAGATCTGGTTTGGACCTTGCTTTAAGTAGAGGCGGAGACCAAATTGCCATAGATATTGATGATAAACTTCACTTCTATGGTGGTAAAGCAAAAGCAACAGAAAAAAATACCAGAGTAAGAGCCAGGATAGTTGCCCATACAATCCGAGAATTAATAGATCAGTCAGATTCTGTCATGATTATGGGACACCCTGACGAAGATTTGGATTCATTAGGTGCTGCTATGGGTGTTGCTCGTATGGTTATGCATGCAGGCAAGAGTGTTCATATAGCTATAAGTAAATCAAATATTTCTATAAGTAAGTTAATAGAATTGTTTCCAGGTTACGCAGACTATCAAGAGATGCTTGTAACACCTGAAACTGCTGAAAGCATGGTAAACAGTAGAACCCTTTTATTTGTTGTAGATACTCACAGACCAGATCTTTTGGCTGCGCCACAACTTTTGAATTTGACTCAAAGAATAGTTGTTATAGATCATCATAGAAGATCAGAAAAATTTGTAGATCAGCCACTTTTAGTTTATCTGGAGCCTTCAGCTTCTTCAACAAGTGAACTTATTACAGAATTATTGCCTTATTACAGTGATAAAATAGAGTTAACACAATTAGAAGCTACAGCTCTTTATTCAGGTATTCTCTTAGATACTAAAAACTTTACAGTACAAACAGGAGTAAGAACATTTGAAGCTGTTGCTTATTTAAGAAGAGCAGGAGCTGATCCTAATATTGTTAGATCTTTCTTTAAATTAGACTTTGAAACAGTAAAAGAAAGATCACGTATTATCACAAATGCTGAAATGCCTTTTGACGGAATCCTTATTTCAGTTTGCCCGTCAGATGTGAAAGATCCAGTTGTAATAGTAGCTCAAGCTGCTGATATGCTTTTGGCTACTGAAGGTATTAAGGCAACCTTTGTTCTATTTCAGGCAGAAGATCGGGTATTAGTCAGTGCTCGGTCCGGCGGAGATATTAATGTTCAAGTTGTTATGGAAAAACTGGGTGGCGGTGGACATCAATTAGTAGCAGGAGCTCAAATTCCAGATACTACTGCTAGTAAAGTAAGAGAAGAAATTATAATGTTAATTGCAAAATATATTCAGGAGAGTGAGAGCGATGAAAGTAATACTTGAACAAGATGTTAAAAGTTTAGGCAAAAAAGGCGATATAGTAGAAGTTTCCGAAGGCTATGCTCGCAACTTTTTATTACCAAAGAAACTAGCTGTTGCAGCTACTACTGAAAATTTAAATGTCATCAATCAGAAAAAAGCTTCTGCTGCCAGAAAAAAAGAGCAGGAATTTGATGAAGCAACAGTTATGGCAGCTCAGATGGATAAAATAGAAGTTACTATTGAAACTAAACTTGGCGAAAACGGAAAAATGTTTGGTTCAATAACTTCAAAAGATATAGCAGATGCTATTTTAAGTCAGCATAAAGTTGAAATTGACAGAAGAAAAATAGATTTAAAAGATGGTATAAAATCTCCTGGAGATTATACAGTAACAATAAAAATTCATCCAACTATAAGTTCTAAAATTGTTGTACATGTAAAGGCTGTTTAAACATAATACTTTTTCATTAATTGTTTACACTAAAATTATAATCATGTTACATCATTAGCAACTGATACCATAAAATTGTTTCATCTGTCTCATTAATTAAGTAAAATCAGAAAATGGACAAACCCAGACGGAAAGGGACATAATGATAAATTTCTTTAACAAAATAATCAGTGACAATACTAATGATAAAAAAAGAAAATTTAGTAAGTCAGACTTAAGTAATTGCCAGGAAGATTTAAAAAATCAATTAAATGCTCTGCTTGATCTTTATAATGACGTTATTGGCAGTGAAAAAGTTGTTTTAAAAGCTGCCAGATTAGGTGCTTTGGATTTACTAAAATCAGAAGACCTGGCAGAAAAAACAATGGCATTTATGCGTCTGACTTATGAAGACCCTACAATTACAGAGATTCCTAAAATTGAGGATATACCTCAAATTATAAATGAAATAGAAGAATATTTAGCAGAACTTTGTGCCAGACGTGCAGTAGAAGATAGATTAGAGCGAAAAATTAATCAGAAGATAGAAGATCGTCATCAGGATTATATAAAAGAAATCAGAATGCAGGTTTTGCAAGAAGAAAATGAATATGGTGAAGATGATTATATTGAAAATCCGCAAACCTTAAAAAAATATGCTATCTTAGAAAAACTGGAAAGCAAAAAACTAACAAAGTCTATCATGGAAATACTTCGTCCTGATAGTTTGGAAGAAATAATCGGACAAGAGAAGGCTATAGAAGCATTAAAAGCCAAGCTTTCTTCTCCTTATCCTCAACATCTGATTCTATACGGTCCTCCTGGAGTTGGCAAAACAACTGCAGCCAGATTAGTATTGGAAACAGCTAAAAAGATGCAAAGCACTCCTTTTGCTAAAGATGCTCCGTTTGTAGAAGTTGATGGAACTACTTTGCGTTTTGATCCAAGAGAAATAGCAAACCCACTTCTAGGTTCAGTTCATGACCCTATCTATCAAGGCTCCAGAAAAGATTTAGCTGAAATAGGAATTCCTGAACCAAAACCAGGTTTAGTTACAGATGCTCATGGTGGAATATTGTTTATTGACGAAATAGGCGAAATGGATTTAATGCTGCAAAATAAACTTTTAAAAGTTTTAGAAGATAAGAGAGTTTATTTTGAATCTGCTTATTATGATCCTACAGCAAGTAATATTCCTAAATATATAAAGAAACTATTTGAAGAAGGTGCTCCTGCAGACTTTATCTTAATAGGAGCAACTACCAGAGCTTCCTATGATATAGTGCCGGCAGTTCGTTCACGCTCAGCTGAGATTTATTTTGAACCTTTAACATCAGAACATATTGAAAAAATAGTGAACAATGGTGCTAAAAAACTGGGAGTAGAAATTGAAGCAGAGATACCTAAATTAATTAGTGAATATACAATTGAAGGCAGAAAAGCAATCAATATCTTAGCAGATGCTTATGGAATGGCACTGATGAGAGTAAATAGTGATATAGATGATAAATGCGATCTGAAAGTAGTTATTACTGTTCAAGACGTTCATAAAGTTGCCCAAATTAGCAGACTTACTTCTTATACAAATTCTAAAGGTGCTCCAACTTTTGAAATAGGTAAAATCTTTGGACTTGGAGTAAGCGGTTATTTGGGTTCAGTACTTGAAATAGAGACTGCTGTATTTAAAACAGAACAAGGCAAAGGAACTGTTAGATTTAATGATACAGCAGGAAGCATGGCTAAAGACTCTGTCTTTAATGCACTGGCAGTAGTCAGAAAAATAACAGGCGAAGATTTATCTAATTATGATATCCATGTAAACGTAATTGGCGGTGGACAAATTGATGGTCCTTCTGCGGGGATGGCAATAGTTGCAGCTATTATTTCAGCTGTAACAGAAAAATCTTTAAGACAAGATGTTGCTGTAACCGGAGAAATTTCTATCCAAGGATTAGTTAAAGCAGTCGGTGGTGTTTTTGAAAAAGCTTACGGAGCGAAACAATCAGGAATTTCTACAATGATAATTCCTATAGAAAATAAAAACGATATTCCTGAAAAATACCTGGGTTTAGATATTCGCCCAGTAGCAAAAATAGAAGAAGCATTAGAAATATTATTTGCTAAAAACTAGAGAGAATAAATGCAATTTGTTTGAGATGAGGGGGAAGTTTTTTGCTTGAGAGGATTCCACCGCAGAATATAGAAGCAGAACAGGCCGTAATAGGGGCTATGATGATTGAGCGTGAAGCCATAATCAAAGTAGCTGATTTTCTGCAGCCAGAAGATTTTTATAGAGAAGCTCACAGACTAATTTATCTTGCAATGCAAGAGCTGTTTAGTAAAAATGAAGCTGTTGATATAGTTACTGTTGTTGAGATTTTACGCAGAGATGAAAAACTGGAAGCTGCTGGTGGTGTTGCTTATGTAACAGCACTTGCCAATAGTGTTCCAACTGCGGCAAACTTAGTATATCACGCCAAAATAGTAGAAGAAAAAGCACTTCTTAGAAGATTAATTAATACTGCAACAAACATTGCTGGTATGGGTTATGAAGCAAATGAAGAAGTTGCAATGATCTTAGATAAAGCAGAAAAAGATATTTTAGAAATATCTAATAAAAGAAACAATCAAGAATTTGCTTCAATCAAAAACATTATTTTTGACGTTTTTGATAAAGTATCTGAACTTTATGATTCCAAAGGTGGTATTACAGGACTTAGCACAGGTTTTAAAGATTTAGACAAACTGACTTCAGGACTGCATCCGTCAGACCTTATCTTAATTGCTGCTCGTCCAAGTATGGGTAAAACGGCTTTTGTTCTCAACATTGCTCAGCATGTAGCTTTAAAAGAAAATAAGCCTGTAGCATTTTTTTCGCTTGAGATGAGTAAAGAACAGCTTGTCCAAAGAATGCTTTGCTCAGAATCACCAATAGACAGTCAAAAACTTAGAGTAGGAGAACTTGGCAGCAAAGATTGGGACAACCTTATCAAAGCTGCGGAAAGACTTTCTACAGCACCGATTTACATAGATGATACACCTAGCATTACTGTTATGGAAATGAGATCAAAAGCACGCAGACTTAAAGTAGAACATGATCTGCAACTAATAATTATTGACTATCTGCAACTTATGCAAGGTGGTACTGGTAGCAACAGAAGTGAAAATCGTCAACAGGAAATATCTGAAATATCCAGATTCTTAAAAGGTCTTGCCAGAGAACTTAAAGTTCCTGTTGTTGCACTTTCTCAGCTTAGTAGGGGTGTTGAATCACGTACTAATAAAAAACCAATGCTTAGTGATTTAAGAGAATCTGGTTCTTTAGAGCAAGATGCTGATATAGTTACTTTCTTATATAGAGAAGATTACTATGATCCTGAAAGTGAAAATAAAAACATCACTGATGTTATTATTGCCAAACATCGTAACGGCCCTGTAGCTAGTCTACAATTATTTTTCCATAAACAATTTGCTAAGTTCGGTGATTTATCTAAAGTTAAAATGTAATATTTACACCTGAAGGTTGACAATAGGTTAAAATAAATTATAAACGCACATCTGCTGCGTTGAATTTTAACGGAAGCAGGGTTACGTACGACAAGTACGCGCCCCTGCTTCCGTTAAAATCCGCCTTGCATCTGCACATTTCTAATTTGTTTTAATCCTATTGGTATATTTAGGATTTTTGAGAGAATTTTAAAAGAGATTAATTTGTAGAGAGTTAAAAATTAAAATAGAAATAGCACGAAGAATTTAGAGGTAATAAAAAATGTCAAATGTATTGAAACATATGAATCCAGAGCAAAAAGAGGCTATACTTCATGAAAGAGGACCTTTATTAGTTTTGGCAGGAGCCGGTTCTGGGAAAACAAGAGTTTTAACAAGCCGTATAGCTCATTTAATATCAGAAGGAGTAGACCCTTGGCGGATACTTGCCATCACCTTTACTAATAAAGCAGCCAATGAAATGAAAGAAAGAATCAACTTATTAGTGGGAGAAAGCTGTGCTCAAAATATATGGGTAAGCACCTTTCATTCTTTTTGTGCACGATTTTTAAGATATGAAGTAGATAGTCTGGGTTTGTATACTAGAAACTTTGTTATATATGATAGTGCTGACAGTCAAACACTTATCAAAAACTGCCTGAAAGAGCTTAACCTAGATGACAAACAATTTCCGGCAAACTCAATTCAATCAACAATTTCCAATGCCAAAAATGCTCTTATAAGTTCAGAACAATTTGCTCTAAATGCAGATAACTTCTATTCGCAAAAAGTGGCTGAGGTTTATCAGCTTTATCAAACAAGGTTAAGATTAAACAACGCCTTTGATTTTGACGATCTTTTAATGGTGACTATAGAAGTTTTAAAAAACGAAGAAATATTAGAAAAATATCAAAATAAATTTGAGCATATTTTAATTGACGAATATCAGGATACAAATCAGGCACAATATGAACTGGCAAAAATATTATCTCAAAAGAAAAAGAATATTTTCGTAGTTGGTGACGCTGACCAAAGTATTTATGCTTGGCGTGGTGCTGATATCAGAAACATTATGGAATTTGAATCTGATTTTCCTAACGCCAGAGTAATAAAACTGGAACAGAATTATCGTTCTACCCAAAAAATTTTAGATGCTGCCAATGCAGTAATAACAAACAACTATAATCGCCGGGACAAAAAGCTGTGGACAGAAAATGGTGAAGGTGATCCAATTAGTTGTTACCAGGCTTTTAATGAACAAGATGAAGCAAAATATATATTAGAAAGTATTTTAAAACTAAACTCGATTTATAACATACCTTATAACAACATAGCAGTTCTTTATAGAACAAATGCTCAGTCAAGGGTTATTGAGGAATGGTTCTTAAAATACGGAATTTCCTACACTATGGTTGGTGGGGTTAGATTCTATGAAAGAAAAGAAATAAAAGATATCTTAGCATACTTAAGAGTAATATTTAACCCAAATGACACATTAAGTTTACTCAGAATCATAAATATCCCTAAAAGAGGTATAGGCGGCACTACCTTAAAAAAATTAGTAGATGCAGCTAACGAGAATAATGTGCCATTGTTTGATATTATAAGTAACCCTGGTTTAGCTAATGGAATTACAGACCGCATCAAAAAACAACTTGAAGGTTTTTCAACATTCATCTTTGAAATGATTGGTTTAATTGGACAAGTGCCAATTACTGAGTTTATTGAAAAAGTAATGACTGATTCTGGTTATACAAATTATTTAGAAAGTGAAAATTCAATTGAAGCTCAAACAAGACTGGAAAACTTAAAAGAACTTCTAAGTGTGGCCAAAGGATTCATAGAAGAAAATATTATACCTGAAGACACAGCTGTAGAAAGTGAACTGGAACAGTTTTTAACCAGAGTTGCACTTATTGCAGA
>JAJDHX010000034.1 GCA_030266395.1 Selenomonadales bacterium OttesenSCG-928-I06 | reverse complement strand
CATAAAGCCCATGTGTTAAAATGAGTTTGAGAAGAACACAAATAACACGAGGTGAATTATGCAATCTTACACTCATTTTACACTAACCGAAAGAGAAAATCTACGGGTATTATTAGAAAAAGGAAAAAGCTTAAGAACTATTGCCAAAGAGCTTGGAAGAAGCCCTTCTACCATAAGTAGAGAAATTAAAAGAAACAAAACTAAAAAAGGTTACCATGCTTGGTGGGCTACTTCACTATACCTTTATAGACGTAAAAAATGCCGTAGAAAAAATAGATATTCTTATGATAAAAAGTTAATATCTTTTACACAAGATGGCTTATCTAAATTCTGGTCTCCTGAAATAATAACGATAAAATATAAACAAGCCAACCCAAATACAAAGCTCAGCCATTGTACTATTTATCGGGCTCTTATTAAAAATCTTATTGTAGGTTATTCTCCTCAGACACATCTTATAAGAAGAAATAGATTGAAATATAAAAAGGGAAATAACTGTACTATAAGACCTGATTATAGTATTCACCAACGTCCTAAAGAGGCAAACTTACGTCAACGTATAGGAGACTGGGAAGTGGATACTGTACACGGAGCCAAAGGAAAAGGTGCATTGCTCACATGTGTAGATAGAAAATCAAGATACCTTGTTGCTGGATTTTCAGAAAAATTTACTGCCGAAAGCATAAATAAAACACTTAGCAATACATTAAAGCAAAATCCTGTTCACACATTGACTTTTGATCGAGGTACAGAATTTTCAGGATTTCGAAAGATACAGCAAGACTTTGGGGTTAAGGTTTTTTTTGCAGATCCACATAGCCCTTGGCAAAGAGGAAGCAATGAAAATATAAATGGTCTTCTTCGTTTTTTCTTTCCTAAGGGATGTGATTTTTTAAATATTTCCACTGAATATATTAACCATGTTATTGAACTCATTAACACTCGACCTAGAAAATGTCTTGGCTGGCTTTCTCCTCATGAGGTTTTCTTTTCTAAGTGTTGCACTTGATTTGACAATTCACCATACGATTCTCCCTTCGCGGGAGTTTTAGAGGGCAGAGCCCTCTAAAGGGGAGGTTGGCGAAAAAATGCATGACAAACATGCATTTACTGCTTTGACTTTTAAAATTAGTAAAATTTAAATAATTATTGGAGAATAAATGACATGTCAGAATACGTAGAATTCGTAAAAGACTTCGCAAAAAGAACAAAGGAAAATTTGGATTTCATTGAAAAAAACCATAAAAATAACAATCATCAAGTTTACGAATTTACACAGCTTGTAAATTCATTATTAGGATTGATTGTTATTCCAAAGGAAAAGGAATATAGAAAAATCAACGACTCCTTTGTAAAAACCACTACTTTGGAAAATCTTAAAAATAAAATAGAGCGAGATGATTATAACAATAATAGTTTTAAACAGATATTAAGACGTATGCGCAATGCGATTGCACATGCAGGAATTGAGATAAAACCAAACGAAAACAACAATATCATTAATAAAATTAAGTTTACTGATATAAATACTACAAACACAGAAGACAAAGGAAAAATATTTATAATTGAATTGACTCATGATGATTTACGTGATTTTGTCGAGGATTTTTCTTGTAAATTGCAAGAAAAATTGTAATATTTTTAGTTTATGACAGGATTTGCGGTTAAAAACAAAAAAATCCCTTGAAAGGACTATATATGCAAAACAAATACAAGATACTCGAGTCCTATTTCGGTTATTCAGAATTCAGAGACGGACAAGAGGAAATTATAGATTCAATACTGGCAAAACGCGATGTCTTAGGCATTATGCCTACAGGTGCTGGGAAATCTATTTGTTATCAGATCCCTGCTATGCTTTCTTCTGGCATTACTCTGGTAATTTCACCTTTAATTTCTCTGATGAAAGACCAGGTAGGGGCACTTCACCAGGCTGATATTCCGGCAGTTTATATTAACAGTTCTCTAACTGCTTCTCAGCAATATGCAGAAATCCAAAAAGCCCGGGAAGGTAGATATAAAATTATCTACATAGCTCCGGAAAGGCTGTTGTCTGATGTCTTTCTGGATTTTGTTCAGTCAACTGAAATTTCATTTATAAGTATAGATGAGGCTCACTGTGTTTCTCAGTGGGGGCAGGATTTTAGACCAAGTTATCTTAGGATTCAAGAGTTTATTTCATCTTTGTCTAAGAGACCTGTTATTGGCACGTTTACAGCAACAGCTACACCGCAGGTTAAGGAAGATATCATAAATCTTCTGGGTCTCAAAAGTCCAACGATAATTGCAACTGGTTTTAATAGAGAAAATCTGCATTTTGAAGTTCAGTTTCCCAAAAGTAAGTTTAAGGCACTTGTTGATTTTTTGGAGAATCGCAAAGAAAAAAGCGGTATAGTCTACTGTTTAACCAGAAAAAACGTGGAAGAAACTTGCGAAAGGCTGTGTCTGATGGGCTATAAAGCTACGAGATATCACGCAGGTTTGTCTGTTGAAGAACGCAAAGAAAATCAAGAGTTGTTTCAGGAAGATACTGCTCAGATAATGATTGCCACAAATGCTTTTGGTATGGGAATAGATAAGTCAAATGTATCATATGTAGTCCATTATAATATGCCTAAAAATATGGAAAGTTATTATCAGGAAGCCGGTCGTGCCGGTCGTGATGGGTCTCCGGCTGAATGTATTTTATTTTATAGTGGACAAGATGTCATTACAAACCAATTTTTTATTGAAAAATCAGGCGAGACAGAAGAGTTTGATCCTGAATCACTTCAAACTTTCAAAGAACATGAACGCGAAAAGCTTAAACAGATGACTTTTTATTGTCATACTACAGATTGTCTGCGTTCGTTTATTCTTAAATATTTTGGCGAACGTCCACCTGATTATTGCGGTAATTGCTGTAATTGTTTAAATCATTTTGAAAAAGTTGATGTAACTGTTGAAGCTCAAAAAATCATGTCTTGTATTGCCAGAATGAATGAACGGTTTGGTATTAAACTTGTTATAGATACTTTGCGAGGTATGAAACAAGCCAGAATTTTTGAATTGAATCTTGATCAACTCAGCACTTACGGTATTATGAAAGGGTTTAGTGAAAAGCAGCTGAGAGAGATGATTAATTTTTTGATTTTAAATGAATATATAGCTATGACAAACAGCGAATACCCGACTCTTTTTCTGACAGCCAAGGCAAGGCCTGTTTTGCTTGGCAGTGAAAAGTTGTCAATGAATTTATCTAAAGAACAAAAACCAGTGGAAGCACAAAAACCGCAAAAAGATCACGGCGAAAATCCTGTTTTATATGTAAAACTAAAGGAGTTGCGTCTGGAGCTTGCCAGAGAGCAAGGGGTTCCGGCTTATGTTATTTTTCCAGATACAACTTTAAGAGACATGTGCAGCAAAATGCCGCAAACAAAAGAAGAGTTCTCTAAGGTGAGCGGTGTTGGTAAGGTGAAAATGGAAAGATATTGCGATGTGTTTTTAGAATTAATTAAACAAGAGGCAATAAAGTTGGATGAATCGTTGGATTTTTAAATAAAAAATAAGACAAGGAATCAATCTTGTCTTATTTTTGTGATTTAGCAATTAAATAATTTACAAAAGCAGAACACGATACTAGAAAATACAGAGCATCTTCAGCACCAAAACAATAAAAACTCCTTCCTAAAAAATCCAATAAAAACTCCACTAAGCCAAAAAATCATGAGAAGTATGCAGATACAAGGCGGATTTGAAAAGCCAGGGCAGGCGCGTACTTGAGTACGTAACTGATCTGGCTTTTCAAACCAACGCAGTAGATGCGTGCTTATCATGATTTTTTTTGTGGTTGTTTTTTGTGGTTTTATTTTAGGCTTGAGAAGCCTAGTTGAATATCTTCTAGTATATCGTCAATGTTTTCTAGTCCTACTGAAAATCTGATCATTCCTGGGTTAATTCCAGCTGCTACCAGTTGTTCGTCAGTTAGCTGACGATGAGTTGCACTGGCAGGGTGTAGCACACATGTGCGGATGTCGGCAACGTGTACTTCGTTTGAGGCAAGTTTTAAGGAGTCCATAAATTTAACTGCGTTTTCTTTGCCGCCTTTTATTACAAAGGAGATAACACCACTGCAGCCTTTTAGATATTTTTGGGCAAGCGTATAGCTTTTATCGCTTTCAAGTCCAGGGTAAATCACTTTTTCAACTTTATCAGATGCTTCAAAGAATTTAGCAACTTTAAGGGCATTCTCGCAGTATCTTTCCATTCTGAGGGCTAATGTTTCCAGTCCCAGGTTAAGTAAAAATGCTGAGTGTGCCGCAGGGTATACTCCGAAATCTCTCATTAGTTGCATTCTGGCTTTTATTATATAGGCTGCTTTGCCGTAGGTTTCTGTGTAGATGATTCCTTTGTAAGATGGATCAGGTTCTGTAAGACCTGGGAAGTTGCCGCTATGCCAATCAAAGTTGCCGCTGTCTATGATTACGCCACCAACTTGTACAGCATGACCGTCCATGTATTTGGAGGTAGAATGAACTACAATGTCAGCTCCAAATTCGATAGGTTTGCAAAGTATAGGGGTTGCAAAAGTATTGTCGATTATTAGAGGTACGTTATTAGCATGAGCTACTTTAGCAAACTTTTCTATGTCAAGGACGGTTAGTGCAGGGTTGGCAAGGGTTTCGCCAAATACTGCTTTTGTGTTAGGTTTAAAAGCAGCTTGGATTTCCGCTTCTGTTGCGTCGCCGTCAATGAAGATACATTCTATACCCATATTTTTTAGGGTGCTATAAAATAAGTTCACGGTGCCACCATAAATTTGGGTTGTACTAATAAAGCTATCGCCAGCATTACAAATATTTAGAATAGAGAGCAAGCTTGCTGCCTGACCGGAGGAGGTACACATTGCTCCGATACCGCCTTCGAGGGCAGCTATTTTTTCTTCGATTGCCATTACTGTCGGGTTGGCGAATCTGGAATAGATGAGGCTATGGGTAGGTTCATCAAAAACAGCTCCCACTGCTTCTGTGGAGTCGTATACATATGTAGTGCTTTGTACGATAGGCACGACACGTGGTTCGGTATTTTTCGGGGTGTATCCTGCATGCAGGCATTTAGTCTCGTCTCTCATTATGTGTTTAACCTCCTTTTAGTGGGGAATTGAATTAGGAAAAAGATAAATATATATCTGCTGGGCTGCTCTTCGAAAAGCAGTTTTGGCGTACTTCCAGTAGGATTTCATCTGCTTTTCTGGGGTGCGTATTGTATATATATCTTTCTGTTTTCCTAAATTAAATTCACGTAGTTTTGTTGTTTTTTATGTAATTAATTTTTTGGACATATTTTATTATACTTTATATTTTTGCTATAGGAAAGAATAAAATTGCTATAGCCAGATATAGTTCCAAACTATATCTGGCTTTTTTGGTTGGGTGGTGGTTTTAGGTAAGGTAAAAGCTAGGTTGAAAATTGAGAAGGTTTTATTTTTTAGTCGATCTTGACTAATTTTATGGATTTGTAGTAATATAATATTAAAGAAAGAAGTTACCGTATAGACGGTCAGCTTCGACAAAAGAAATTGTTTAAGAATGTAAACAACCGCTTAGTGGTCAGCTAAAGGCGGTTGTTTTGTTTATGGTTGTAATTACACATGTTGCAATTAATGCAATTGATGCAAGTATTGAAAACATATGAGATAATTGCTCCATATAACATCACGCTCCTTTCTGAAGCGTGATTTGACCGCCTACCGTATAGGTAACTTCTTGACAATATTATATAATATTTGACGAGATTATGTAAATATATTGTTTTGCGTTTGTTTTAGTAGGAAACTTCCTTGGTTTAAAGGTTTTTTTTATATCAATTATCTGGAAAAGTGAGTTTGGTATTGTTTCGAAAATCTCCTTTAGGGGGTTACTACCCCCTAAAACCCCCGCAAAAGGGTGCGTGACACTCCCCCTTTTGAAACCCCCTGTATGTTGCCTTTGCATTTTAAGTTGGTTTGTAAGTGGGTTTTAAGGTTTTGTGGCTATAACTACTTCTGGCTGGGAGGTGGTTGGTGGTTTTGTTTCAATAAACTAGTCAGGTCTAGGCGGAGTTTCCCCTGTGGGTAAACAACGCCCTCAGACGCAGTATTTTGCTTTCAGGCGAAGCAAGAGCTTGGTGGAAATTCAAAAAGAACTCTTTTAAGAGTTCTTTTTTTATGTATCAATCATCTTCTAATAATTTGCTTGAATATAATATTAGTCGTTAAACCTATTAAAAAGCTTTTCCCAAATATCTACATAATCTTTAGGTATTTCGTCTTTGGTTTTTAAAAGTTCTTTTTTAACACTTCTAGCTAGATCTACTTTCCAACCTGTTGATAAAGTAATTTTATGCTTAAGTGCAAAATTTTTAATTTGCGGAAGGATTGTCTGATCTTTAACATAAAAATCTTTGAAACTTTCATCTTCTATGTCTCTGAAGAGGCGATCTAATGGACGTATCATTAGAGAAAGTGGAATTAAATCTTCAATTTCTGAATTTTCTAGTTCCAAAAGATCTTTTGTGGTGATAATTAATTCTATACTATCTCTGTACAATCCGGATTCTAGTTTGTTTTTTGCATCTAACCCGCTTTTATCTGAATCTAGTATAACGAGAGGAAGATCATCATTTTTACTACTAACAATGCTTGCTACTCCAGAAACACCTTTGACACCACCAGAAGGGACAAACACAAGCTCCGTGTTAGGTGCATATATTTTGTTTTTTACAAGATAAATTTTAATTGCATTAAGGTAATGTTGATCTGAAGGTCCTTCAACAATTATTGGTTTGCATCCTTGTAACATTATTTCAGATACACTTAATCCTAGAGCTGCATGTGCTGCATATATTGATTTTACATTTAATTTATCATCTGAGGCTCTTAAATCACTTGATGCAACTGTTAGACCATTTTTGTCTAAAAATACTGCTTTAGCACGGTCAATATGTGATGTATCTATCAAAAACGGGGAATGAGTTGTGTAAATAATTTGATTTTTTTTAGATAAATTATCGAAAAAATCAATTAAATCTTTCTGCGCTAACGGGTGTAATGAGAGACCAGCTTCATCAAGAAGGATGATAGCACCTTTATGTGCTTTTTGGCTTTCCACTAGAAATACTAAAAAGAAACATAAAAACCATTGAAGTCCAGTGCTTCTTTTTTCTAATTCAATTTCAGAAGGTCTTTTATCATCTGCTACCCAGATTATAAAAACTTCGCCATCTGCTTGAAGACGGAAATTATAGTTTCCTTGCTTCCACCATTCTTTAAAGTCTTGTGTTAATTTTGTTGAAGCTGAATTGAGCATAACAGTTCGCTCGTACTTGTTTTCTATAGTTGTCTCAATTGATTCTTCAGTTGCTTGTTGTATGCCATTGCGAGTAATGGTTCTTTGAGGATCTTTACCAAGTTCAAGCACTTCTTGTGGTTTTAGTTTTACAAAATCAAATAGCACTCTCAATGTGCGTACTTTGGCCTCGTTTTTTATGCCATCTACTTCTTCGCCATTAAGCCATTTGATGACATGGGGAAGATAAATTTGTGCATCCAAATTTCCATAATTAGAATAGTAAATGAATGAAGGCATTTCTTTAAGTATTAATTCAACTATATTATTATTGTCAGCTGGATCTGGTTTATTAAGTACAGAGAAAGCTGTTTTTATACTTTCCTTTACTTTTTCAAAATGTGGAAATATTTCTGAAGAAGCTGCTCTAGTAAGTTTTGAGGATGGAGGATATAAGCTTTTTATATGATCAAAGCAAGAAGAATCTAGACTATCTTTTGTAGATAAGTGTTGATTTATTTTTATGTAAGTATCTGCAATTAATTCTTTTATACCGATTTCAGATTTAGTTTTTTCGTTTAATAATTTAAGTGAATCAATAGCATCGGCTATAATTGATTCAATAATGTTTTTTGTTATGTTTTCTTTTTGTTTAAAATTCGGGAAAGATACTAAATAATTACCATCAAAATATCTCTGAATATTAACAATAGATATGTCGCTTGCATCAAAATTATAAGATGAAATTTTATTTGTTAGATCAGTATCAAGTTCAAAATCTGCCGATATAAAACTAATTTTTTCAGTAGCGTTACGCCATTCTGTATATTTATCTATAGGAAAATCAGCTAGTAAATTAATTTCACCATCTCTAACAGGATTTAGCTTCCAGAGAGCTAAAATCATATTAGATTTACCTGCTTCATTTATGCCTATTAAAGATGTTACACTATCACAATCAATCCATCCACTATCCATTATTGAGCGAAAGTTAGTAACTTTAAATCTTTTAAGTGTCATCATAGCAATATCCCTCATTTCAAAAGTTAGTTGTATAATATTTAATATTTCGTTTCAAATGTCTACAATATATTCCATATTATTCTATATTATGGAATGTTATCCTGCTTGTCGACATAAAAAACTCCCTTAAAGGGAGTTTTTATTTTTTATGTATCAATCATCTTCTAATAATTTGCTTGGAGGAATTTGCAATACTTCGGACATTCTAAATAGGGTTTCTAGGGATATGCCGCGAGTCATGCCGGGGCCTTCTACTTGAGATAAGAAACTTAAGCTTTTGTCGATTGCTTCAGCAAAGGCTTCTTGAGTATATCCTGCTTTTTTACGATAGTAAGCTATTTTTAGTCCTAATGTTTTATATTTTTCTGGATAGTTAGTTTTCATGTTTCTTAATCTTTCTTTAAACTTCCTTGTTTCTTCTCTTCTTCTTCAATGTGTTTAAGTAAAACGAATTCTATGTAGTTTGTCATTGAACGGTGAGTTTGGGTTGCTAGAACTCCAATTTTATCAAAGATTTCGTCGTCTAAACGAAGTGTAAACACTCTCTTTTTAGTAGCCATAAAGCACCTCTTTTATCTGTCATTTACACTTATATTAACAATATGAATTACAGCTGTATGCATTCTGTTGACAGGTAAGTGATATCAAATTACAATGATTTTATGTATATGTGATAGAGGAGGCTATTTTATGTCAGAATTTTGTTTAAAATGTTTCAATGATATAAATGGGACTGAGGTATGTGAGGATGAGGTTTTGTTGAGTGAGGATGCGGAGTTTTGTGAAGGGTGTGGGGAGATGGAGCGTGTGGTTATTTCTTCTAAAAGAAATAATAGATGGCAAGAGTTTTTTAGGCGAATGTTTAGCAGATATAGAGATTAAAAATATGAGAATTTTTTTGGCTCTTCTTTTTTTGTAAAAAAAGGTGGTAAGAGGTATAATAGAAAAAAGGAGGGGATTTTTAATGAAAGTCGTTATAATTGGCGGGGTGGCTACTGGAATGAGTGCTGCTGCTAAGTTTAAGAGAAGTGTGAAAGAGGCAGAAGTGATTGTTTTTGAAAAAGGGTCTGATGTTTCTTATGCAGCTTGTGGACTTCCATACTATGTTAGTGGGACAACCCCTGAACTTGATCAACTCCGAATGAGAAGTATTGAAAAATTTGCTGAACAAGGAATAGATGTATACATAAAACATGAGGTTTTGTCTGTTAATCCTGAAAAGAAAATGGTTGTTGTTTTGGATTTGCAAAATGATGAAAAGTTTTGCCAGTATTATGATAAGCTTGTGATTGCAACAGGAGCGGTTTCGCAGAAGCTTAAGGTGCCTGGGGCAGATCTTAAGAATGTTTTTACTTTGAGGTCTTTGCGTGATGGTGCTGTGCTTAGAAAGGCTGTTTCTGATGAGAAAATCCAAGAGGTTGCTATTGTTGGCGGCGGGTTTATTGGACTGGAGATGGCAGAGGCTTTTCTTTTGGCTGGGAAAAATGTGAGGCTTTTTGCCAGGTCTAAGACTGTGCTTAGGAAATATGAACCTGAGATAGCTGAGGTTATTGAGAAACGACTTGCAGATAGTGGGGTAATGCTTCAGACAGAGGAGTCGCCTGTGGAGTTTGTGGGTGATGAGTTTGTGCAGGAGGTTGTTACTAATAAGGGTAGGTATAAGGCAGATTTGGTGCTGCTTTCTGTAGGTATTGTGCCTAATACTGAGTTTGTGAAGGATATCGGGCTTGAGTTTTTGAGTAATGGGGCTATTGTGGTGAATAAAAAGATGGAGACAAATTTGCCGGATATTTATGCTGGTGGGGATTGTGCCAGTGTTTATCACAAGATTTTGGGTAAAGACGTTTATGTACCTTTGGGGACTAATGCTAATAAACAAGGTAAGTTGATTGGCGAGGTTTTGGCTGGCTCTGATAAGGAGTTTGGCGGGGTTTTAGGGACGTCTGTATTTAAGTTTATGGATTTGGAATGTGGTGAGACTGGGATGAGTGAGGCTGAGGCTCGGGAAGCTGGGTTTGAGGTTGGGACTTCTGTGATTGATGCTAGTACTCATGCCCATTATTATCCCGGACATGAGCCTATTAGGATTAAGTTGGTTTATGATGTTAAGACTAGAAGAGTTTTAGGGGCTTCTATGGCAGGTGGGGCAGGGACTGCGCTTAGGGTAAGTGTTATGGTGCCTGTTATTGATGCGGGGATGACGATTGAAGAGGTTGGGGCTTTGGATCTTGGGTATGCGCCACCGTTTTCTTCGGCGTGGGATCCCATCCACATAGCAGCAAATGCAGCGGAAAAATAGTGATAAGCCAGTATC
>JAJDHX010000033.1 GCA_030266395.1 Selenomonadales bacterium OttesenSCG-928-I06 | reverse complement strand
CACCAAGATCAAGATACCTTACGAAGAGGTTTGAAAAACAGACATATCCAAATGATTGCTTTAGGCGGTGCTATAGGTGTCGGTCTTTTTTTAGGATCTGCCACTGCTATAAAATTAGCTGGTCCTGCTGTAATACTTTCTTATATCTTAGGAGGTATTATAGTCTTCTTCCTTTTGAGAGCTTTGGGAGAATTGACTGTAGTAGACCCTTCACCAGGCTCTTTTGCCCTTTATGCACAAAAATTATTTGGTTCTTTCTCCGGATATCTTACTGGCTGGACATACTGGTCTATGTGGGTTTTTGCTGTAATGGCAGAAATATCAGCTATAGGACTATACATATCTTTCTGGTTTCCTGATTTTCCACCTTGGATTTCGGCTCTGATTGCAGCAGTATTACTTACAGTTGTAAATTTAGTTATAGTAGAAATGTATGGTGAATTAGAATTTTGGCTGGCCTTAATAAAAGTGTTAGCTATAATCTGTATGATCATAATGGGATTTGGCATAATCTTTATAGGTATTGGCAATGGCGGTATACCTCTTGGAATTAGTAATCTCTATATTCATGGCGGCTTTATGCCATTTGGCATAAAAGGAGTAATCCTGGGTCTTTCAATTGCAATTTTCTCTTATACAGGAGTAGAATTAATTGGAGTTGCCGCAGGAGAAGCCAAAGACCCTCAAAAATCAATACCAGCAGCCATCAATAAAGTCTTTTGGCGGATTTTAATATTCTATATTTTAAGCATGTTTGTTATTCTTTCAATTTATCCTTGGAATCACTTTGGCGAACTTGGCAGCCCATTTGTCTTAGTACTTAAAAAACTAGATATCTATTATGCAGCAGGTATAATGAATTTCATTGTTTTAACAGCAGCATTTTCAGGTTGTAACGGTGGTATTTTTAGTACAGGCAGAATGTTATATTCATTAGCTCAAAATAACAATGCCCCCAAAATTTTCACTAAAGTAAATAAAAATAAAATCCCTTATATAGGAATAATATTTTCTTTTTGCTGCTACTTAGGCGGAGTTATCGTAAATTACATTACTCCCAATCAAGCTTTTGTATATCTAATAAGTATAACTGCATTTGCAGCTCTTTGGACATGGGGAACAATATTTGCACTGCAACTAAAATTCAGAAAAAATTTATCTAAGCAAGAAACAGATAAACTTACATATAAAATGCCTTTCTATCCATATTCAGGTATAATATGCTTTTCAGCTGTAATAATTGTAGGTGTTGTAATGGTTCTAAACCCTATCACTAAAATAGCCATATATGCTGGCAGCATTTGGATAACTTTCCTGACTATTTCCTACCTTCTAAAAAATAAAATTGCTACAGCTAAAACAAAAACTTCTAATAATTAATTTATTAATAAACTAAGATTAAAAAATCTTAGTTTATTTTTGTTTTAAGAAATATTTTAATAATAAATATAATAGTTTTAAGATAACAACTACATTATTAACCTACAGAAAAGGAGGTTAAATTATTTGTTATCTAAAAACACCAATGAACTGCGACGCGGTTTAAAAGAAAGACATATTGAAATGATCGCTATAGGAGGAACCATAGGAGTAGGCCTTTTTCTAGGGTCCTCAACAGCTATAAGTATGGCCGGCCCCAGCATCATAATTTCATATGCATTAGGAGGTATACTAGTTTTCTTCCTCCTGAGAGCTCTTGGCGAAATGTCTGTCGCCTACCCTGTTACAGGTTCGTTTTCTACTTATGCTCAAGAATTTTTTTCTCCTTTAGTTGGCTACATAACAGGCTGGACTTACTGGTCAATGTGGATATTCCTGGCAATGGCTGAAATCACTGCCATTGGTCTGTATGTTTCTTTTTGGTTTCCGGATGTTCCCCAGTGGATCCCTGCCCTAATAGCCACTCTCTTAATTGTATTAGTTAATATGACTATAGTTGAAATTTATGGCGAACTTGAATTCTGGCTGGCAATAATAAAAGTTGCAGCAATTCTATTCATGATAATTATGGGTTTGGGCATTATATTTATAGGAATAGGTAATGGCGGAATTCCTTTAGGAAACAGCAATCTGTGGTCACATGGCGGCTTCTTTCCTTATGGAATAAAAGGAGCTGTTTTAGCTCTTTCTGTTGTAATATTTTCTTATTCAGGAGTTGAACTTATCGGTGTTACAGCAAGCGAAGCAAAAAATCCTCAAAAAACGCTCCCGGCAGCAATAGATAAACTTTTCTGGCGAATTTTAATATTTTATATAGGAAGCATGTATGTAATTCTCTCCATATACCCCTGGACTGAATTCTCATACCTGAAAAGCCCTTTTGTATTAGTTTTGGAGAAATCCGGAATCAGCTATGCAGCAGGTATAATGAATTTAGTAATCTTATCAGCAGCTTTTTCTTCTTGCAATAGCGGTATATTCAGTACTGGCAGAATGATTTATTCCCTAGCCTGTAACAACAGCGCACCAAAAATTTTCACCAAACTCAGCAACAGTAAAGTTCCTGTAAATGCAGTACTGTTTTCTACCGCTTGCCTCTTAGCCGGAGTATTTATAAATTATCTTTTTCCCAGCAAAGCATTTATTTATCTAACAAGTATTACTGCTTTTCAAGTTCTCTGGATTTGGATAACCATCTTTCTATTACAAATAAGATTCAGAAGCATCCTAACTAAATACGAAATATCCAAACTAACATATAAAATGCCTCTATATCCCCTATCAAATATATTAAGTATTTTATTCTTGCTATTTGTAGGTGTCGCGATGTGGTTTAATTATGATACTAAAATGGCATTAATAGCAGGTATAGGCTGGATATCACTTATTTTTGCATCCTACTTTTACTTTAAAAAATAATATCATGATATAATTAATAAAAATATAATTTTAAGAGGAATTACTATGTTTAACTTTAACAAACAAATTAACCGCCGTAACACTAACTGCCTAAAGTGGGATTACCTGAAAGAAACTTTTGGCACAAAAGATATATTGCCTATGTGGGTTGCAGATATGGATTTCCCAGCTCCGCCTAAAGTAATTGAAGCTTTAACAAAAGAAGCTGCTCATGGCGTTTATGGCTATTCAGTTAATGATATAAATGCCTTAAAATCATTTTTAGACTGGCTTAACGCTAAATACTCTTGGCAAGTAAAACCTGCAGATATCATCCATACTCCAGGAGTTGTAACAGGTCTAAATCTTGCTATTCAATGTTTTACTAAAAAAAATGATGGTGTAATAATTCAAACACCTGTATATAATCATTTTTTTGATTGCATAACAAACAATAATCGCAACCTCATTTTAAATCCTCTTAAATATGAAGAAGATACTTATAAAATAGACTTTATCGATCTTGAAGAAAAAATAATTTCTTCGCATGCTAAAATGCTCATATTTTGCAGTCCTCACAATCCTGTGGGGCGAGTATGGAAAAAGCATGAACTTATCCAATTACTTACTCTTTGTCAGAAACATGATGTCATTATTGTATCTGACGAAATTCATAGTGATCTGGTTTTTCAAAACCATCAACACATACCTTTAAATATTTTAGACAGAAACAACAATAATAAGATTATTACATTTATGGCTCCCAGCAAAACTTTTAACTTAGCAGGTCTAAAATCTGCTGTTGCCATAATTACACATGAAAAATTAAAAACTAAATTTAAACAAACAGTAACTGCACTAAGCCTACAATATATGAATTCTTTTAGTTCAATTGCCTTTGAAAACGCATATAAATATGGAGATGAATGGTTGCAAAAACTTTTGATATATTTAGATGAAAATGCTGAATATATCTCAACTTATCTAGAAAAAAACCTTAAAAAAATTAAATATCAAAAACCTGAAGGAACTTATCTGGCTTGGTTGGATTTTAGGGAATATAATCTCTCATCTGAAGAATTAAACAAAATTTTATTAGAAAAAGCTAAACTGGGATTAAGCAAAGGAACTTATTATGGCAAAGAAGGAGAAGGTTTCATGCGTCTCAACTTTGCTTGCAGCCGAGACACCTTAAAAGATGGTTTAGACAGAATAAAAATTGCTTTTTCTTAATAATAGGAGGTTAATATGCCTGAAATTATCGATTTTCACTGCGATACTCTCTCTCTACTAAAAGATTCTGTCAGTAGATGTGGTGCTAATTTAAAATCAAATAATTTTGGTGTTGATTTGGAAAAATTAAAAAAAGCCGGCTCAATAGCTCAATTTTTTGCAATGTTTATAGATCAAAGAAAAGATACTTCTCCCTTTAAACAAACTATCGAGCTTTGCAATGTTTTTTATAAAGAAATACAAGAAAATTCTAACGAAATATCTCTTGCCTTAAACTTAAAAGACTTTAACAATATTCGCGCAGAAAATAAAATAGCTGCTTTTCTAACTATAGAAAACGGAGCTGCTCTGGAAGGAAATTTAGATAATCTCACTCAATTTTATAATCTTGGAATAAGACTCATCACTCTAACTTGGAATCACCAAAATGAAATTGGCTTTCCACATTGTTATACATCAGATGAAGAACAAAAACTTACTCCCTTTGGTATTGAGTTAATAGAAAACATGAATCAACTTGGCATAATTATTGATGTTTCGCATCTGTCAGATCAAGGATTCTATGATGTAGCCAAATACTCAAAAGCACCTTTTATAGCTTCCCACTCAAATGCCAGGTCTGTGCATAATCATAGTCGTAATCTTACTGATGATATGATCAAAATCATAGGAGATACAGGAGGTATAATAGGAATTAATTTTGAAAAAAGTTTCTTATCGGCAAATAATACTGACTTTATCCAAGCCATGGTTGCCCACATCAATCATATTCACAAAATCGGAGGTATAGACTCTCTTGCCTTAGGCTCTGATTTTGATGGTATAGAGCCAAACCCAGAAATAATTGATATCTCTCAACTATACAAATTAATTGATGAATTAAAAAACAACGGCTTCAATGATGATGCTATCGATAAGTTCTGCTCAAAAAACGCTTTGAGAGTTATTAGTGATTGTTTAAAAGAAAACTCAAGTAATTAAAGTGCATTTAGCTAATAAACTTTGACTTTATTTACTTTTTGCGATAAAATTAATCGGATAATATATATTAAAATTAAGACGAGTTACAGTAAGAAAAAATATTCAAACTTCTCGCCTAAAAAATATACGGAGGATACAAAAATGCTTGATCTTAAACTTGTGCGTACAAATCCAGAAAAAGTAGAAACTGCTCTTAAAAATCGCGGCAGCCAAATGAATTTAGATGAATTCTTAGAACTAGAAAAAAAACGTCGCGAACTTTTAGGCGAAGTTGAAGAATTAAAAAATAAAAGAAATAAAGCAACTCAAGAAATTAGTGTTTTAAAGAAAAATGGTGAAAACGCTGACAATTTGATTTCTGAAATGAGAGCTTTGGGAGATGAAATTTCAGAGCTTGATAATAAAGTAAAACAAGTTGAATCATCTTTAACATATACACTTCTTGGTATTCCAAATATACCTCATGAATCTGTACCTGTAGGCAAAGATGAAAATGATAATAAACTTATCAGAACATATGGAACTCCGAAAAAATTCTCTCACGAGCCATTAGCCCATTGGGAAATTGGTGAAAAACTTGGCATAATTGATTTTGAAAGAGGTTCTAAAGTAACAGGAACAAGATTTAGCTTCTATAGAGGCCTGGGTGCCCGCCTAGAAAGATCTCTTATCAGCTTCATGCTTGATATACATACCAGAGATCATGGTTACACAGAATTTTTTCCGCCATTTATTGCAAACAAAGACAGCATGACTGGCACTGGTCAATTACCTAAATTTGCAGAAGATATGTTTAAACTTGAAGGGCTTGATTATTATCTAATTCCAACAGCAGAAGTTCCTATTACTAATCTTCACAGACAAGAAATTCTAGATGCCAAAAATTTGCCTCTTTACTATACAGCATATAGTGCTTGTTTCAGAGCAGAAGCAGGTGCCGCAGGCAAAGATACAAGAGGGTTAATCAGACAACATCAATTCAATAAAGTAGAACTTGTTAAATTTTCATTACCTGAAAACTCATATGATGAATTAGAAAAACTAACTGCAAACGCAGAAAAAATACTACAATTATTAGAACTACCTCACAGAACAATGCTTCTTTGCACAGGAGACATGGGTGCAGGTTCAGCTAAAACTTATGATTTAGAAGTATGGCTGCCTAGCTTTAATACCTATAGAGAAATTTCTTCTTGTTCCAACTTTGAAGATTACCAAGCTCGCAGAGCTGATATCCGCTTCAGAAGAGAAGCAGGCGGCAAACTTGAATTTGTTCATACCTTAAACGGTTCAGGAGTTGCTATAGGCAGAACAGTTGCCGCAATCTTAGAAAATTATCAACAAGAAGATGGTTCTGTAGTAGTGCCAGAAGTGTTAAGACCATATATGGGTGTGGATGTTATTAAATAAAAATCAACCAAAAAATTGTGGATTTCTATGCTCCACAATTTTTTTGATTTATTTAAAAAAGGAATTAAATTATGATTAAAACAATAATTAAACATAACAAAAAACCAAAAATATATGCAGACAGCACATCAGCATTTTGGAATGATCCACATATCTCTAAAGGCATGTTAGAGGCTCATCTGAATCCAAATCTGGATTCTGCAACAAGAAATCATGATTTTATTGATAAATCAGTTGAATGGATTTCTAATATAGCCCCCGCAAACAAATATAATAATCTTCTCGATCTTGGCTGCGGACCAGGGCTATACGCAGAACGATTTCATTCAAAAGAATATAATGTAACTGGATTAGACTTATCAAAACGATCTATAGATTATGCAATAAATCAAGCTTTAATGAAAAATTTAGATATCAATTATATCTGTGACAATTATCTTACAATAAATCACTGTGAAAAATTTGATCTAATCACTTTAATATATTGTGACTTTGGTGTACTTTCAGATGAAAATAGAAGTATTCTTCTAGAAAAAATCTTTACAGCCTTAAAGCCTGGAGGAAAATTTGTTTTCGATGTTTTCACACCAAAAAAATACGAAAATAAGTTAGAATTCAAATCATGGTCTAGTGAAAAAACTGGTTTTTGGTCAGATCAACCTTATATATGTCTAAACTCCTTTTATAGATATGAAAAAAACAATACATTCCTAGAACAATATATAATCGCTACAGAAAATACCGTTAATTGTTATAATATCTGGGAACATACATTTACCTTAGAGGAAATCAAAACTGATCTTAAAAAAGCTGGTTTTAAAACAATTGATTTTTTTGGAGACATTTCAGGAAAAGTGTATAGTGTTAACGAAGATACAATTTGCTTAGTAGCCGAAAAATAAATTTCATAACAAAAAATAAAAAAACCGATAGCAGCTACATTCTGCTATCGGTTTTACTTTTAAATATTATTTAATTTTCAGTACCAGGAAGTATCCCAACAACTGCTGGTTTAATTGCTCCAGTAGGACATTTTTCTAAACAAACTGGATTTGAACATTTTTCTATACATACATTGCCATCAACAACTGCCAGGCTATTGTCCATTTTAATTGCTTCATAAGGACAACTCTTCATACAGAGTGTGCAACCTATACATGCTGCCGAACAAGCTTTCTTAGCTTGAGGTCCTTTATCATGAGAATTACAATTAACTCTTACAAGAGCACCTATTGGCATCATAGAAATAACTTTTTTAGGACATGTATTTTCACAAACACCACAGCCAGTACACTTATCTGGTGATACTATAGGCAACCCTTCAGGACTCATTGTAATTGCCCCAAACGGACAAGCTCTCGCACATGAACCCATGCCAAGACAACCATACTTACAAACTTTATCTCCGCCAAAAATCAAATTAGCTGCTACACAATCATCAACACCGTAATATTCATTGGATCTGACAGCCTTTGAATAAGTGCCGGCACATTTCACTTGTGCTATACGTGGCTCAATTTTAGCCATAACTTTACCAGTAAGCTCTGCTACTTGTCTGGCAACTTCTTCTTTACCAGGAATACAGCAGCTTGGCGAAACTTCAGGATCTAAAACCACTGCCTCTGCATAAGCCATACAGCCAGGATAACCACAAGCACCACATTGCCCTTTTGGTAAAACATCTTCTACTATATGAATAAGTGGATTAATCTCTACAGCAAATTTTTTGTTGGCAAATGCTAATACACAGCCAAAAACAGCACCAAGAGAAACTAAAACACCTAAAATCGCCAACGACGTATTTAAACTACTCTCCATTTATAACTCCCCCCTTATGTCGGAATCATGCCAGAGAAACCAAAGAATGATAAGGCAAGCATTCCAGCTAAAATGAATGCTATTCCGAGCCCTTCAAGTGGCTTTGGTACATCTGCATAACGAAGTTTTTCTCTTAAACTTGCCATCAACACTAAAGCTAAAGCAAATCCTACTCCCGAACCAAAGGAGTTCACTATACTTTGAGTAAAATTAAAACCGCTTTCTGCATTTATTACAGGAACACCAAATACTATACAGTTAGTAGCGATAAGAAGAAGATATATGCCCCACATATTATACAAAGTTGGAGAATATTTTCTTATAATCATCTCTAAAAGCTGTACAAAACATGCAATTAACACAACGAAAACAGCTGTTGTTAAAAATTCTAATCCTTGTGGATGAAGAACATAATGGTGAACTGCCCAAGCAAGAGCTGAGCTAAGTGTCATAATTGATGTTACTGCTACGCCCATACCAAGTGAAGCATCAAGGTTCTTCGATACCCCAAAGAAGATACAAAGGCCTAAAAAGCGAGTTAAAACAAAGTTATTAACTATTACTGCGCTCATAAACAGAGTAAAATATTCCATTATTATTATTCACCCCTTTGCAATGCTAATTTCTGCATTCTTTCATTTTGCATTTTTTCTTCTTTTGCTTTGTCTTGATATTGACCGATTAAATTAAACATACCTATTAGTATTCCTATCAAAAGGAATGCTCCTGGTGGTAATATCATAATCAATGCTGGATTATACATATCAGGCATTACACTAATTCCAGCCAAAGTACCTGAACCAAACAACTCTCTTATAGAACCTATAAGCAGCATTGCTATCATAAAACCAATACCCATGCCAAATCCGTCAAGAGCTGAATAAAACACATTGTTTTTTGATGCAAAAACTTCTGCTCTTGCTAAGATAATAGCAAACACAACAACTAATGCTAAGTAAATTCCTAATGCTTGGAATATTGCCGGGAAATAAGCTTCCAATACTAATTGAGTAACTGTAACGATTGTAGCTATTGAAGTTATATAAACCGGAACACGAACTTTAGGATTAACATAGTTTCTGAATATAGAAACTACGATATTATTCATAGTTAAAACAAAAGTTACCGCAATCCCCATAGCAAAAGCATTAACAACAGTAGATGTTACAGCAAGTGCCGGACACAAGCTAAGAGCAAGTTTGAAAATTGGGTTCATTTCAAATAAACCTTTATAAAAGGTATACCAAATTTTCTGCATTACTGCTCGCCTCCTTTTTGCTTATGGTATTCAATTACTTCTAAAGAAGCTCTCTTAATACCATTAGTAACAGCTCTACTCGTAATTGTAGCACCTGTTAAAGCTTGAATATTTTCATCTGTAGGATGTTTCACAACAACTAAAGCATCTGGATATTTTCCTACATATTGATTAATATATTTTAATTCTAGAGCTTTGTCTCCAAGACCTGGAGTCTCTCTATGAGATGTTATTCTAAAGTTCACTACTTTTCCATCAGGTTCTATA
Source organism: Selenomonadales bacterium OttesenSCG-928-I06 (assembly GCA_030266395.1). Taxonomy (GTDB): domain Bacteria; phylum Bacillota; class Negativicutes; order Sporomusales; family Sporomusaceae; genus JAJDHX01. The sequence goes on along the minus strand of JAJDHX010000033.1, from coordinate 956 downwards.
GCAGCCACCATAGAAATAACGCCTTCATAACCTTTATTTTGAGCAGGTACAATATAAGCTACCATTTTGCCACCTTTTATAGCTTCATACCATTCTTCTTTACCTGCTACAGGTCTAAATTCTTCTACACCTTCAATCATAACTTCCATTGCTTGTTTCTTTATTAGAGCTCTTTGCTTAATGGCTACAGGTTCGGTAAAAGAAAATGCGCCAGCAATAACAACTCCAGAAAGCAAACAGGCCAATATCATATTTATTATAATCTTGATCGCACTGTTTCCTTGTTCTCCATGAGCATCATGAGACATATACTTTTACCTCCTTACACCGTTTTTCCAAATTTTTTAGGTTTAACGATTCTATCAATAAGAGGTGTAGTAGCATTCATAAGCAATATTGCATAACACACACCCTCAGGATAACCACCAATTAATCTAATTAAAGTTGTTAAACAACCAACACCAAGAGCAAATATTATTTGACCTTTTATCGTTATTGGAATAGTTACCATATCAGTTGCCATGAAAAAGGCACCCAGAATAAGTCCACCGGAGAGCATATTAAGGAGAGGATCTCCTGTAAATAGTCCGGTAGAACCGCCTATGGCAAAAATTCCACCAAAAGCCCAAGTTAAAACACCTACCGTAGCAATCATTACAACAGGTATCTGCCAATTTATGTAGCCACGATAAATAAGATAAAGACCGCCTAAAATTAGAAGCAATGCTGAAGTTTCACCCATACTGCCACTAGAAGTACCGATAAACATACTCTTATACATAGTAACTTTATCACCAAATACTTCTACCAACTTAGCATAGCCTTCCATTTTTAAAATGCCAAGAGGAGTTGCTGTAGTTACTCCATCAACTTTACTTGCCATTTGAGGCCAAGTAGTCATCAAAATTGGCCAGGAAGCAACTAATGTTGCTCTACCAATCAAAGCTGGATTAAAA
>JAJDHX010000032.1 GCA_030266395.1 Selenomonadales bacterium OttesenSCG-928-I06 | reverse complement strand
AAAATAACCGTCAAGTTCTTTATATACCCAAAACTTATGAACAACAAAATCTGTAACTACAGCAAAAGATGGAGTTTTTACTAAATCCTCTTTTTTTAAATATGCTATTAAGCCCCCAGGAGTAGCATGAGTGCTAATAATAATGTCAGGATTATAATTGAAAATAAATTTATATATTCTTTTAGCTAAAAATCTATTAATACTGTTTTTGAAAAAAACCAGCTGGTTTCTGTTATTACTTGCCTGATACATTCTGCCATATAATTCAGGGCAATATTTAAGTATCATGGCATAACCATTTAAAATAATTTTTCCTAAAAAAGCCGGAAAGAAATTAAAAATGTCTACTATTTCAACTTCAACATCTTGTAGCTTTAAATTAAATTTTTCTTTTAAAGCTTCTGCTACTTTCACATGACCCATGCCTATAGGTGCTGTAAGTATTAATATTTTTTTAGACATCTCTTTTACCTTTTAAGTTGCTTAATAAATCTTTAATATTACTTTCTTTTGGAGATACTTTTTTAATCTTTGTATTATCATTTGAGTCTAAAATTAATTGCTTAATGGTTTTTCCTTGTATATTAATATCTCCCAGAATTTCCAGCATTGGCACTAAAACAAATTTTCTTTCTTGAAATCTAGGATGAGGAATTATCAGTTTATCTGTAATTAAAGAAACATCATTATAAAGTATGACATCTATATCTATATTACGCGGACCAAACTTTATGGTTTTTGCCCGTTTCATTTTTTTTTCAATATCAGCACACACATTTAAGAGATCAAGCGGTGCAAGATTTGTACTTATCTGTATAACTATATTAAGAAAATCAGGTTGATCTAGAAACCCAATAGGTTCTGTTTCATAAAAAGAAGATACTTTTTCTATTGAAATATTTTCATTTTCAGCCAACAGATTTAAAGCTTCAACAATGTTTTGATATCTTGTTTTATCTTTTTCTTCTATATTAGAACCTAATCCTAGTATAATCATTAGCTATCTCTTCCTAGTAATTTCTATCTCCACATAATCAAAAAAGCCATTTATTACTGCTCCCGGTTTTCTTACTCTAACTAAAATTTCCGATATATCAGGACAAAAAGCAAGAATTTCCTGAGCAATCTTATCACTTAAAGCTTCTAAAAGTTTAAAATTAGTTTTTTCCACTATTTCTTTAATCTTGCTATATATTGATACATAATCAATAGTATCTTCTAAACAATCAGTTTTTCCAGGTTTAGTAAGGTCTGTTTTTAATTCTATGTCTATATAAAATTTTTGGCCCAGCTCTCTTTCAAAATCATGTACTCCATGAAATCCGTAAAAAGCCATATTTTTTAAAGAAATTTTATCATTCATTTCAATCGCCTCAAATCTCTTATAAATTAATAACTCTTAAGTCTCATCTTTCTGGTGGATATAACATTGCATCCATCATTTTGGTTATTCTTTTTACTTCTTTCACATCATGTACTCTAACAATATTTACACCTTTTGCTATACCTAACGCAACTGTTGCACTTGTTCCCTCTACTCTTTCATCTACAGGCAAATCTAATGTTTCGCCTATAAATTTTTTGCGTGATGTTGCTAAAAGTATAGGACAACCCAAAGAAACCAGTTCTTCCAATCTTGACATTACAATTAAGTTTTGGTGAGTTGTTTTGCCAAAACCTATTCCCGGATCCACAATAAATTTATCTATACCAACGCCTGCCTGCAAACCAATTTTCATACTGTCTCTCAACGAACTCAACATTTCGGAAAGTATATCTTTCTCATAATCTGTTCCTTCTTGGTTGTGCATTATAACAACAGGAACGTTAAATTCAGCTATAATTTTCGCCATATCAGGATCAAATTTAAGACCCCAAATATCGTTTACTAAAAGAGCTCCATGTTTCAAAGCTTCTGCTGCAACTTTAGCTTTATATGTATCAACAGAAATTGGAATATCAAAGTTTTTATGTATTTTTTCAAGTGTGGGAATTAATCTTTCAAGTTCAGCATCTACAGAAATTTTCTCACAGTCACCATAAGGTCTTGTCGACTCTGCACCAATATCTAAAATATCGGCACCGTCTGTTATTAACTTTTCTGCATGTCGTAAAGCACTGTCTATATTATTAAATTTTCCTCCATCTGAAAATGAATCTGGAGTAACATTCAAAATCCCCATTATAAGAGTTTTATCTTTTTCAATGGCAAAAGAAGATTTTGTTGTTTGAGAACTATAATTTCGTTTTGGATATCTCTCTAAAGTATTTAATATTGTCTCTATTTCCAGTGATATTGTTTCTAAACCCCAGGGTTGAATGCGAAGTATAGGTAAAGCTTCTTTATACTGTTTTATTGTAGCACATATTAAAACATCTGTTCTTTCAAAACTAAAACTGGCAACAGATTTTGCCACAGCTACTTCTGCACCTTTAGATAAAAAAGTTTGCTTCAAAATACTAGCAGCTCTTGATTTAACATTTTCTAATTTAACAATTTTAAAAATAGCTTTCTCTGCCATTATTTCAATGCCATGATCATCACTGCCAATTTTTCTTAACTCTTCTTTAGCTCTCATCTTATCGTTTATAAAGACAGCTCTTGCATTATATTCCATAATATTTTTCTCCTACAAGGTTCAATATAAAAAACTTACCAGCCGCGGCTAGAGCCGCCGCCACCTCCAGAACCGCCGCCAAATCCGCCGCCACCACGACCGCGGCTAAATATGATCAGCAACATTCTTGTGAAAAATCCTCCAAAAAACATCCAATCTACAATAAGTAAACCAACAAAAAATATGCCTACTAAAATTTGAGCCCACCAAGGAAGTTCTTCAGAAGTATCTGTTGCTTGAGAAACTGTTTTTATATTGCCAACATCTATAGCAATTTTATATTCCTGGGCAACACCTGTTGCTAAAATTTTATAAGTATTTAAGATTCCTTCATCATAATTTCCTTGTTGAAAAAAAGGTATTAAATAATTATCTTGGATAGTTCCGGTTTTGGCATCATTTAAAGCACCTTCCAAACCATATCCTACTTCAATACGCGACTTTCTATCCTGAACTGCGACAAGTAAGAGTACTCCATTATTTAATTTACTATCACCTATCCCCCAGCCTCTTAAAACAGCCAAAGAATAATCTTCAAGAGGATTGTTGTTTAAAGAATCTATAGTAACAACAACTATTTGGGCTTTAGTTTTTTTATCCAGTTCAGAGCCTATTGTATTAATAGTACTCTTTGTATCAGCCGAAAGAACATTTGCATAATCCTGTACATAAATACTTTGCGCAGGTTTAGGCGGAATATTTATTTCAGCTGTTACTGTTTGTCCTAAAAACAAGCTTGATATTAAAACAAGGCTTATTACAAAAGACAGCAAACGTTTTAGAACTTTTTGCATCACAAATACCTCAGGCCTTTATTAAAAAGTAACATCAGGAACCTTTTTAGCCTCTTCATCAACTTTAAAATATTCTCTAGGGCCAAATCCCAGCATACCTGCATATAGACTTGTTGGTAATGTTTTGATTTTTGTATTATAAATTTGAACTGAGTTGTTGTAATCTCTTCTGGCAATTGCAATTCTGTTTTCTGATCCAGCCAGCTCATCCATCAAAGCTCTGAAATTAGCATCTGCTTTTAAATCAGGATAATTTTCTACAACTACCAATAATCTACTGATAGCAGAAGTTAAATTTTCATTTGCCCCAGCCATAGCTTCCGGACCTTTTGCTCCACCAAGTTGTGTTCTTGCTTCTGTAACTGCTTGAATAGCTTGTTGTTCATGAGCTGCATATCCTTTTACAGTGTTAACTAGATTCGGAATTAAATCAGCTCTTCTTTGTAGTTGATTTTCAACTTGACTCCATTTGCCAGTTACATCTTCATTTAAAGACACCAGATTATTATAAGCCATAAAAAATCCCAATATGGCAATTACTACTACACCAACTATAATCCACGTACTTTTTTTAGTCATTTCTACCTCCAAAATTATGTTGTTCTTATTGACGAACTTTTAATATCATTTCTAAATTGGATGGCCTCTGCAATATGTGCAGTACCTATATCTTTACTATTTTCTAAATCTGCTATTGTCTGAGCAACTTTTATTATCCTGTCATATGCTCTAGCAGATAAATTCATTTTATTAAATGCCATTTCCAGCAAATTTTGAGCATCACTTGTCAAATTACAAAGCTCTTTTATATGTTTGTGAGTCATTTGACCATTACACAAGATACCCCATTTATGCAGTCTGTCTTGTTGTATTTTTCTGGCTGCTTCTACTCTCTTTTTTATATCAGAAGAACTTTCTTCCTGGCTTGCGTTAGCTATTTCTTTATATTCTAATCGGGGAACAAAAATATTTAAATCTATTCTATCCAAAAGTGGCCCTGATATCTTTTTATTATATTTTTTTATTTCCACAGGAGTACAAGTACAAGTATTTGTTCCATCATTTTGTCTGCCGCATAAACAAGGGTTCATAGCTGCTATAAGCATAAATCTGGAAGGAAAACAAAAAGAAGCATTTACTCTTGATACAGTAACTTGTCCATCTTCTAAAGGCTGTCTTAAAGATTCCAAAACTATACGGGGAAATTCAGGAAGTTCATCTAAAAACAAAACTCCATTATGACTTAAAGTAACTTCCCCAGGTCTGGGAATCCGACCACCGCCAATCATGCCTGCATCTGAAATTGTATGATGAGGATTTCTAAAAGGTCTTTGACCGATAAGTCCCTCATTAGGTCTTAAGAGACCTGCAATACTGTATATCTTAGTAACTTCCAATGCTTCTTCTTCAAACATTTCTGGCAAAATGGAAGGCATTCTCCTGGCAAGCATTGTTTTGCCGGAACCTGGCGGACCTGTCATCAAAACATTATGTCTGCCAGCTGCTGCAATTTCCAGTGCTCTTTTAGCCACAATCTGACCCTGAACATCTTTAAAATCTTCCAGAACAAAATTTTCATTTAAAATTTTCTTGTCTTTTATAACAGGATCAGCAATATTTTCTCTTCGCAAATGCTCAACCACTTGTTTTAAATCAGACATTGCATATACTTCTATACTGCCTGCCCAAAGAGCTTCTTGAGCATTTTCCGGAGCAACTATCATTTTAGTTATTTGATTTTCTTTGCAAGCAATACTCATTGGCAGAATTCCTGTTATTTGTCTTAGTCTGCCCTCTAAAGAAAGTTCTGCTGCAAAGACATAGTCAGCTAAATCTTCTTCTCTCAATTGACCACTTGCCACAAGTATGCCTATAGCAATAGGGAGATCAAGCCCTGAACTTATTTTTTTAATATCTGCCGGTGCCAAATTTACAGTAATTTTTCGAGTTGGAAATTCAAAACCGCTATTTTTAATAGCAGCTCTAACTCTCTCTCTCGACTCTCTGACTGAAGCATCCGCAAGACCGACTATATCAAAAGAAGGCAGCCCGTTGGATATATCTACTTCAACAGTTATTAATATTCCATTTATACCTAGTGTAGTTGAACCATAAATTTGTGCAAACATATTTTCTCCCACTACAACTTTATTATTTTCTAAAATTCATTTTCTAATAAAAAAGCATTAATTATATGATTACATTCAAGAACATTTTCTTTCCTATATACTTCTATAACATCAAATCTAAAAGTAGCGTCTTTTAAGCTTTCGCTTTCTTCTTGAATATAGCTGAGTGCTGTATTTATTATTTTCTTTTGTTTTCGAATATCAACTGCTTCGCTGGCAAGCCCATATTTAGAGTTTTTCCTTGCTTTAACTTCTATAAAAACAACAAAATCTTCTGCTGGAGTTTTAGCAATAATATCTATTTCGCCTGTTCTGATTCTGTAATTTGTTTTTAAAATTATATATCCTAATTTCTCTAAATAAACTGCTGCCGCAGTTTCTCCCTGCTGTCCTGTAATCTTCAAAGAAAAACCCCCGCAATTTTTTCCAATTTACTATTTCAGCACTTTTATTCTTCATTATAAGACAAAAATCCTTTAGAAGAGACCTGATTTGCTTTTCACCCGCAGACACCGCAAGCTTTGCAGCCTTCTCTGCAAGCAGGAGTTTCTTGTTGTTTTAAGGCTTTTTCATATTCAGTTTCTAAATATTTTTTAGAAACACCCATGTCTAAATTAAACCACGGAAATATTTCATCTTTTTCTCTTTCTCTATAAAGATAAAAATATTCATTAGAATCAAGACCATTTTTCTTAATTGTTTTTCTAAAATTAGATATATTATCATATGAATCCAGCAAGACCCTACCAAGCCTTCTGTCGCCTCTTGCCAGAATTGCTTGAATATAACTTTCTTTTTGAGATTGAATTATAAATTCAATACCTTTTAGATTTTTCAAGCCTTGTTTAATCTTTTTCAGCCTGGAATCTATTATTTCTTCTGAAACCATAGGGATTCTCTGAAACGGAGTAAATGGTTTAGGCACAAAAGCATTTATACTTAAAGAAAGTCTTCCTTTTGAACCGCATTTTTCCATATATGCTTTAAGTTTTTGGGTAAGATTTATTATCTCTTCAATATCCTCATCAGTCTCATTGGGAAGACCTATCATAATATAAAGTCTAAAATTATTAATCTTAGATTTTACTGCTTTAGCAATAGAGTCATACAAATGTTCATCTTCTATTTGTTTATTTATTGTCTTTCTAAGTTTAATACTACCAGTTTCAGGAGCCAAAGTTATACTTCTGTGAGAACTTTGGGAAAGTCCGTCTAAAAGATTTTGAGAAACTGAATCAGCTCTAATAGAGGCAACAGAAATGTTTAACCCTTCTGCTAAAATACCATCACATATTTCATCTATTTCAGGATGATCTGAGATAGCAGCTCCCATCAAGCCAACTCTATCAAAATCATATTTTTCTTTTGCTTCCTTTATAACTCTCATGATATGAGAAAAAGAACGCACCCTGGGCTTTAAAAAACAATATCCAGCTATGCAAAATCTACAATGTCTCCCACAGCCTCTAGATATTTCAACTAAAAACATGTTTCGAAATTCTGTATCTTCTGTCAGAATAACTGTTTTTGCTTCCTGTTTTTCTAAATCATCAATTTTTCTTCTTTTAATTTTATTTGGAGCTCTACTATCTATTTCATATCTGTCTATAACACCTTTTTTACTATAAACAGGTTCGTAAAAACAAGGTACATATATTCCATCAATTTGTGCAATATTTAAAAGCATTTCTTTTTTGCTTAAATTTTGCTCTTGCCCCTTATAATAAACATCCAAAAACTCATTTATAACCTCTTCGCCTTCGCCAACAATACAAACATCAACAAAATCACTTAATGGTTCTGGATTAAAAGTAGCACAAGGTCCGCCTATTACCACAAGAGGATCTTGTTCACCTCTCCTAGTTGCTAAAGGTTCCACTTTACCTAATTCCAGTATTTTAAGAATATTAAAATAATCCATTTCAAAAGATACTGCAAAAGCTATTATCGGAAATTCATAAAGAGGATCTTGGTTTTCCATGCTAAGTAAAGGAGTATTTGTCCTTAAATGTTCTTGAAGCATTTTTTTATCAGGCAAAAAGAAGCGTTCACACATAGAATCTTCGCGAGCATTAATTTTTTCATAAATAACCTGTATGCCCAAATTTGACATACCAACATGATACTCATTAGGATAAACTAAAGCTACAGATTTGCGTGATCCTTTAGCAAAAATACGAGTACCTTGTTCTTTTTTTATAATGTTTTTTAAATCTTCTTTTATTTTCCAAGTCATTTTTACTCGCCTACTATTAAATATCTTAATAACTGAAAAAAATCATACCATTTTTTTACTTTAATTACAACCTTGTCAATTTTTAGTTTAACTCTATCCTGAAAAATGATTCATAAATTCTAAAGGCAAAGGACTTAGTCCCTTGCCTTTAGATCACCGCCTATTTGATTTTTTTATATTTAATAAATTCCCATTCAATTTAATTTTGTTCAGTCTTTTTTGTTCATTTGACAGCCTGAACAACCACAACTGTTTTCTCTCTTAGCTTCATTTGAACCAGAACAGTTTCCTTGCCCATCATCACATGAGCAGCCTCCGCTTTTCATAGTTCCAATAAATTTTCTTATTAAATAGCCAACTGCACAAAGCACAATTGCACCGACAGCTATAAGTTCCATATTCATTAAGCATCTATCCTTAGTTTTTATTATAATTTATGCAAGTTAATTTGTTCGAATACCTATTATTTAAATAAATCTTACATGAATAATCTGGTAGCAATTTGATAGAAGCCAAAACTTACTAACCAAGCTAAAGCAGTTGTATAGACCATTGTAAACGCAGTCCATTTAACAGAACGAGTTTCTCTGTAAATAACAGCTAGAGCTGCAAAGCACGGTACATAAATCAGTACAAAGAGCATTAAGGAATATGCCACTACTGGATTCATTGTCGGATCTTTAGCCAGCCTATCTCTAAGACCACTAAAGTCTGACTCTTCATCATCTTCACCAACACTATAAATAGTTGCGAGTGTACTTACCACAACTTCTTTAGCTGCCAGACCTGCAAAAAGCCCTACCCCAATTTTCCAGTCAAAACCTAATGGTTTAATTATAGGTTCTATTGCTTTACCTATTCTGCCTGCATAGCTTTGTTCTAAAGTTTCCTTGTTTTTGTCATTTTCTAAAGTAATCAACTCTTCTTCTAAAGCAGCAATTTCTTCTTCATCTAATTCTACAGCAACTACTTGTTCTTCATCAACTACTACAGCTGGGTTTTCGCCTTCTCCAGCATCTTCACCTTGAACCTGTTCAAGAGTTACTTGAATTTGTCCCATTAGTTCATCATAATTTTTGCTATAATTTAAATTCTCTTCACTTGGATAACTTGTTAAGAACCAAATAAGAATTGATGTTGCAAGTATGATAGTACCTGCTTTTTTAACATATAACCAGGCACGTTCCAGCATATGAATAGCAACATTTCTCAATGTTGGCAAATGATATGGTGGTAACTCCATAACAAACGGATCTACCGCACCTGGGAAAAGTACAGTTCTAAAAATACGAGCCATTAAAAGAGCTAAAATAATACCAACTAAATATATTGAAAATAAAACTGTACCAGCAATATGATCTGAGAAAAACGCACCTATAAGCAATGTATAAACAGGTAATCTTGCTCCACAACTCATAAGAGGTGTGACCAAAATAGTAACTAATCTGTCTCTTGGATTTTCTAAAGTTCTTGCTCCCATAATCGCAGGAACACCGCAACCAAAACCTATTAAAAGAGGAATAAATGATTTACCATGAAGTCCCACACTTCTCATTACCCTATCCATGATAAATGCAACTCTGGCCATATAACCTGAATCTTCTAAAAAGGCAATTCCTAAAAATAGAATTAGGATATTAGGCAAAAACACCAACACACCGCCTACACCTGCTATGATCCCATCTACTATAAGAGAACGAAGCGGACCTTCTGCCATAGAACCTTCTACGACCTCGCTTAAAACTCCAAAACCTTCTTCAATCCAGCCCATTGGGTATTCACCTAAAGTAAATACAAGGGTAAATAAAACCCACATTAAACCTAAAAATATTGGAATCGCATAAAGTCTGTTAGTTAATATTTTATCTATTTTGTCAGAAGTAGTAGGTTTATCACTTGAACTGAATTGCACTGCTTCTTTCAAAGCATTTGAAATAAATTGATATCTTAAGTTTGCAATAGTAAGTTCTAAATCTTCATCATGATTTTGTTCATATTCTGCACGCATTGTAGCAGATTTTTTAATAATTTGTGTGCCAGATTCTATTTTATTGACAATTCCCATAATTTCTTGATCATTTTCCAATAACTTTAGGGAGAACCATCTTGTAGGAAATTCTAAATCGGCACCTGTTTTATTTAGCGCATCAGATAATTCGCTTATGTAATTTTCAATTTCCGAACCATAATCTATTTTAAAATTTTGTTCTTTGCTATAATCAGTCAGCGACTTTGCTGAATCTAAAATATCATTCATACCTTGACGACGACTACCTATAGTACGAACAATAGGAACTCCAAAAATTTCATAAAGCTTTTCGTCGCTTATTTTGATACCTCTGTCATCAGCTACATCCATCATATTTAAAGCAAAAATTGTTGGTTTATTAAGTTCTAATATTTGAACTGCCAAATACAAATTACGTTCTAAATTAGAAGCATCCAATACATCTACTACAATGTCTGGTTTTTCTCTGACAATAACGCTTCTGGCAATTTTCTCTTCTTCTGAATATGCAGTCAAACTATAAGTACCTGGCAAATCTACTATATTGAATTTTGAACCTTGATGTTTTTTAGTACCTTCTCTTTTTTCTATTGTTACGCCAGGATAGTTCCCAACATGCTGACGAGAGCCAGTTAAATTATTAAATATTGTTGTTTTACCAGAATTCGGATTTCCGGCCAAAGCAACAAAATATTTGTCTTTCTGCACTCCCTTGTTTAATTTTTCTTCGCTCATAAAGCACCCCTTGTCTCCCAAATTATTATCTATATTTTAAATATGTAAATTAACTTTTGTGTACCATTTCCACTTCTATAAATTCAGCTTCTGCTTTCCTAAGGGATAAATTATAGCCTTTTATTTTAATCTCCATTGGATCGCTCAAAGGAGCAAATTTTTCAACCACGATTTTAGTTCCAGGAACTACCCCCATATCAATTATTCTTTTCTGAATATGTCCGCCACCACGTATTTTTTTCACAATACCTGCCTGCCCTGGTTTCAACTGACTTAATAATGTTTCCATTGATACCTCCTATA
>JAJDHX010000031.1 GCA_030266395.1 Selenomonadales bacterium OttesenSCG-928-I06 | reverse complement strand
AACATTTGGTGACTACACAGTACAAGAAATAGCAGCACCGATTGGATATACAGGAGACACTACGGTTTATGATGTAGTGGTAAATGTTAATGGAACAACAACAATAGATGATGAAGTAGCTTCAAACTTTGAAGTAGTAAATGATAAGAGCCCAATCTACGGCTTTACATTTAAGAAAGTTGATGCAGCCGGGGTAGGTTTAGCAGGTGCAACATTTACCTTATCAAATGGAAGTACAGCAACTTCAGGCTTAGATGGTAAAGTGACTTTTAGTGGTTTGACATTTGGCAACTATACAGTACAAGAAACAACAGCGCCGATAGGGTATACAGGGGATAGTACGGTATATTCTGTAGTAGTAAACTCAAATGGTACCACAGAAATAAATGAAGTAGACTCTGCAAACTTTGAAGTAACAAATACCAAGAGTGCAACCTATGGTTTCACATTCAAAAAAGTGGATGAAGATGGAGTAGGTTTGGCAGGTGCGACATTTACTTTATCAAATGGAGATACAGAAACTTCAGCAGCAGATGGCAGTGTGACATTTAGTAATTTAACATTTGGTCACTATACAGTACAAGAAACAATTGCTCCAACAGGATATACATTAGACGATGAAATATATGATGTAGTTATAAATTCAAATGGCACCACAACAATAGATACCATACCAGTCTCAAACTTTGAAGTAACAAATACTAAGAGTCCAACTTATAGCTTCACATTTAAGAAAGTAGATGGAGCAGGAATAGGTTTAGCAGGAGCGGTATTTAAGTTATCAAATGGACAAACAGCAACTTCAGCGGCAAATGGCAATGTGACCTTTACCGGTTTAAAATTTGGCAACTACACAGTACAAGAAATAACGGCTCCGACAGGGTATACAGGAGACAATACAGTATATAATGTAGTGATATCTCAAGATGGTACAACCACAATAAATACCACACCAGCCTCAAGCTTTACAGTAACAAATACTAAGAGCGCTACCTATAGCTTCGCATTTAAGAAAGTTGATGGAGATGGAGCAGATCTAGCAGGTGCTGTGTTTATGTTGTCAAATGGAAAGACAGCAACTTCGGCAGCAGATGGCAGTGTGACATTTAGTGACTTGGAATTTGGTACTTATACCATACAAGAAACAAATGCTCCGGTAGGATATACAAGGGATGATACAATATTTACTGTGGTAGTAAACGTTGATGGTACAACCACAATAGATACCATAACAGCTTCAAACTTTACAGTAACAAATCAAAAGAGTGAAACATATGGTTTCACATTCAAGAAAGTGGATGGAGCAGGAGTAGGCTTAGAAGGGGCGATATTCAGACTGTCTAATGGTCAAATAGCAACTTCAGCGGCAGATGGCAGTGTGACATTTAGTGGTTTTGCATTTGGTAACTATACATTAGAAGAAATAAGTGCTCCAGAAGGATATACAGGAGATCCACAATCTTATGATGTAGTGGTATCCCCAGATGGCACAACCACAATAGATACCACGCCAGCCTCGAGCTTTACAGTAACAAATACTAAGAGTGCAACCTATAGCTTCAAATTCAAAAAAGTTGATGCAGGCGGAGTAGGTTTAGCAGGTGCGATATTCACTCTGTCAGATGGGCAAACAGCTACTTCTGGCGCAGATGGCAGTGTAATATTTAGTGGCTTAACATTTGGCAACTATACAGTACAAGAAACTAGTGCACCGATTGGTTATAAGGAAAATAGTACAGTATATAATGTAGTAGTAAATCCAAATGGTACCACAGAAATAAATGGAGAAGACTCAGCAAACTTTGAAGTAACAAATACTAAGAGTACAACATATAGTTTCACATTTAAGAAAGTTGATGGATCTGACATAGGTTTAGCAGGAGCGGTATTCAGACTGTCAAATGGAAATACAGCAACATCAGCAGTAAATGGCAGTGTGACGTTTAGTGATCTAGCATTTGGGCACTATACAGTACAAGAAATAACAGCTCCAACAGGATATACAGGAGACAGTGAAACATATGATGTAGTTATAAGTTCAAATGGTACTACAACAATAGAGGGTACGGCAGCTTCTAGCTTTAAAATAACAAATACCAAGAGCCCAACCTATAGCTTCACATTTAAGAAAGTAGATGGAGCAGGAATAGGTTTAGCAGGAGCGGTATTTAAGTTATCAAATGGTCTTACAGCAATTTCAGCAGCAAATGGAAATGTGACATTTAGTGGTTTAACATTTGGTAATTATACAGTACAAGAAACTACAGCACCAGCAGGTTACACAAAAGATAGTACAGAATATGCTGTAGTAGTAAACTCAAATGGCACAACCACAATAAATGATATAGTAGCCTCAAGCTTTGAAGTAACAAATACTAAGAGTGCTGATTATAGCTTCGCATTTAAGAAAGTAGATGGAAACGGAGTGGGTTTAGCAGGTGCGATATTCACTCTATCAAATGGGCAAACAGCTACTTCTGGCGCAGATGGCAGTGTAACATTTGGTGGTTTAACATTTGGCAACTATACAGTACAAGAAACTACAATTCCTACAGGATATACAGGAGATAGTACAGTATATAATGTAGTAGTAAATCCAAATGGCACCACAGAAATAAATGGAATAGATTCAACAAATTTTGAAGTTGAAAATATACTAATACCAACATATGGGTTTACATTTACCAAGATAGATAAAGATACCAATGCAGGTTTAGCAGGTGCAGTATTTACTCTATCAAATGGTAAAACTGCTACTTCAACAGCAGCTGGTAGTGTAACCTTTAGTGGTCTGTTACCTGGTAATTACACAATGCAGGAAACCAGTGCACCAGGCAATTATCTAAAAGATTCAGCAACTTATAATGTTGTAGTGGCTCCAAATGGCACAATAACTATTAACGGCAACTCGCCTTCCAGTTTAACAGTAATCAATATAAATCTTGATTTAACCGTACTGGTAAATGGTACAGTGACTTGGAGAGACCGCGGAGGTAGTGATACACACTGGCCAAATGAGGCAATTCTAACTTTATATCGAAATGGTGCATCAGTAGCAACTACTAGCGTTGCAGGTGCGAAACATGGAACTACTTTAAATTTTGCATTCTCGCCGCAACCTAAATATGATTCTAACGGTAATGCATACACATACACGATTAGTGAATCGATTCCTGGCAATTCTAGCCCGGGTGTTAGTTGGGAATATAGATATCGTGATGGTAGTATTTGGGGTACTGGTAAAACAGGTTTGACCAGCCCGGCTATATCTGTAGATGCAAGTGGTAATGTAAACTATTATTACACAATTACTAATACCAAATATTAATTAATATTTTTCTGGCGGTATCTTGAAAATTGAAAATTAAAGCTGGAAAAAACGAATAAATCTAGAAGCACTCCCTAATAATGATAGGGAGTGCTTCTTTTGTATAAATATAAATTTAAAATAAAAGTTTCAAAAACTAGCATTTTTTGTTATAATTATATTTTAAGTGGTGTTTATGTAAAACAAATTTTATGTTTGAGTTTTAGAAAATCAAAAATATGCTAGGTTTTTTAATATATAACAACATTTTTATTTTTTTACAGTTTAAACCAATAAATAAAAGGGAATAATAAGAAAAATGTCGAAACTATATTCGGTTAGAGTGTAGATTAAAGAGGAGGAAAACGAGACATGGAAGTGTTTTCTACTATAGTAGGAGGCAGAACTCTTACTATTGAGTCAGGTAAATTAGCAAAACAAGCAGGTGGAGCAGTATTAGTAAGATATGGTGATACTGCTGTTTTAGTTACTGCTACTCAATCAGCAGAACCAAGACCTGGAATAGACTTTTTCCCATTAACAGTTGATTATGAAGAAAAATTATATTCTGTAGGTAAAATCCCAGGTGGCTTTATAAAAAGAGAAGGTAGAGCATCAGAATCTGCTATATTATCAGGCAGATTGATCGACAGAACAATCAGACCACTCTTTTCAGAAGGTTTTAGAAACGATGTACAAGTTGTTGCTACAGTATTATCTGTAGATAAAGACAATCCGCCTGATGTTCCTGCTATGATAGGTGCATCTTGTGCACTTGGTGTTTCAGATATTATTTTTAACGGTCCTTGTGCAGGTGTAAGAGTAGGCAGGATTAATGGTGAATTTATTATTAACCCAACTGTAAAAGAGCAAGAATTAAGTGAGATGAACTTAGTTGTTGCTGGCACTAAAGATGCTATTTTAATGGTGGAAGCTGGTATTGATGAACTTAGCGAAGATATTGTTCTTGACGGTGTTATGTTTGGACATGATGTTATTAAAGAACTTGTTGCTTTTCAGGAAGATATAATAGCTAAGATAGGTAAAGTTAAGAAAGAAAAACCTATTTATGAAGTTCCAGCAGAAATAGAAAAAGATGTCAGAGATTTTATTACAGAGAAACTAAATGTTGTTGTCAGAAATATGGACAAACTGGAAAGAGAAGAGCAAACAAAAGCTGTTAAGACTGAAATGCAAGAACATTTTGCTGAAATTTATCCAGACAATATGTCTGACGTTTCATATATGTTTTCAACGATTTTAAAAGAAATAGTAAGAAAAATGATTACTGTTGAAAAAATTCGTCCAGATGGCAGAGCACTAGATGAAGTAAGACCTATAACTGTTGAAGTAGGGCTTCTTAATAGAACTCATGGTTCAGGTCTTTTTACTCGCGGTCAAACGCAAGTACTTTCAATAATTACCTTAGGTGCTATTGGTGATGGACAGATATTAGATGGTCTTGGTGTAGAAGAAACTAAAAGATATATGCATCATTATAATTTCCCAGGCTTTAGTGTTGGTGAAACACGCCCATCAAGAGGTCCTGGCAGAAGAGAAATTGGACATGGTGCACTTGCAGAGAGAGCTCTTGTTCCTGTTATTCCATCTGAATCAGAATTCCCTTATGCAATAAGAATAGTATCTGAAGTCTTAGAATCTAATGGTTCTACATCTATGGGTAGTGTTTGTGGTAGTACTTTATCTTTAATGGATGCAGGTGTTCCTATAAAAGCTCCTGTTTCAGGTGTGGCAATGGGTCTTGTAAAAGAAGGAGACTATTACAGTATTTTAACAGATATTCAAGGTGTGGAAGATGCTTTAGGCGATATGGATTTTAAAGTTACAGGTACTGAAAAAGGTATAACTGCAATGCAAATGGATATAAAAATTACAGGTTTAACTAAAGAAATTTTTAAAGATGCATTAGAGCAGGCAAAACGTGGTAGAGCTCATATCTTAGGTAAAATGATGGAAGTAATTGATACTCCAAGAGAAGAACTTTCGCCACATGCTCCAAGAATTATTAAAATGCAAATAGACCCAGAAAAAATTCGTGACGTAATTGGTTCTGGTGGCAAGACTATCAAGAAAATCATTGAAGACACAGGTGTTAGCATAGATATTGAAGATAATGGTCAAGTATTTATAGCTGCTGTTGATGTTGGAGCAGGTCAAAAAGCAGTTCAAATAATTGAATCATTAGTGAAAAGTGTTGAAGTAGGAGCAATTTATCCAGGTAAAGTTACTAGAATTATGAATTTTGGTGCTTTTGTTGAATTCTTACCTGGCAAAGAAGGTCTTGTACATATATCTCAACTTGCTAAAGAAAGAGTTGCAAAAGTTGAAGATGTAGTTAACGTAGGTGACGAACTTTTAGTAAAAGTAGTTGAAGTTGACCGTCAAGGTAGAATTAATTTATCTCACAAAGCAACTTTATAAATTTTATGAAAAAACCCACTGGCTAAGTCAGTGGGTTTTCTATGCGAAAATTCTATTTTAATAATCAAATCCATAAAAATACTTAATACCTAATATTCTCTATCATATTTATTATGTTTTATTCATAAATAGTGTAATAGAGATATACAGACTAGGAAGGATTTGATATTGTGCGTTGGAAAGTAATTGTACTACCTAATTTAAGAAGATTTCGTTCCAAGTTTTTTCTGAGCTTAGGAATTATAGTGGCAGTTATGGCTTTAGGCATTTTTCAACAAGACTTTTTAATATCAGAAGTAACTAAAGACGATAAAGTTTTAAAGGCTATAGACAAAGGAAATGCAGATATTCCAAAAATAGCATTTGCCTGTAATGTGTTTTGGGGAGAAGATATTTTACCAGAAATGTTAGATATACTAGATAAAACAAACACTAAGATTACCTTTTTTATAGGAGGCAGCTGGGCTGCTAAAAATCCTGCAATAGTTAAGATGATAAAAGATAGAGGCCATGAACTTGGCAATCATACTTACAGTCATCCTCATCCGAATAATATAAGCAAAGAGAAAAACAAAGAACAGATAATAAAAACTGAAAAACTTATAACAGACATTACAGGTGTAAAGACTATGCTTTATGCACCGCCTTATGGTGAGTATAACAAAACAGTTTTAGAAGCAGCTGACGAGATTGGCTATAAAACAATAATGTGGAGTATTGATACAATAGATTGGCAAAAACCACCTGTAGAAGTAGTTAAGAAAAGAGTTTTAACGAAAATTCATAATGGTGCAATTGTTCTGATGCATCCAACAGATCCAACTTTAAAGGCTCTTCCAGATTTAATCAAAGAGATACAAAATAAAGGTTACATAATAACTACAGTAACCGATGTTTTAGAATAAGTATTTAGAAAAACAAACAAATAAAACACCCTTGATATCATTACGTTATGTAATGATATTTTTATTGCAAAAAATAAACATAATGTTGTAATATTTCTTGATTTGATATACAATTAGAATGTCGCGTGAGAATAATTCACAGTTGTAATTATTTTATAAAAAAGGGAGTAGGAAATGAGAAATAAGAGATTTAAAACAAATAAAAAATTAACAATGGCAGTAACTTGTGCACTTTGTACGACAATGTTCATGAGCACATCAAGTAGCACTTTAGCAGAAAATGTTAACATAAGCGATATTAAAATTATCACGCCAGACGAGTCTGGTAATGTAACTGGTTATGGTTTTGCATCTACTGAAAATAAAGATTATAATATAACTTTTGGTGAGAATTCTAGAGACTTTTTTATGCTTTCAACTCCAAATTCTTTTGATATTAAATATACAGAATTAGAAATTGGGGCAATTAAAATAATTGGTCAAGCTAATAATAACAATATTGTCAATATTAAAGACTTCTCTGAAAACACTAATATGATGATTGATACTGGGCTTAACGCAAGAAATGTTAATGTTTCAGGTATTTCTGTAGAGAATTTTGAAAAAGTAAGTATTGATATTAATGTAGTAAGTTTATATGGTCAAGCCATCTGGGGGGGAAATGTTCGTTATGATGGTACCGGCGGTGATGGTGGTTCTGTTAATGCTGTAGGAGTTGGCTTAAGTAACATCAAAGATGGAGACAATATAAAAATAGGGGATTTTTTTAAGTTTGTAGAACCAGGCTATTATTATGTTGGTGACAAGACATATTATAATGGTTACTATCATGAAGCTACAGGCGGCATTAATTCATTTGTGCGCGGTGGTGCAGGCGGCAATTCTGATACCGGCACTGGTGGTAATGGTGGCGATGCTAATAATATAGGTATATCTATAGATAATTCTAAATTTAAAGACATTGATGTTAGCTATATTTATTCAGCAATAAACCAAGGTTCTGGCGGAAATATTTTAAATAATACTGGAGTTGCTACTGGTGGTGGAGGTATTGGTGGAGATGTTGATAATAAGGCTTTAAAAATTACAAATTCTAAAGTAGATAATATAAATATAGGGGCTATTTTTAAAGCTGAACATGCCGATGGTTATTATCATGAAGCTGTAGGCGGTATTAATACACAAATAAATATCTCTTCAGGTGGATTTTCTTTGTTTGGTAATAATGGTAATGGCGGAAATATTGTTAATAGAGACATATATATATTAGATTCTGAAGTTAAAGAACTTAAAGTTGCTGGAATCAATACAACAATACTATACAGGGATGATGAACTTCCTCCTAATCCTAACAGGTTAGTCAGAGAAATTGTAACTTTTGCTTCTCCTGTTGATGGTCTTGCAGGCAGAAATAGTAAGCAGAGCAGCGGCGGTAATGGTGGAAATATTGATAACATAAATTTACTAGTCACAAACTCTAAAGTGGATAACATAGAATTAGGGGCTATTCTTGAATCAAAATATAATAACCCAGCCACTCCTCCTGATGGTTTGGATAGTGCGTATCGTTATGAATATCAAGTCCTAGGCGGTATTGATACAAGTATAACAGGTGTTTCAGGTGGAAGAACCATTAATGGTGACGCTGGTAATGCCGGTAATGTCATTAATAAAGGGATATCTATAATAGCAGATTCTGAAGTTAAAGAACTTACAGTTGCTAAGATTAAGACAATAATAAATGATTTATCTGGAAATCGGTCTTCAGGTGGAGTTACTACTAATGGTGATGGTGGTAATGGTGGAGAGATTGATAATGTAAGTTTACAAATCAAAGACTCTAAAGTAGATAATATAGAAATCGGTGGTATTCATAGTTTTGAATATCTTGAGTATAATTATCGTGATGTTTCTTATGATATTAATGAAGGTTTTCATTATGAAGCTCTAGGAGGTATTAGTACATATCTTGTAGGTTCTTTGGGTGGAGCTACTACTAATGGTGATGGTGGTAATGGCGGAGATATTAAAAATATAGTTTCTTCTATGGAAAACTCTCAAATTGGCGAATTTAATGTTTCTATAATTGACACTGTCCTAATTGGTGGTGATGGTGGAGATACTGATACCGGCAATGGCGGTAATGGCGGAGTAATTGATAATATCAATTTGCTGATTACAAACTCTAATGTTAATAACATAAAAATAGGTGATATTGTTGAGTATGAAGATGTATATGAAGATAACGGTCACTATTATTATGATTATGAGTATGAAGCTAAAGGTGGCATTGATACATATATAATTGGTTCTGCAGGCGGAGATGCTGATAGTGTGGGCAATGCCGGTAATTCTGGAAATATTACAAATATAGTTGCTTATGTAGATAAAAACTCTAATATTGGAGATTTTAGTATTGTTGCAGTTGAAACAGAAATAGAAGGCATGTATGGTGGAGATGCTGTCATCGGTAATGGTGGCGATGGCGGAGATATCTTAAATAAAACTTTATTATTTAAAGATTCAAAAGCAGATAATATAAGTATTGGAAAATTGGTTACATATACACATGAACATTCTGATGGAGAGTTCGTTGAGCATTCTAATATTTATGGAGGAATTGAAACAGAAATAGAAGGTAATGACGGTGGTTATTCTGAAATAGAGGGTAATGGCGGCAAAGGTGGCAGTATTACTAATAAAGAGATAGATATTACAAATTCTAAAATTGATACACTTGATATTGCGACAATTTCTTCAGAGGTATCTGCAGGTGATGGCGGAGATGCTTCTGATGGTAATGGTGGCGATGGAGGTAATGCCTTTACTACAGGTGTATTTATTACAAATTCAGATGTAAAAGAAATAATAGTAAGAGGCGATTTGTATTCTGAAAACTATGCAGGAGACGGCGGAAATTCTGATTTAGGCACAGCTGGTATTGGTGGAAGCGTTTTTACAGCAGGTCTTTATATAGAGGATATGAGTAATATCCAAGAAATTAGTGTTGGCAATTTTAGTGAATATTCTTCAGGTATGGAAATAAGTACTGCAGGTGGCGATGGATTTTCTGGTGGAGCTGCTGATGCTAGGGGAATTTATTTAAACAATGCTGGTAATATTGATAGCATTAATATTGGTGGTCTTGGTGAATGTTCTTCAGGTGGCATAGATATAGATGTTACAGGTGGCGATGGTTATGACAGTAATGGCGGAGATGCTAAAGGCTGGGGAGTTTATTTAAATAATACTGGTGATATTGGCAATATTAGTATTGGTGGCTTTAATGACTGTTCTTTAGGTAGTATCTCAATATATGCTAAGGGCGGCGATAGTTATGATGGGCATGGCGCAGATGCTGAAGCTTTGGGACTGTATGTAAATGATGCCGGTGATATTGGAAATATTACTGCAAAAGAACTTATGATAAGAGCTCATGGCGGAGCTACAATAGGCGGAAAAGCTGGTGATGCCAGGGCTGTAGGTATGTATTTAAGCAATATAGGTACAATTAATAATATTGAGGTGTCAGCATCATTTGAAGGGGTAGCAGCTTTTGGAGGCGGTACTTCTGAAGCTGACGATATTGTCGGAACTGCTAATGCTACAGGTTTATATTTTGAAAATATAAAATATATAGAAGCAATTAATCCAGATATTTGTCCTCTTGTTTGTAGTGGTGAAGGTGCGTCATTGTCTGTAGCAGCAATAGGTGGATATGGTTTTGCTGACCTTGATAAAGTTGATGATGTGAAAGCAACAGGTTGGTTTCTTAATAATACCAATGTAGGAGATTCGCGTTTTAGCAATTTTGAGATATATGCAACTGCAGGCGATAGTGAGGGTTTGAGTGCTTTAGCTCAAGGTGTTGTTCTCAATGCTTCTGAAGATTTTACTCTTAGAATTGCTCAATCATTTAATGTAGAAGCTACTGGTGGAATTGGTAATGATACAAATGATGCTGGCTTAGCTACTGCTATAGGTTTATATTTAACTAATTCCAATAATGTTACTTTTATGACTAGTGAAGGAGTAAATGTTTATTCCTTTGGTGAAGAATCAGGAGATATTACCAGCGGAGGAGAAGCCGTAGCAGCAGGTGCAATTTTCAGTAATGTAAGAAATGGTTATATTGAATCTGGTGAGTGTGGCTTTATAGTGACTGCTATTGGTGGAGCTGGAAAAACTGGTGGAGATGCTGAAGCTCTTGGCATTGGTCTTGATAATTCTAAGCTGACTTTAAAGGCAAATTGTATTAATGTTATGTCTCATTCAGGCGCAGGAGACGTTGTTGGAGTATCTGATGCAACAGGAATAATGCTTAGAAATTATTCTGTTTTAATAGCTTATGCTGGTGATGCCTGTGACCCTTGTTCTGGTGGTGGCAGTGGTGATGAAGAAAAAGAAATTAGTATTATTGCAAGGGCTACTGAGGGTTCAGATGGTGTAGTAGGCTATGCTTTGGATTCAAAACAATCAACTGCAATCTTTAAAGATAAAGTAGAATTTACAGGAGCAGTAGAAATAAAAGATAATTCAACTTTCATTATAGAAAAAGAAGCAAATGTTATATCAAATGATCTACTTACTAGTGATGGTAAAAATTTGAATGATGGATATCTTTTAATTGATGACTCTCGTATGTTCTTCACAGATATAGAAAATGAAGATAAAGTATATAATACAGTAGATAATTACAATAAAATAACAGTAGAAAATGGTCTAAAACTAGAAGACAAAAACGATCTCTACATGCGTACAAATGCTCTGGGATACGATGAAAATGGAGAGATAGAACCTGCATTAGGCGTAGGGCAAGGAGATAGAATAATTTCGGCAACAACAATAGCAAATGAAAACGTAATAAAAGAAGGCAGTATGACAACATTCCATATCTTCGACCAAGGTATGAAATATGACTATGAAGGTTCAGGCTACGAATATAATAACAAAAACATTATCTGGTTCGAAACAGATGCGGAAAAATCAATACTCATAGACTATAATCTTGAAGGCGTAGTAGAATATGATAAAGGTAGTATTGATCTATACGATCCGGCCAATTATCAAAAGGACTTAGACAAAAATTTTGAAGCAGCCGAAATAAAATATGACAGCATCTTAAAAGAAATTACTTATCAGCCACTAATTGAATTTAGTGGACGAAGTGACGATCCAGACTATGAATATGACATCAGACTGGCAGGAATTGAGAAAAAGAAAGAAGATCCAGGCATAATTCCAAAAACAAGCCATGACTCTCACCTAGCCTTAGCAGGATTCTTCAGAGATGATGATACTCTACTCAAAAGACTGGGAGATATAAGAGATAATGCAGAACCTGGTATGTGGATCAGATACAAAAGAACAGAACAAGAAATCAGAATAGAAAACGGAATAGACCAAAAGAAATATGGATTTAACGTAGGTTTTGACCAAAAAGCAGGAGACAAATGGTTAGTAGGTGTAGCATATGGTCTATATGAATCAGATAACTACTATAAAGCAGGCAAAGGCGAAATAGAAAGTAAAGATTTAGTTGTATACGGAACCTATTTAGGCGATAAAGGACATTATTTAGATTTAGTAGGCAAATATAGTAGTTTAGGTAATGAATTTGATGCTTGGGGTGGCAGTGGCGACT
>JAJDHX010000030.1 GCA_030266395.1 Selenomonadales bacterium OttesenSCG-928-I06 | reverse complement strand
ATGATAAAAAGTGAATTTTAAATTCATTTTATTTTTCAAAATAGGTTTAACTTTTATTTTAACATAAATTCCTTTAGTTTAGAATAGGGGTTTTGTTTATGCTGCTTGAAAAAAGTCATTATTTATCTAAAATTAATGTTCTAATCAAAAACAGATTGGATGAATTGCATGATGAATTAAATGCTTTGGTATTTTTGAGAGAAGTTGTGGATTTGATAGAAAATAATGATCAAGAAAGTTTAAAAGAACTTTTAGAAATAGTTAATAAACAAAAAGACAAGAAAGTAAATAATGTTATAAAAATTTTAAATCCCACATTAGATTGATAGATGTGGGATTTTTTGATTCGTAGTCAAACGCTCTGAATCAATAAAAAACATCCTCATTTGAGGATGTTTTTAAGTTAAGTATTAGTTTTTCTTGCCTACATGGCTTGATACATCTTGTGCGCCATTGTCTCTTAGGACTTTAGCTGCGTTTTGGATTTTGCTTTCATCTGCTCTGATGATTGCTAAGGTGTTTCCTTGAGCAACATGTTGTTCATATTCAGAGCTTTTTTGGGAAGGAACGCCCCAGTCAACAAGACCGCCTGTGATACCGCCAGCAACCATGCCACTTAAAGCTGCTGCAATAGGGCCTGCTGCCAGGATTGGTCCGACACCTGGAATTGCCAGAAGTCCTGCACTTGCAAGTAATCCGCCTGTTCCGCCGATAACTCCGCCTGTCATAGTGCCATCAGTGATACTGTCTTGTTCCATTTCACTGTTTCTGCTATGACTTTGATTTTTAGAAAAGTTTTGAGATTGTTTTTCTTGTTTAGCAATAATATTGATTTCTTCAGTAGTAAAGTTTTGTGATCTTAAAGCACTTACTGCTTTTTCTGCATCTGCTTGAGATGAAAATACACCAACAATTGTTTTTGTCATTTTTAAGCCTCCTAGTATGTTGAGTTTAATGATATTTTCTAAATACCATAAACTGATCAATAATAGTTTTATCCTATTATTTTACTCTTATACGTATTTTTTCAAAGAATTAAGAGGGCTGACGTATTTACCTCATTCGTTAATCTCTTTAAAAAACTCTCAAATGTATCAACAGGATTAAAATGAATTAGAAATGTGCAGATGTGCGTTTATCATTCATTTTAACCTATTGCCGATTATTTATTAACTTCGAAAGCCACTTTCAGATCTGCTGTGTAGTCGGTAATTTGACCATTATGAACTCTTGCGGTAAAGTTTGTTACTTCAACTCCTACAATATCATCAAGACTTCTTGTAGCTTCACTTATTGCAGTATCAACTGCATCTGTCCAATTGTGTTTAGAGCTTCCTACCAGTTCAATAACTTTTACAACCATTTATTAAGCCTCCTAAATTTTAAATTTTTGAGAATTCTATGTGTAGTATTTGCCAAAAAAATTTTTTTATGTGAGGCAAGGCAATAAAAATGGTTTTTAAAAGGATTTTTTTTATGATATAATTAAATCTGTAATAATTTTACTGGTTTTGGATATGGTTTAAATTCATAGTAATTTACGAATTAGTTAAATATAAATAAGAGGTGAGAAAATGGAAGACTTGTTATTTGTTATTCCGGCTGAGGATGTTACAAAGGAAAAGTTGACAGAGCTTTTGAGAAATCGTCCTGAAATTAAGTTTGTATCACCTTTAGGAATAGATTTAGCAGGCAATGATACTGATGCTAAGATACCTGTAGAAAGATTTTTGCAAGACATGGATTCTTTTTTTGATGGTAGTGCACTGCAGACAGATGGTTCTTCTGTTGTTCTCACAGGGATTGCTACTTTAAATAATGCAAAAGTTGATATGGTTGCAGACAATAGTGTAAATTGGTATGTTGACTATAATTATGAGTTTTTTGACAGACAGCTAAATAAACCTGTTGGTACTCTTAGAATTCCTGTTTTCTTATTGCATGGCGGTAAGAAAGTGGATTCCAGGTCTGTATTAGCTGAAAGTATGGAATATGTAAGGGCAGAACTTCTTGATTTATTTAGAAGTAATAAAAATATAGCCGGGCTTAGTCATGTAAATGTAGATGAAATAGAAGATATAGTGTTTACTGTTGCTACAGAGCTGGAGTTTTGGGTAAAAACACCTACAGAAGTTGCAGAGATAACTGAACTTTCAGCTTCTCAAGTGATTCAAGAGCAATATTGGCAAAGGACAAGAGGTATTGTCAGAAGTGCTTTAGAACGCTCTATTCTTATTTTGGATAGATATGGTCTGCATTCTGAGATGGGGCACAAAGAGACTGGTGGAGTTAAAGCTACAATTGATAGAAGTGGTCATTTAGATCATGTTATGGAACAGTTAGAAATTGACTGGAGGTTTTCCACTGCACTTCAAGCAGCTGACAATGAGTTGTTGGCCAGAATAGTAATCAGAGAAGTTTTTAGGGCAACAGGTTTAGATGTGGTTTTTAAAGCCAAACCTATAATTGGTGTTGCAGGTAGTGGTGAACATACTCATATAGGCATAGCTGCTAAAATGAAATCAAGTAAGATGATAAATCTTTTTGCTTCTGAAGATATGAAAAAAGATTTCATGAGTTCTGTAGGATATGGGGCATTGATGGGTATTTTGAAAAACTATGAAGCAATAAATCCGTTTATTTCAGCTACAAATGATTCTTTGCAAAGGTTAAAACCAGGATTTGAAGCTCCTGTATGTATTGTAACTTCATTAGGTCATACTCCTGAGATTCCGTCCAGAAACAGAACAATTTTGGTTGGTCTGGTTAGAGATGTTAATAATCCTTTAGCGACTCGTTTTGAGGTCAGGTCTCCTAATCCTTATACTAATACTTATATAGCTGTTGCTGTCTTGTATCTTGCTATGCTTGATGGGATTAAGGCTTGTATTAATAAGTCAATAGAAGAGTTGGATAGAGAGCTGTCTAAGAGTGCGGGTGAAGAAGGATTTTATTTAGAACAAGATAGAGCTTATCGCAGTGAAGAAGATATTTTTGATGATTATACAGCTGAAGAACGTGATAGGTTGTTTGGTAAACATCCTGCTACTGTTTGGGAGAACATGCAGAATTTAGATAAATATCCTGAAAAAGTCGAGGTGTTTACAAGGTCCAATGTTTTGAGAAAAGAAATTATTGATGCTTTTGTTGGAGGAGCTCTTATTCGCTGGAAAACAGAGATTTTAAACAGAATAATTCCAGAGAATTTAGCTTTTGTTAAAGCTGTTAAGCCTCTTCATGATAAAGATGCTACAGACATGGATCTGCAAAATTGGAAGAAAATAGCTCAATTAAGGTATTTATTGGCTAAAGATAGTGTGGCGAAGAAGAGTATTTTTACTAATATAAAAGATGCTCTTAATTCTGGAGATTATGAGACTGCTTCAAGGTTGCAACTTGAAATGTTTGATAAGATTACAGAGTTGAAGGATCTTTATGCTGAATATGAGAGAAATATTTTGATATTTTAAGGTTTATTTGAATATAGGGAGAATAAATTATGTCAGAGAAAAAAGATATATTGCTGGTGGCAATAGGTGATTCAATTACTTATGGATATCCTTATCTGCCTTCTCAGTCTTGGGTTAATATTGTTAAAGAAAGATTTAATATCAAAGTTTTTAATAAAGGCATCAATGGCAATACAACTGAGCAGATGCTTATTAGATTTCCTTATGATTGTTTAAATTTGAATCCTACTCATGTTACTATTATGGGTGGTGCAAATGATGCTTTTATGGGAATTGGTGTGGAAAGTGTTTTAGAGAATATTTCCAAGATGGTTGAACTTGCCGAAGAGAAGGGGATTATACCTGTTATCGGTTTGCCTACTCCTGTTGTTACTACATATGAAGAAAATTTGTTAGCATCTTATCGGGATAAGATTAGAAAGTTAGCGGAAAGCAGGGGTCTGGCTACTATAGATTTTTACACTCCTTTTATGGAGGATGGCAAGGTGAGAGAAGAATTATTTGATGATGAGGCACATCCTAATATAAACGGCTATGAGATTATGGGTGAGGCTGCTTATAATGATTTGAAGCTGGTTTTTGCTAGATATATATTTGCAAATAATAATTAAAATACAAAAAATCCTAATCATTTGATTAGGATTTTATTTTTATTCTTTTAATATTTTTTTAAAGAAATTAGGTAACGAAAACGCGTTTTGGTGTATTTCTTTATTATAGTATTTAAATTTGAAATCAGTTGGCACTCTTTTGAAGATATTTTCAAAATCAAGAGGGTCATATTTTTTTGAGCCTATGGTGAATGAATGTAAACATCCTTGATATAAAGGGATGCTGGCTAAAAATATTCTTGTTATAGGGAAGATATCTTCCAGATCACTATAAAGTCTTTTGATGAGTTTTTGATAGTAAAATGGTGACTCTGTTTGCTGGACAAAAAGACCATCAGGTTTTAAAGCTTTGTAGATTGCTTTATAAAAATCTTTACTGAAAAGCCCTTCGCCAGGACCTATAGGATCAGAGCAGTCAACAATGATAATGTCATAATAATTGGTTGTTTCTTTAAGATATTTGAAGCCATCACATATTTCTAAGATAAATCGAGGTTCATTTGGTTCGTTTATTAGAGCAGAGCTGTGCTCAGGTATATATTTTTTACAAACATCAATAACAAGTTTATCTATCTCAACCATTTTGATTTCTTCTATATCAAGATGTCTGAGTACTTCTCTGGCAGTACCGCCGTCTCCGCCACCTACTATTAAGACTTTTTTAGGGTTTGGGTGGGTAAAAACAGGGATGTGAGTAATCATTTCATGGTATATAAACTCGTCAAAGGCACATGTTTGGAGGACGTTATCCAGAATTAGTAAATATCCAAATTCATCTGTGTCAGCAAGTATTATTTCTTGGTATTGTGAGTTGCCGGCAAATAAAATATCTTTTGCTCTAATAGAAAAATGCAAATTATTAGTTTGTATTTCATTAATCCATAATTCCATATAAGTTCCTCCTTCTTACTAGAATTTTGTATTAATGTTTGAAATGTCTTACTCCTGTGAACACCATAGCTATATTGTGTTCGTTGGCAGCTTTGATAGAGTCTTCATCTCTGATAGAGCCGCCAGGTTGGATGATTGCTGTGATACCTGCTTTGGCAGCTTCTATTACTGTATCTGTAAATGGGAAGAAGGCGTCTGATGCCATTACGGCTCCTTTGGCTTCTTCTTGTGCTTGGTTAAGTGCTATTGCCGCAGAGCCAACTCTGTTCATTTGACCTGCGCCAACACCAATCGTTTTATTATCTTTAGCTACTACAATAGCGTTGGATTTTACGTGTTTAACTATTTTAAAGGCAAATAACATTTGCTCATATTCTTCTTTAGTAGGTTGTTTTTCTGTAACTACTTTTAGAGATGATGTATCAAGTGGTTGATCGTCTTTTGATTGAACTACAATCCCGCCGTTTACTGATTTAAGGGCAAGTATGTCTGGAGAATCTTTACCCATAGGGGTTTTTAATAAACGGAGATTTTGTTTTTTAGACAAAGCTAAGAGGGCATCTTCAGTAAAGTCCGGAGCAATAATTACTTCTAAGAAGATTTCACTCATTTTTTCGGCAGTTTGTTTGTCAACTGTTTTATTTAAGGCAACTATGCCGCCAAAAGCTGAAACAGGGTCTGCATCATATGCTTTTTGGTATGCTTCAAATATAGTTTTGCCGATACCTGTGCCACATGGATTTGTGTGTTTGATTATAGTCGCTGTAGGTTCTTCAAATTCATTTACGATATTATAAGCAGCATCTACGTCAACAATGTTGTTGTAGGATAGTTCTTTTCCTTGCAGTTGCACTGCATTGGCAACACCAGGTTCAGAACTGTATTTTTCTCGGTAAAAAGCTGCTTTTTGGTGAGGGTTTTCACCATAACGAAGAGTTTGTATTTTTTCGTAGGATATTTGCAGACTTTCTACAAAACTGTCTTCATTAAGTTGTTTGTCTAAGTAGTTGTTTATACAAGCATCATATTCAGAAGTGTGAGTGAATGCTTCTTTGGCAAGAGCCATTCTGGTTTTTTGATCTACGTCTCCTACTGATTTCAGTTGGTTTAATACTTCTGCGTAATTTTTAGGGTTAACTAAGATTACTACATGTTTAAAGTTTTTAGCAGCAGCTCTGATCATAGCAGGGCCACCAATATCTATATTTTCAATGGCATCTTCAAGAGTAACATCAGGTTTTTGAATTGTTTCTCTAAAAGGGTAAAGATTTACAACAACTAAATCTATACCTGTAATGTCGTGTTCTTGCATTGATTCAATATGTTTGGGATTATCTCTTAATGCTAAGATACCGCCGTGTATGTATGGATTTAAGGTTTTGACCCTGCCGTCCATGATTTCAGGAAATCCTGTTATTTCACTGACATAAGTTACAGGGATACCGGCATCTTTAATTGCTTTCATAGTTCCGCCTGTTGAGATAATATCAATTCCAAGTTCGTGCAGGCTTTTGGCAAATTCAGTAACGCCAGTTTTATCTGATACGCTTATTAAAGCTCTTTTAATTTTCATCTAAATAAGCTCCTTTAAAGTTCTTTATTTTTCTGGTTTTTCAAGTATTTGAACTTTTCTGTTGACTACTTTAAGTCTTCCTTCACAGAAAAGAGAAATTGCTCTGGGATATAGGATATGTTCTACATGTAATATTCTTTCTGACAATGATTCTACTGTATCATTTTCTAGTACAGGAACAGCTTGTTGCAGAATTACCGGACCTGTATCCATACCATCATCTACAAAATGTACTGTACAGCCTGATACTTTTACTCCATAGTTTAATGTTTGCTCTTGAGCTTTTAAACCACTAAAAGCAGGGAGAAGTGAGGGATGAATATTCATTACATTGCCATTGAATTCATTTAGGAATTCGGCACTTAAAATTCTCATAAAACCTGCTAAAACAACGAGTTCTACATGGTGTATTCTAAGTTCTTTTATAAGGGCTTTTTCAAAAGATGCTTTATCTTTAAAATTTTCTCTTTCAATACAAACTCTGGGAATATCAGATGCAGGGATTCTGGTTAAAGCATTAGCATTTGGATTGTCACTGATAATAACACCAACTTTAGCGTTTGCTAATCTGCCAGCACTTATAGCATCTACTATTGCTTGCATATTGCTGCCGCGACCTGATAAGATTATGCCTAAAACTGTTTTTGTTGGCATTTGTAACCCTCCTTTTTAAATAATTAGAAATTAATTGTTACATCTTGATTTCCTTTATGTACTTGGCCTATTACGGAACAAGTTTCTCCTTGTTCTGTAAGTTTTTTTACTATTTTATCTGCATCATTTTTGTCTACTGCTAAGATTAAGCCAATACCCATATTAAAGGTACGGTACATTTCTGTTTTAGATACTTGGCCCCATTCTTCTAAAAGTGAGAAGATTGTAGGGGTCTTAAAAGAAGATGTATCTATTGTTACAGAACAGTTTTCAGGCAGTATTCTAGGAATATTATCATAAAAACCGCCGCCTGTGATATGTACTATGCCGTGAATATTAAGGGTGGGATCTTCTAAAATAGGCAGACATGATTTTATATATATTTTAGTTGGAATTAATAGTTCTTCGCCAAGAGTTCCGGAGAGTTCATCTATGTATGTATTTATCTTAAATTTTTTGTGATCAAAACATATTTTTCTGACAAGAGAGTAACCATTTGAATGAATTCCGCTTGAGGAGATACCTATTAATACATCTCCTTCTTTAATGTTTTTACTGCCTTCAATTATTTTATCTTTGTCTACAACGCCTACAGCAAAGCCTGCGATGTCATATTCTCCGTCTGAATAGAATCCTGCCATTTCAGCTGTTTCTCCGCCAATGAGAGCACAGCCTGCTTTGACACAGCCTTCTGCTACGCCGCTTACAATTGAAGCTACTTTTTCTTCTTCCAGTTTTCCAAGTGCCAGGTAATCAAGGAAGAATAATGGTTCTGCTCCTAATGTTAAAATATCGTTTACACACATGGCTACTACATCTTGACCAATTGTGTCATGTTTGTCCATCAGAAAAGCAATTTTTAGTTTTGTTCCTACACCATCAGTGCCGCTTACCAAAACAGGATTTTTATATTTATTTATGTTTAAGGAAAATAAACCACCAAAACCGCCTATACTTCCGAGGACCTCTGGGCGGTTTGTTAAGCTTATATGTTTTTTCATCATCTCGACAGCTCTGTTGCCTGCGTCTATATCTACTCCTGCATCACGGTAAGTAAGGCCAGTAGGTTTTATATTATTAGACATTGGTTGTACCTCCTTAGAAGTTCTATATTAATAGTCTCTAGATTCTACGAAGTCAATAACGTTAATTAAAGAATTTTTAACTTCTAAAGAAAGTTCTTTAGGTAATATATTTTTAGCATTTTGAAGATAGTCTCTGACTATGTCATAACTATATTCAACTGCACCGCATTCTCTGGTTATTTCAAGTGCTTTTGCTACCTCATCATCAGTTATTTCTGTTGAACTTACTAATTTTCTGAGTTCTTCTTGATGAGGACTGTTTTTTAAGGCATAGATTACAGGTAAGGTTATTATACCTTGTTTTAGATCGTTTCCTGCTGGTTTGCCTATTTGTTTTGCATTTCCTGTTATATCTAAAATATCATCTGTTATTTGAAAAGCCATTCCCAAACAATTTCCGTATGTTTGAATTTGAGATATTTGTTCTTCAGTAAAATTAGCGCGTATTGCACCTAATTCGCAGGAAGAAGCTATAAAATTAGCTGTTTTTTGGAAGGTTTTTCTCTTGTAATCTTCCATGGTTATATCAGCGTTAAAGGCATTAATGTTTTGCAGTATTTCACCTTCGCATACCAGTGCGATGGTATTTGCCATTACTTGTATTTCTCGTGGTTTTATAAAATCAGCTATTGAAGAAAAAGCCATTGCTAGAAGATAATCGCCAGCTAAAACTGAAATTTTGTTGCCCCACAATGTATTTGCAGTAGGTTGTCCACGTCTTGTAGATGCTTCGTCTATTACATCATCATGGACTAAAGTTGCCATATGAATAAGTTCTAAGCTTGCAGCAAGTGAAGCATTTTCTTTTAAAGGCAAATTAGCATCGTAAGAACACAAAAGATATAGAGCCGGTCTTAGGCGTTTGCCTCCAGCTTTTATTAAATGAATTCCAATGTCATCAACTATTTTCACTTGTGATTCTACTTTTTCAAATAGGCTTTCTTCAACTGCAACCATTTGATCTTTTATTATTGGAACTAGTTTTTCAGCATAAACATTCACGATTTTCTTATCTCCTAAAGTAAAAAATAAAAGTTTGTACTTATATATAATACACTTAAACAGGCAAATAGTCTATAGAGGTAAATAAAAAATTGGGGATATAAAAATCCCCAATTTCATTTTTAAAGCTTGTGAAAATATTTATCCTAATTATTTTTTTGGAGCTCTTTTAACTGTGATTGCACAATCAGGACATACTGTTTCACAAATACCACAAATTATGCATTGATCCATTTTAGGTTCAACACGTGGAGTGCCGTATACGCCAAGTTCAGTTGACCAAGCGATACATTTTTCTGGACATTTTTCTATACAAAGACCGCAACCTTTACAAAGACCAGGGAAAGTTGCCCAAAGGCCTCTGTCGTTCTTATATGTTGCACATTCGAATTCGACTTTTTTATCAGACATGCTTTTCTCCCTTTCTTTATTTAATTGCGCCTTTAATTAATTCGTAACCGCGTTCTAATGCATTGAAGTTCATTTCTCTAAGTTTAGGATTAGCTTCAAATTTTGCACCTAGTTTTGATTCTAAAGCTTCTTTGATTCTGTCTAAAGGTAATACTTCTGTAGCTGCAATAACCGCACCAAGAATAATTATATTAAATACTCTTGGATGAAGTTCATTTTTTGCAATATCATTAGCAGGGATTGCAATTAATGTATTAACTTCTGAAAGGTTTTTATTAGCTTTGTCGCCATTTACAGCAACGTTATCAGTACCTAAATTAGCAGGTGTTACATCAAAGAATTTATTGCCTACAACTTCTTTGTTAACGTCGTTGTAGTCAACAAGTGAATTATCATATATATAGATAGTATCTTTACCTGCATACATTGCAGTTCTTTCAACAGCACGTGTGCTTACAGGTATTAGTATATCTGCTTTTTGAAATTTAGGGAAACCTATTGCTTCATCGCTGATTTGAACATATGCGATTGATACACCGCCACGTTGTTCAACGCCGAAGTTCGGAATATATAATGCGTTTTTACCTGCTTCATTAGCTGCTTCAGCTAATATTTCAGCGATGGATTGTACGCCTTGACCGCCTTCACCTGCGATAGCAATTTTAATTAAATTTGCCATTTTTATACCCTCCTTCTTAGTCTTTTTTTTCTGGAACTCTAAGTTCACCAGTTTGGAAATACTTTGTCATATCGTTTTCTAAGAAATCCCAAGTTTGTTTAGCATTAGTTCTCCAGTTAGTAGGACATGTTGATAAAATCTCTACAAAGGAGAAACCGTTGCCATCAATTTGGTTTTGAAGGGCTTTTTTGATATATTCTTTTACTTGTCTTGGTTTGGAAATGATACCTCTGGCAACATATGCTCCTTCTGGGGCAACTGCTGCTACCATTTCTGGTCCTTTTGTAGGATATCCAGTGGATTCTACATCACGACCATAAGGGCTGGTTTCAGTTTTCATACCAGGTAAAGTAGTAGGGGACATTTGTCCGCCAGTCATACCATAGTTACAGTTGTTACAAACAATAACTGTGATTTTCTCGCCACGTACAGCAGCGTTGAATAAATGTTGGGAACCGATAGCGTAACCGCCACCATCACCCATGTAGCCAATAGCAATTATATCATTATTAGCTCTTTTCATGCCAGTGATTACAGGGTTTGTACGACCGTGATGTGTTTGAACTGTATCTACTTTAAAGAAGTCCCAAGAAAGTAGTGAACATCCAATATCACAACCGAAAACAACTTTATCTTGTATGCCTAATTCGTCCATTGCTTGGCCAAGTGCTCTTAAAACAAGACCATGACCGCAACCAGGACAAAATTTATGAGGCTTAGTTTCTTCATTCCAGCTTTTAGGCATGCTAGGCTCTAATATTTCGTTAACTCGCATTTCATTTTCCCTCCTTACCTTACAGTTTATTGTATTCTTCTACGATTTCTTCGGTAGTTATGCCAACACCTGGGCGTAGCATAGGAACAATCTCGATAGTACTTCCAAAAATTTCAGCTTTAACTATATTTAATAGCTGACCATATGCTGATTCAGCAACTAAAAGTTTTTTAGCATTTTTAGAAGCTTCAAGAAGTTGTTTAGCAGGGAAAGGACGAACTGTTATAGGTCTGAAATAGCCTACTTTTTTGCCTTCAGCTTTAAGTTGTTTATAAGCACCTAATGCAGCTCTTGATACTACGCCATGAGCAACAAGAATAACATCAGCATCTTCACAGCCTTCTGCATGCCATTCTATTACTTCTTCAGCCATTTTGTCGTAGTCTGCTTGGTTTTTCATTACAACATCATAAAGTTCATCTTCTGTATTATAAGTGTTACGAAGATGTTGGAAACCTCTGTTTGGATTTGTAGTGTCACCAATAATAGGTTCAGCAGGTATTATTTCCATACCTTTTTCTTCCGGATTGTAAATAGTTAATGGTTCACGCATTTTTGCTTGATAACCATCACCTAAAAGGAATGTTGGGAAACGATATTTCCAAGCAACATTGAAGGATTTGATTATGTAATCAAACAATTCTTGATGATTTGAAGTTGAATAAACTATTCTATGTCCTTCACCGTTACCGCCACGAGTAGTAAGAGTTGTTTCTTGTTGAGCGTAAATAACTGTAGCCGTTGAAGGGCCGCCCCTTTGTTGAATTATATAAACAATAGGGATTCTCATCATTTCAGCCATACCAGCTGATTCTTGCATTAAGACATTTCCGGGGCCTGCAGTTGCAGTGAAAGCTTTTCTGCCTGAGAGAACTCCGCCTACTGTAGTAAATCCTGCAGAAATTTCATCTTCTGTTTGAAGAAAACGCTTGCCTTCTTTTGGAGCAAGTCTTGTCCAGTAATGCATAATTTCGTTTTGCGGAGTAATAGGATAGCCATACATAATGTCGGCTTTAGCTGCTACAGCAGCCCAGGCACACACTTCGTTACCTGTCATGAATACCCGTTGTTCTCCTTTTAAGGAAACTTCGGCCATAAAACTACCTCCTGCCAATATTGTATATTTGTGTATTTATATATAGCTAGAACTTCAAATTAGCCCTATGC
>JAJDHX010000003.1 GCA_030266395.1 Selenomonadales bacterium OttesenSCG-928-I06 | reverse complement strand
TTTAAGCTTTTTCAAACTCAGCTTCATCACCAGTATTGATTAATGCAGCATTTCCTTCATCAGTATCAAGGTGAAGTTCTAATTTATAGTTATCACTTACTCTAACGATAACATTGTCAAAAACTAATTTTCTTTCACCAGTAACTGTAACTTTAGCAATATCTTTATCTTTAAAACCGAATTTTTCTGCTTCTGCTGGTGTCATATGAATATGACGGCAAGCAGCAATAGCGCCTTCTTTTAGATCTAATGTGCCTTCTGGACCTACAACTTTAATGCCTGCAGAACCTTCAACATCACCGGAATCTCTTACTGGGATTTTAATTTTTAATTTTAAAGCGTCTGTGAAAGCTAACTCTACTTGAGTTTTGCTTCTAAGTGGACCTAAAACACGAACCTTGTTGATGCTACCTTTCTCAGTTACTAAGTCAACTTGTTCAGCTGATGCAAATTGACCAGGTTGAGATAAATCTTTAATTGGTGTTAATTCATAACCCTTTCCAAATAAAACATCAAGATCTTCTCTTGATAAATGAATATGACGGGCTGAAATACCTACTGGAACTTTGAATGACACTTTTAATACACTCTCCTTTTTTTCCTCTTAATTTGTATTTATATTATTTTATTTATTTAACCAAGATTTAACACGACGCATTGCTTCTACTAATCTTTCTTCATTTTCAACCAAAGCAACTCGTATGTATCCTTTACCACATTCTCCAAAACATTCTCCAGGAACCACAGAAACGGAAGCCTCTTTTAGCATTGCTACTGCAAAATCATAAGAACTTTGCTCACCCGGAATACTAGCCCAAACATACATAGTAGCTTTTGGAGTTTTTATCCCAAAACCCAGTTCTTTCAAAGCATCAGCAACAATCTTCCTGCGTCTTTGATAGATTTGAGCTGTTTCTTTTACACATTCTTGCGGTCCTGTCAAGGCAGCTATTGCCGCTTTTTGCAAAGGATAAAATATACCATAATCAAAATAAGATTTTAATTTAGCCAACATACCTAATGCTTTACTGTTGCCAAGAACATAACCCAAACGACAACCTGGTAAACTAAAGGTTTTAGACAAAGAGTTAAATTCAATTGCTACATCTTTAGCACCAGGAATACTCAAGATGCTAATTGATTCAACATCTTCTTCTACCAAAGTGCTGTAAGCAAAATCATAACAAATTAGTATCTCGTTTTCTTTGGCAAACTCAACTACCTCTTCTAAAAACTCTCTTGGAGCTGTAGCAGCCAAAGGATTATTAGGATAATTAAGAATCATAGCCTTAGCTTTTCTTAATATTTCTTTATCAATTGCTTTTAAATCTGGAAGATAGTTGTTTTCTTCTTTAAGCGGCATCCTATATATTTCGGCACCAGCCACTCTTGGCGCAAACTCAAATATAGGATAACCAGGGTCAGGAACAAGCACTACATCTCCAGGATTTATTAAAGAAAAGAATATATGTGCAAGACCTTCCTGAGATCCAAGTAATGTAAGAACTTCACTATCAGGATCTACTTTAACTCCATAATTTTTTTCATACCAATCAGCTATAGCTTTCAAAAGTTCTGGTACACCAAATCCCAACATATAACCATAGTTATCAGGATTAGACACACTTTCGTTTAGCACCTTCATAACATGAGGTGCAGGCGGCAAATCAGGATTACCAATATTTAGCATAATCACATCTTTACCATTAGCTTTTTCTACAGCAATCAACTCATCTATTTGAGTAAATATTGCTGATTCAAATTCTTTCATCTTCGCTGATTCTTCAAACAAAATTTCTGTCCCCCCGTTTTTTACAAAACAGCCCCAGTCCAGTAAAAATTTTTATTTGCACTTCTATTATAGAGAAAAATCAATATAAAATCTATAGTTTTTACTAATGTTTTATTTTTCTGTCAATTTAAAAGCTCTTCTATTAGCCTCAAAAACTACTCTTTCTTCGTCAATTGTCAATAGTTTTTTATTACTCAAAACTTTTTTCCCGTTAATTATAACAGTATCTACATCACTGGAATTTCCGGCATAAACAAGCAAAGATCTCAAATCATGTTTTGGACACCAATGCACATCAGTTGTGTTAAAAATAGTAATATCTGCTTTATAGCCTTCTTTTAATTCCCCGACTTTTCCAAGATTCAAAGCCTCCGCCCCACTCCTGGTAGCCATACTAAGAGCTGTTTTTGCCGGCACTGCCAACGGATCCAGGTTATAAACTTTATGAAGCAAAGCTGCCAATCTAATTTCATGAAGCATATTTAAATTATTATTTGAGGAAGCACCATCTGTTGCTAAAGCTACACACATATTTGCAGCTAACATTTTAGGAACAGGAGCTACCCCACTGGCAAGTTTCATATTACTGCCAGGATTATGAGCAACTTTCACATTTTTCTCAGCCATTATCTGAATATCTTTATCAGACATATGAACACAATGTGCGGCTAAAGTCGGAACTTCAAATAATCCTATTGAATCCAAAACTTCTACAGGTGATCTGCCATGTTCTTTCATGCAATTTTCTACTTCTATAGTAGTTTCAGAAACATGTATATGTATTGGGCAATTCAACTTTTCTGCCATTTTTATAGTTTCTTTTAAGAAGTCTAAAGAACAAGTATAAATGGCATGTGGTCCAAGCATTACAGTAATTCTGCCATCTGCCGAATTATGAAAATTATTAAAAAGCTCTTCATTTTGTTTTAAGCCTTCTGTACTTGTTATACCTCTAGAAAGAGATGCTCTAAAGCCGCTTTCATCAACTGCTCTGGCAACTTCATCCATAAAAAAGTACATATCAGCAGCAGTTGTTGTACCAGATTTTATCATTTCTGCAACAGCCAGCATTGTTCCCCAATAAACATCTTCACCAGTAAGCTTTGCTTCAGCCGGCCAAATCTTTAAATTGAGCCAATCCATTAAATTAAGATCATCACCATAACTTCTAAAAAGAGTCATGGCCATATGTCCATGTGCATCAATAAAACCAGGTGTAATTAATTTATCTTGGCAATCTATAATTTCCGCATTTTTTTCTTGTAAATCAAGACCTATTTTTTTTATTTCAGAGCCAACTACATAAACATCAGACAGTTCAACTTCTCCATTTGGCAGAAGTACTTGTCCATTTTTAAGTAAAATACCTGACATATCTACAACCTCTTATCATAATTTTATTAATCTTCCTCAAGCAAAGGTTTGCTATAGTGTTTTAAGTAAAAATCATGCATCACACTGACATCTTCCTCATCTAAAACTGCACAACCGCCCAAAAGATTCCCAAACAAGCATATCTTAGCTGCTTTTTCTACAATCTCGCAAACTAAAAGAGCTTCTTCCAGTACTCTTCCCCCGCCAACCAATCCATGGCTGGCCAGAATAACAGCCATTTTATCTTGCAAAGAAAGTGCAGCATTTAAGGCCAGTGTACTGCTTCCGGGCAATGCATAGTCGGCAACTTCTACACTACCACCTACAATTTGCACTAAATCCTCTATTATCGGTGGTATTTCTTTTCTGGCTACTGCAAAGACACTCGCATAAGTACTATGAGTATGAACTATAGCCTGTAAATCCGGTCTTTTATCATAAATCGCCAAATGCAAAAGCAATTCTGAAGAAGGTTTTACCCCTTCCCTATTACTTTCTTGTACATTGCCTTGACTATCAACAATAACTATATCCTCTGTTTTAAGTTTATTGTAATCCATCCCAGAAGGAGTTATTGCAATTATATCATCGTCAATCTTAGCACTTATATTGCCCCAAGTACCTGCAACCAAACCTTTTTTTTGAAGTTCTAAAGCAGTATTAATTATTTTTTCTTTAATTTGTATAATCTTCATACCTACTCCAAAAGCATTTAATTTTATTCATGATTATTATATATATAATTATACTGTTCCTCAGTAAGTTTATCTATTTCTATTCCCATAGACTTAATTTTTAATAAAGCCACTTTTTCATTAAGTTCTGAAGCAACGTCATAAACTTTAGGAGTTAACTCTTTATGATGTTCGTTAATATAGAGAATAGTTAATGTTTGCATAGCAAATGATAAATCCATGATTTCAACTGGATGTCCATCACCTGAAGCTAAATTTATAAGTCTGCCTTGAGCAAGAAGATAAACCTTTTTACCATCTGCAAAAGTAAATTCTTCTATATCTTTTTTAACCCGTTTAGCAGAAACCGAAAGTTCCTTAAGGTGATTTTTGTTTATTTCAACATCAAAATGACCTGCATTTGCCATCACCGCACCAGACTTCATTACTTTCAAGTGTTCTTTTGTTATAACATCTTTACAACCTGTAACAGTAATAAACATATCACCAATTTTAGCAGCTTCCTGCATTGGCATTACTCTAAAACCATCAAATGCTGCTTCCATTGCTTTTATAGGATCAATTTCAGTCACCACAACATTGGCACCAAGACCTTTAGCTCTCATTGCAATGCCTTTTCCACACCAGCCATAGCCAGCAACAACCATTGTTTTACCCGCTATAGATAAATTAGTTGTTCTAAAAAGACCGTCAAATGTAGATTGACCTGTTCCGTATCTATTATCAAAAAGATATTTGCAATAAGCATCATTAACGGCAACTATTGGAAACTTTAATTTTCCTTGTTTCTCTAAAATTCTAAGACGCATAACTCCTGTTGTTGTTTCTTCTGAACCACCCAAAATATTTTTAATAAGTTCTGGTCTGGTATTATGCAAAAGTGCAGTTAAGTCTCCCCCATCATCTACTATGATATCAGGATTTTCGCTTAATGCTTTATTTAGAAAATCATCATATTCTTCTGGAGTGCAGTCATACCAGGCAAAAACCTTTACACCCAAATCTACCAAAGCAGCAGCTACATCATCTTGAGTAGAAAGCGGATTGCAACCTGCTAAAACTACATTTGCCCCTAAATTTTTTAAAGTAAGAACAAAGCAGGCAGTTTTTGCCTCAATATGTATTGTAACTACAACTGTTTTACCTTTTAACGGTTTTGATTCTGCATACTCTGTGTTTAGTATATTTAAAACAGGCATAAAATTCTTAGCCCAATTTATCTTATCCATACCAGTTTTCTTTAAGTTAATGTCTCTGATAATAGATCCCTGATTACCCATTTTTCAAGCCTCTTCTCTGCATATTTTACTTATAGATTCACTATAAGGATATTTTAAAATACCTTTTTCTGTTATTATTGCAGAAATTAGTTCACTGTTTGTTACATCAAAAGCCGGATTAAACACTTTTACATCTAAAGGAGCAGTTATTGAAGAACCAAAAGAAATTATTTCCTCTTTTTCCCGTTCTTCTATTACAATATCTTTTCCTGATGAAATTGTAAAGTCAAATGTAGATAAAGGAGCTGCTACATAAAAAGGTATATTATGTTCTTTTGCTAAAACAGCAATAGTGTATGTACCAATTTTATTTGCGGTATCACCATTTGCTGCAATTCTGTCTGCACCAACAATACAAGCTTCTACCATCTTGTTTTTCATTAACCAGCCTACCATATTGTCAGTAATTAAAGTTACATCTATTTTATCCTGCATCAACTCAAAAGCAGTTAGCCTCGCACCTTGGAGAAGTGGTCTGGTTTCAGCAGCATAAACTTTCACTATTTTCTTTTGATCATAAGCTGCTCTGATTACACCAAGTGCAGTACCGCAAGCAGCTGTTGCCAGAGTACCGGTATTACAATAAGTTAAAACATTTACAGGCTTAGTAAATAGCTCAGCACCATATAATGCCAGCTTTTCATTGCTCTCTTTATTATCCGAAAAAATCTTATCGGCTTCCTGTTTCAGCTTTAATATAATTTCTGCATCAGTAGTTTCAGAAATATTATTTAAAACAGCAATCATTTTTTCTATAGCCCAAAATAAATTTACAGCAGTTGGCCTTGTTTGTGAAAGCCTATAAGAAACTTCTCTTATTTTTTCTTTAAAATCATTTGAATTATTAAAATCATTTTTATATTGAATAGCACCTAAAACAACCCCATAAGCAGCTACTACCCCAATCAGAGGAGCACCTCTCACTTCAAGTCGTTTAATGGCAATCTCTACATCTTGCCACTTAGTACAAATTTTATATTCAACTTTTATAGGCAATAAGGTTTGATTTAATATTTTAAGCGAATCATCCGACCAATATATAGCTTCCAACTTTTCTCTCTCCATTTTTTTATTTATATATAAATAATATTAAAAACATATAAGTTTATGCAAAAGCAAGAAACTCTATATGTTTTTAACAATTTAATTCTATAATTTTTATAGTTTAAATCCACCATACTCTGCTAAGGAATTTCTGCACGGACACTCAGGTAAAAACTCTATTCTTTCCATTGCCGCAAGTATGAAATTTCTAACATTGTGCATATTAGCTTTCATTGTATCTACAACTTCTTTATGTGTTAAGTTAGTAAGCGAAGTCCCTGCCCCAAAGTTGGTAACTAAACAAATAGTAGAATAACATATTTCAGCTTCTCTTGCTAAAACTACCTCAGGAACATTTGTCATCCCTACTACATCTCCACCCAAATTACCAAACATCTCTATTTCTGCCGTTGTCTCAAAACGAGGTCCTTCAGTACAAACATATGTTCCTCTATCATGACATTTAAACCCTAAATCTTCTGCAACTTGAACTAACATTAGATTCATTCTGGAACAATAAGGGTTTGTTAAATCAACATGAACTACGCCTCTTTCCGGTGAATCAAAAAACGTGCTTTCTCTGCTTTTTGTAAAATCTAAAAATTGATGAGGAATTAGAAAATCTCCTGGTCTGATAAAAAGCCTTGTAGAACCTACAGCACTAGTAGAAATAATACTTTCCGCACCCATTTTCTTGATAGCCCATATATTAGCACGATAATTTA
This sequence comes from Selenomonadales bacterium OttesenSCG-928-I06, assembly GCA_030266395.1. Classification (GTDB taxonomy): domain Bacteria; phylum Bacillota; class Negativicutes; order Sporomusales; family Sporomusaceae; genus JAJDHX01. Next base: position 56,424 of record JAJDHX010000003.1, on the reverse strand, counting down.
TTTTATTAGGAACAATGGAGTGTTGTGCGCCATGTCTGGGAATAAAAGCTACACTTCTACCGCCATGTTCAACAATTTTGAATTTCACTCTACCATAAGGAGTTTCTATTTCTTCAAAAGTAATTTTTTCCATAACATGCATATCAAAATCATATACACCTGTACCACCAATTATAGCAAGTCTTACCATAAAACAACCCCCTTTTTCTTTTATTTAAAATTAAAAGGAGAACTAATTCTCCTTTTAACAACCAAACTATAATTATATTATACTTCACATATTTCCAATAAATCAAACATTGTTTCCAAAATATAATCAGGATAACACTTTTCCACATCTGCCCAAGGAACGTTTGTCCACCTCACAAGAGCAGTCTTAACCCCTGCCCCTTTAGCACTCATCATGTCATATGGACTGTCTCCAACAAAAAGACAATCTTCACTTTTGAGCCCAAGATTTTTTAATGCTTTTTCAACAGGCTCCTTATCAGGTTTGTGTTTTTCACTATCATCACAGCCTATAATCACTTGAAAATACTGATCCACAGCCCTTATTTCCAGTTCGTGATGTAAGCTTTTTGAATTTCTGGAAGAAACAATTGCAAGCTTAATACCAGATTCATAAAGTTTTATTAATACTTCTTTAGCACCTTCCACCAAATGAGCCATCTCATCTCCACGCGGATTTTCATATGCTCTGTAAGTTTCAATAAGATCCTCATTTTCTGGTGCCAACTCACGAAAAGCCTCTATTAAAGGTCTGCCGAAATAAGGATAAATATCTTCTGGCTCTAAATCCATATTTAAATGAGTTTTAAATATATACTGAAAAGATGTAATCACAAGTTCCGAATTATCTACTAAAGTACCGTCAAGATCAAACAATATTCCTTGATATTTCATTTTTATAAATTCCACCCAAGTTCAAATGCTTTTTGATTTATTTCCAGAGCTTTTTTAGGAACCATATCAACAAGCGCCTTTTCCCATACCTCTTTTTCAAAAGGTAAAAGTTTTGCAGCAACAGCAAGCAAAATTACATTTAATGCTCTTGTCTCTCCTAAACCTTTGGCAAGCTCATGACCATTTACTTTTATTGTTTTATTAGAGCTTTTTTCTAATTTTTCAAAAATGTTTTCCGGATAATCAGCTGCTCCGATTATTACCGGCATTGGATAAATTTCTTGATCATTAATTATTATTGTTCCATCTTCTTTAAGATAATCAAGCCATCTTATTCCTTCTAATTTTTCAAAAGCAATTATTATATCAGCTTCTTTTTTCTCTATAAGAGGTGAACTTATTTTTTCACCAAGTCTGACATAAGTTATTACACTTCCGCCTCTTTGAGCCATTCCATGTACTTCTGATTGTTTTACATCAAGATCAGAAAGCAGAGCAACTTGTCCTAAAATTTTACTTGCAAGAAGAGTACCTTGCCCCCCTACCCCAACAATCAAAATATTTTTAGTTTTACTCATTAGTGCCACCTACTCTCTCTATAGCATCAAAGTTACACACTTGTATACAAAGTGAACAACCATTACACATTGTCTGATCTATAGCAATAGTTCCGTCACCTTGTTTAGAGATAGCAGGACATCCTAATCTTAAACAAACTTGGCAGTCTTGACAATTTTCAGAATTTATTTGGCAAGTTACTATTTCTTTTTTCTTTTCAATCAAAACACATGGTTGTTCAGTAATTACTACAGTAACATCATTAATTCCTATAGCTTTTTCTATAGCGGCTTCCACACCTTTAAAGTCATAAGCTTTTGCCTTAAAGACATGCTGAACTCCACACGCTCTAACCATTTGTTCTAAATCAACTTTATAAGTAGGCTCATTCCTAATAGTAAAACCTGTTGAAGGATTTTGCTGATGACCTGTCATTCCAGTTATTGAGTTATCCAGAATAATTAAAGTAATAGCAGCTTTGTTATATACTGCATCCATAAGACCGGTAACACCTGAATGCAAGAAAGTAGAGTCACCAATTGTTGCAATAACTTTTCTGTCTGGCATCATTTGTTTAAAGCCTATAGCAGCACTTACACTAGCTCCCATACATATGCAAGTTTCAAGTGCATTAAGAGGTGCCAAAACACCCAAAGTATAACAACCAATATCACCTGTCACTATAGCATCAGTAGCATTTTTAATTCTTCTAATTACTCTATAAACGCCTCTATGCGGACATCCCGGGCATAAAACCGGAGGACGAATCGGCGTATCTTCTGCTCTGAATAAATCTTGATTTTTTTTCGCCGGTTCATTTAAGAGAATTTCTCTAATCATAGTTGCAGTCAATTCACCCATGTTAGGGAAAAGCTCTTTACCAATTACATTAAGACCAAGTGCTTTAATCTGCTCTTCTAAAAATGGTTCTCCTTCTTCTATAACATAAACAGTTTTATGTTTTTCTATAAATTCAGTTACCATTTTTTTAGGCAACGGAAAAGTCATTCCCAGTTTCAAGTATGTAGCTCTATCCCCTAATGCCTCTCTAGCATAGTTAGCACCTACACCACTTGTGATTATGGCAAACTCTTTACCATTTCCTTCAATTTTATTTCCTGGAAATATTTCGGAAAATTCACCAGCTTTTTCCAGTCTTTCCTCTAATGTTACTCTAAGCCTTCTTGCTTGTGCAGGCATAACTACATATTTTTGCACATTTTGTTTATAAGGTTTTAAGGGAATTTCTTTTCTATCTTCTAGAGTAACCATACCTTTTGAGTGAGAAATACGAGTTGTAGTCCTAACCATAACAGGCATGTCAAATTGTTCGCTCATGTCAAAAGCGTTTTTAGTAAAATCTTTAGCTTCTTGGCTATCTGAAGGTTCTACTAAAATTATTTTCATGAATTTTGCATAATATCTGTTATCTTGTTCATTTTGTGAACTATGACAACCAGGATCATCAGCAGATATAAGTACAAATCCGCCATTTACTCCTGTATAGGCAAAACTGAATAATGGGTCAGCAGCTACATTTACGCCCACATGTTTCATTGATGTAAGTGCTCTTGCACCTGCGAAAGATGCACCTATTGCTACTTCGGCGGCAACTTTTTCATTTGGAGACCACTCAACATATACTTCTTGATACTTGGAAATATTTTCAAGTATTTCTGTGCTTGGAGTTCCTGGATAAGCAGCAGCAGCTTTTAGTCCGCCTTCATAGGCGCCTCGAGCAATTGCTTCATTTCCAGATAATAATTCTTTTTTAATAATGTTCACCTCATAACGTCATTTATACATAGAATCAGCAGAAAAATATAAAACAGTTTAAAGGTGAATTTAAAACCCTCAAATTTAAATCTGTTTTCCTCCACTAGTTTGCTTTCCTCTTTACAAACAAATACTTTCAGCCTTCTACATATAGATTTTTAATTTAAAATTTTTGTAAATTCTATTTAAAAATAAATATTAATTATATTTCAGTCTTTTTATTAAAAATCCTCTTTATTACAACAAAAAAAGAAAAGTCAGACTAGTGTTTCTTTACAGATTTTTAAAATTCAAGACATATTAACTCCAATAAAGCCACCCAAAGCGCCTGAGAAGCAACCAGCTAAAAGCTTATTGAGAAAAGAGGCAATAAATATTTGATTTTGGCCTAAATCTGTACTAATGCCAACAGAAAAAAGCACATATATGCAACCTATTGCTATTCCCAACAGGGCTCCTCTTCTTTGAGACACTTTCGCTATATAAAGACTTGCAAAAAATATACTCAGCATAGTAATGCCGATCATTATATAATTCAAATAAAAATCTAAATTATAACTAAATATTGCTATTACATTACCAATTGTTGTATTAGTATTATACAGGTCAGTAACTATTGTCACAAGCGAAAGAAAAAATATAGAGATCATCGATATAATAATACTGACAACTACACCTTTAAGAACCAAAATAAAATAACGTTTTTTATCTTCGATTGGTCTGCTGCTTTTTTTCTCTTTTTTATATGTTCTCATTAAAATTGTCCCCTCCCAAAATATAAGTTATGCTAGAAATTTATTATTACTTGGACGATTTTATGCATAATTTATAAAGTATCCCAGGAGGTTTGTATAAGAAAACCATCTAAGGTTTTAACTTAGATGGTTTTTAAATATCCCAATTTTCGATTGTCTTTCTCGTTTCTTCATGAGTAAAGTGAAGGTGAACAGGAGTTATAGAAACTTTATTATCTTTAACTGCAGATACATCACTATCAGGTTCATTGCCTTCATCAACAATCTCGCCGCCCAGCCAAAAATACGGTTTGTTTTGTGGGCTAAGCCTTTGTTCAAAAGTGTTTTTGTAATATCTAAAACCAAGTTTCGTTACAGTAATTCCTTTAATTTCTTCTTCTGTAACATCAGGAATATTTACATTTAAAAAAACATTATTAGGAATTTTTTTATCTAACGATGCCACTGCCAATCTTTTAGCAACCTTAGCAGCATAAGCATAATTATCCATTCCCTTTAAAACAAGCGATACAGCCATTGAAGGTATTCCGTTTATAACACCCTCTATAGCAGCACTTACAGTTCCTGAATAAAATATTTCTGTCCCTAAATTAGAGCCATTGTTAATTCCAGAAATAATAAGGTCTGGTGGATCATCAAGCAGTACTTTGATTGCTATTTTTACACAATCAGCTGGCGTTCCGCCTAACTGATATGCAGTTGCATTTTTATCGTTTATATCTACTCCGACCATATGATATCTATCTATACAAAGAGGTCTGTGAACAGTAATTGACTGACTGCAAGCACTTCTTTCTTTGTCAGGAGCAACTATGGTAACTTTGCAAAACCCAATAAATTCTTCCCACAAAGCTCTGATGCCCGGAGCATGTATACCATCATCATTTGTTATCAGTACATGCAAATATATCACTCCTTTTTTAGTTATTTATTAATATCTGCTTTTTATAATTATGATTTATACCTGTATTGTGACAAAACATTTTTAAATTACACCTATAATTTTATGAGTTTGGGGTATAATTCTCACATCGTCCAGAACATTTTGCGCTAATTCAAAAAAAGCAATAGTTTTTTCTATTGATAAAGATTCAACTCCGTTAACAGGTGTTACAGGCTGAAAAACAAGTGGTATTTTTTTATTTACACTGTTTATAATTTCTATTGCTTTTTCCACTTCTTCAAATGTAGTTTTAGCAGTCAAAACTATTTTTATAAATACATTTTTTCTAAAAGCAATTTCTAAAAACTTTGCATGTTCTTGCCAATAATTCTTCGGTGTTTCAATTTTACCAAAAATTAAGCTGCTTGGCAATTTTATGTCCATGCTTATATATTCTATAAATGGTAAGACCTCTTGCAGTTCTTCAAACAATATCCCATTTGTCTCTAAATATATAGGAGCGTTGAGCCCAGGCAATAAATCTTTCAAAGCCTCAAACTGAATTAATGGCTCCCCCCCTGTTATACTAACCGAATGATGTTTAGAAGCAAAAAGCATTTTGTTAACATGATTTGCAAGATAAGATGCCAAAACCGGATTACAAATATCTGAGAAATCAAGTTTCCCAGGAGTCATTTCCAGTTTAGCAACATCTTTTGCTAAAATTTCTGTATCACAATATTTACAATTCAAATTGCAAGAAGCAAGTCTAACAAAAACTTGCCTACTACCTACAAGAAGTCCCTCTCCTTGAAAAGAAGAAAAGACTTCTATAAGATTCACATTTTTTTCATTAGGATTTTTATTCATGTTTAATCCTCTAAATAATATTTTACTGCCGAACGCGGACTTTCCCAAACCTTTATATATTTCAAAACAATTTCATCTGAAAACTTGTTTTGAAGTGTATCAAATATATACTTAGAGATATTCTCTGCAGAAGGAGTTGTGTTTTGAAAACTCGGAAGATCGTTTAAGTAGTAATGATCAAATTCTTCAATCACTTTATTTACTTTTGTTTTAAACTCTCTAAAATCAATGACCATTCCCAAGTCATCAAGTTTTTTGCCTTCTACAGCAACTTCTACTTTCCAATTGTGCCCATGAAGCCTAGAACATTTGCCTTTATAATTCTCTATTGTATGAGCAGCTTCAAACTCTGTCATAATTGTTAATTCATACATAAAATATCTCTTTCTTTAATAAAATTATTATTTAGCTTTGGCAATTCGTTTCATTAAAAGTTCATCTTTTCCAAAATCACCAGACGACTCCACTATTAGATCTGAATAGCTGAGCCCTCTTGTATGAGCAGTATGCACCCATTCTTTTTGATGTCTATCCAAAAAGCCGGCAAAAGTAATTGGTATCCAGCTATAAATAAAGAGCGGATAAAGAATAAGATAAAGCCAACTTTTCAAAGAAGCTCTTGTTTTATATAGAACAATCATAGGGAATATATACTGACCTACAGCAATAATTTGAAAAACTCTTATAGGAATAAACATATACAAAATGTTTGTATAGAACGGAACAAAATATTGGACATAGTTTAAAACGATAAAAGCAGCGGAAAATATTAAGAAATACGGTTGAAGTAAATGAATAACACCATCTAGAATAAAAAGTTTTCTTTGTTTTATACCTTCTCTTATTAGCGAAGGTATATATCTGCCTGCTATATCAAAATGACCTTGAGCCCAACGTTTTCTTTGTTTCCACGACTGCATAAAAGTTAGAGGTTTTTCATCATAAACTATTGCGTCATGTGCCCAAGTAGTTTTAATGCCACTTAACAATGCTTTCATTGTAAATTCCATATCTTCGGTAAGACAAGTTGCGCCCCAACCATATCTTTTGAGAACATCATAAGATATACACATTCCTGTTCCGCCAAGAACACTTGAAAGCCCTATGTTATATTTTGCTAAATGCCAAATATGATTTACTACCCAAAATGATATGGAGAATGTTCCAGAAATCCAAGTATCATCCGGGTTTTTAGAATCCAAATAACCTTGAATAATCTTTTCACCTTTACAAAGTCTATTGTTCATTTCCATCAGGAAATTAGGATGAACCAAATTATCTGCATCAAAAACAACAACGCCATCATATTTTTTCTGCATCTTAAATAGTTTTGCAAACATCCACTCCATTGCATAACCTTTACCTTTTTGAGTGCTATTAAAACGTTCACAAACTATAGCGTTATTATCTCTTGCTATTTGCGCGGTTTTATCTGTACAATTATCAGCAATTACATACACATCATATAACTCTTTAGGGTATTTTAGCATTTTTAAATTATCTAATAACTGACCAATTACGTTTTCTTCATTGTGCGCCGCTATAATTACCGCGAAATTACTTTTAGGCTCTGTTATTTTTTTCTCGTTTCTTTTATAGAATCCAAAAAAAGCAATTGTAAAATAATATATTGTAAATAAGAAAATTATGATCTGCATTGGGATCATTATATAATCAAAAATATAATTCATGAACCAATCTCCTTGTTTATAGAAATATTGGGGTGTACAATTTCAGCAATGTGGTGTGAAGATACTTTCTCTTTTATATTTCTATTTTAAAAAATAAAAAATATTTCTAAATTGTGTCTTTATTATGTCTGTTTTCCCATAAAAGAAAACCAAGTATTCAAAAGTCCAAATAAAGCATAGGCAAAAAAGATTACAAACCCTACTGACTGAATTGATAAATATAAAATATAAATTGAAACAGCACCTGTAATACCTAGTGCAAAATAATTTATTTTTTCATATTTGCCTTTAAAGTCAGGATACCTGACAGAGCTGACCATAAGATAGGCAAATATAATAATCATTATCGGAAATATATAACCCAAAGGCATGATGCCAGATAGAATAAATGTAGCTACCAGGCAACCTCCAGCAGGAATAGGCAATCCGACAAAATGACCTTTAACTTTACTTGTATTTACATTAAATCTGGCAAGTCTTAGGGCTCCGCATATAGCAAACATAACAGCTGCGAAAACTCCCAAATAGCCAAAATCCTTAAGCATAAATACATATGCAAGCAGTGCCGGGGCTGCTCCAAATGATACTAAATCACATAAAGAATCTAATTCTTTACCAAATTCACTGCTCACTTCAAAGTATCTTGCAACACGCCCGTCAAGACCATCTGCTACAAGCGCGGCAAGTATATATATAGCAGCAAAGGTTAACTGTCCATTTATAGTAGCGATTATAGAAAGCATACCTAACACCAAATTGAATGCCGTCAATACATTAGGTATCAATTTTTTCATGAATTCGCCACCTTTCCTATAACAGTTATACCACCTTTGACTTTATCACCTTTTTTCACTAATATTTCTACTTCTTTAGGTACAATAATCTCTGTGCAAGAACCGAATTTTATCATTCCGTATCTGTCACCTTGTTTTAAACAAGATCCTAAAGCCACCCAAGATACTATTCGTCTTGCTATAAGCCCGGCAATTTGAGTTACTATTATCCGTAAATCTCCATTTTCAACACCTATTGTGTGTCTTTCATTTTCCCAGGTAACAGAGGCTTTATACGCCGGACGAAAACGTCCGCAAGTATATTCTCTGAATTTTATTTCTCCAGAAATAGGACTGCGATTTACATGAACATTAAATATTGATAAAAATATTGTTACCTTGACTGCTTCTCTATTCAAAAATTCTTCTTCATAAAAAGGTTCTGATACTCCCATAACCTTACCATCGGCAGGAGAAAGAATTAAACTTTCATCGTCAACAATGTTTCGTTCTGGGTTTCTGAAAAAAAATGTAACAAATATAGTTAAAACAAGAGGAACAATACTCCAATATATATTAAGTCCCCACATTGTTATTAAAGTAATCAAAGCTAAAAGAATGATATAAATATATCCTTCTCTCACAATTGGAGTTTTTATCACTTATCCACCTCCCCTTGCATTTAGAAAATCATGCTTAATTTATACTAACTTATACTATTATAAAACTATTAGATAATTTTGTTTGTCTAATTTTTATATATTATTTTTCTTATTTTGTCTAATCCTATCAAAAAAATCACTTTTGTGTATGTAAACTCTAAACTTTTGGCTAATATCTTTTGCTAAGAGATAAGTATATCCTAATTTCTTAAAAAATCAATTGTTTTATTAATAATTATTTTTCTAAGATTACTTTAAAAACAAATTTAGGAAGTGCCATCATTCTAAAAAATCTTTTTGGTTCCTGATATAATCTATATAACCATTCCAAATGATTTTTTTGCATCCACAAAGGAGCTCTCTTTAAACTTCCTGACATAATATCAAATGTTCCACCTACACCTATACAAACAGGAACATTTATATCTTTTAAATTTTTAGCAATCCATTTTTCTTGTTTAGGAACACCAAGCCCTAAAAACAAGATATCAGGATTAGCTTTTTTTATTTGTTCAATAATTTCTTTTTCTTCATGTTCAGAAAAAAAACCATTTCTTACACCCACTATATTTAATTCAGGGTATAAGTGATTTATTTTTTGTTCAACGTTTTTTATATTTAGTTCACTAGTCCCAAATAAGAATATTTTATAATTCTTTTTATTAGACAAACTTAATAACTTCTGAGTTAAATCAAATCCGGTTACACGTTCTTTTATATAAGCTTTTTTATAACGAGCAGCAAAAACTACCCCTGCTCCATCTGCTATAACAAGGCTAGCTTCATTTAAAATTCGAAAAAGCTCTCTATCTTTTTGAGCAAGCATTATCATCTCTGCATTTGCAGTAGCAACAAGAGATGGTTTTTTTTGCTCTATACTTTTTTCTATTTTATCTAAAGTTTCTTCCATGCTTACACAATCGACAGAAACCCCTAGTATACTCACTTGTTTATTCACAAAGTGAATACTCCTTTTTCAACTATTTATATATTTTAGCACATTGTACCATAAGATTAAAAAGACTTCAATTATTGTTTTTGGAAGAAATATGGTTAAATACAGAGCTAATCTCTGTTTTTAAAAGATTTTCCAGAAAGGTTTGCTTTCTTTTTTAGGTTTTGTCTGTTTATTGGCATTATTGTCTTTTTTCTCCCAAAAAGGTGTAATCAGTGGCTTTGGTTCTGTGCCTTTTATAAATGCCGCATATTCTACTTCACTATTATTGCCACTTGTTCTATAAGCATATTTTCCTGAGTTTGAATATACTGGAACATTGGCTATTATATTCTCCGGAATTTTAAACTCAGATTTAACAGTATCTTTTGTAACTTCAGACATCATTTCGCCCCATAAACCGGCAACTTGAGAACCTGAAATTCCGACAGTTGTTCTGTCATCATTTCCTACATAAATTCCGGTTAAAATATCTGGTGTATAACCTACAAACCAAGCTGTTTCATAATTATCTGAGGTACCTGTCTTGCCTGCTGCATCTCTATTTATATTTGCCAAAGTTCCGGTGCCGTTTTGAATAACACCTTTTAACATATCTGTAATTATATAAGCATTTTCTTTTGATAAAACTGCCTTTTGCGACAGTTCTGCCTGTTCTAAAATTTGTCCGTTTCGATCAACAACTTTTAATATTGAAACAGGCTCAGATACTATGCCTTCATTGGCAAAAGCAGTATAAGCTGTTGCCATTTCATATAGATTAACACCTTGAGTAAGTCCGCCCAGAGCTGACGCAAGATTATTATCCTCAGAAGTAATAGTAGAAATTCCTAAAGACTTTGCTATATCCAAGACTGAATTCATACCAACTTGTTGGGCAAGTTTTACACTTGCTACATTCATAGACATTCTTAAAGCTTTTCTTAAAATAACAGCTCCATTAAACTTGTTATCATGATTTTTCGGTTTATAGCCATTAATATTTATAGGTTCATCAACAATAACTGAATTTGCTTTAAGTCCTTTATCCAAAGCTGCCACATATATAAACGGTTTAAAAAGAGAACCAGGCTGACGAACTTCCGCAAACACTCGATTTATCTGACTTTCATTGTAATCTCGTCCTCCAACCATTGCTAAAACATAACCTGTTTTAACATCTAAAGATAAAACAGCTCCCTGCCTATCTCTCAAAATATTTTCTGCCGCCTTTTGTACATCAATATCTAAAGTAGTATAAACCTTAAGTCCGCCCCTATAAACCTTATCTTCTCCGTAACGACTTGCAAGTTCTCCAGCAATATAATCAAGAAAATAAGAGGCTTTAGCATCTCTTTTCTTTCTTTCAGCTATAATCATTGGTTCTTGCTTGGCTTTTTCTATTTCTTCTTTAGAAACATAATCAGTTTTTGCAAGACCTTCCAAAACTGTTTGGCGTCTATTAAATGCCGCTTCTTCGTTAACATATGGCGAATATATATTAGGTCCTTTGGGAATTCCTGCAATTAAAGCTGCTTCTGCTAGAGTTAAATCTTTTGCTGATTTATTGAAATAAAGCTGCGAAGCTGCCTCTACTCCATAAACACCTTCTCCAAAATAAATTTGATTTAAATAGGCTTCCAAAATTTCTTCTTTAGAAAATCTTCTCTCTAGAAGCACTGCAATTGCAGCTTCTTTTATTTTGCGTACAAATGTTTGATCCTGATTTAAAAACATATTTCTGACAAGTTGCTGAGTTATTGTACTGGCACCTTCAGAAATCCCGCCACTTCTTATATTAACAACAACTGCCCTAACTATCCCTATCGGGTCTACTCCTAAATGGTTATAAAACCTTATATCTTCATTAGCAATAATTGCATATTTCAGTTCAGGCGCCACACTGGATATAGGCACCACCACCCTATTTTCCTCAAACAATTTAGAAATAAGTCTGCCTTTTCTATCAAAAACTTGCGTAGCTTCAACAAGCTGCAGTTTCTCTAAATTTTTTATATCAGGCAAATCATCTGTCAAACTAGTACAACCAGTTATATTTAATGCGAAAATTACTAGTAATAATATCGCTAATTTTCTCATTCATTTTTACTCCTTACATGATTCTCTTGGTATAGTATCACCAAAACTAAGTTTTTTTAAGCTTTATTGAAAAAAAAGTCATTTTTAAGCAAACCTTAAAAATGACTTTAATTTTCCAAAAATCTGTATTCTCTTATAAACTGTAATTTGGTGCTTCTTTTGTAATACTTATATCATGAGGATGACTTTCTTTTAACCCGGCACCTGTTATTCTAATAAACTTAGTATCTGAAATTAACTCTTCAATGTTTTTAACACCACAATAACCCATACCCGCTCTTAAGCCACCAACAAGTTGGAAAATAGTATCTGCTACAAAACCTTTATAAGGTACTCTTCCTTCAATTCCTTCAGGAACTAGTTTATCCATTGTAGATTCTTCTTGAAAATATCTGTCTCTGCTGCCTTGACACATAGCATCTAATGATCCCATGCCTCTATATACTTTGTAACTTCTGCCTTGATATATTATCTTTTCGCCTGGGCTTTCTTCTGTTCCGGCTAATAAATTTCCTACCATAGTGACGCTGGCTCCGGCTGCTATTGCCTTGGCTATATCACCAGAATATTTTATACCGCCGTCTGCAATAATTGGCACATTATATTCACGGGCAACTTTAGCACATTCATATATTGCAGTAATTTGAGGCACTCCAATACCTGCTATTACTCTTGTTGTACAAATTGAACCTGGTCCTATACCTACTTTTATTGCATCTGCCCCTGCTTTAATAAGATCTCGCACTGCTTCTCCAACAGCAACATTGCCTGCAATAAGCTCTATATTTGGATATTCTTTTTTTATTTTTTTAACAGCATCCAATACCCCTTTAGAATGACCATGCGCAGTGTCCAAAACAATAACATCAACCTTTGCATCAACTATTGCAGCTGCCCTATCTAACATATCAGCACCAACACCAATTGCTGCTGCAACCAAAAGTCTGCCTTTAGCATCTTTAGCAGAATTAGGGTATTTTTGCGTTTTTTCTATATCTTTTATTGTAATTAAGCCTTTTAAATTTCCGTCTTTATCTACAAGAGGAAGTTTTTCTATTCTATGTTTACCTAAAATTTTCTTAGCATCTTCAAGTGATGTATCGTAAGGTGCAGTAATAAGATTATCTTTTGTCATGCATTCGCCAATTTGTTTTGTCAAATCTGTTTCAAATCTCAAGTCACGATTAGTTAATATCCCAATTAACTTTCCATCTACCGTAACAGGAACACCTGAAATTCTATATTTAGCCATTAACGCATCGGCATCTTTTAAGGTATTGGTAGGAGATAAAAAAATAGGATCCACTATGATACCATGTTCCGAACGCTTAACTTTATCTATCTCATTAGCTTGTGCTTCTATACTCATATTTTTGTGAATGACTCCAAGACCGCCCTCGCGAGCCATTGCAATAGCCATTTTAGTCTCAGTAACAGTATCCATACCCGCACTTATTATTGGCACATTCAACTTTATTTTTTTTGTTAAATATGTACTTACCTCTACATCTTTAGGTAAAACATCAGATTTTCTTGGTAATAATAAAACGTCATCAAAGGTTAGTCCTTCTGGGCCGAATTTATCTTCAAACATATTATGTTCCTCCTACGCTCATTTTATTTATTTGTAATAATAACACACATAAAGTAATTAAATCCACTTTTTTTTCCCAATCAGTGGGATTTTTTTATTTTTTCACCCAACGATTTGACGAAAAACACATAGACCTCTTGAATTTTTCAGAGAAAAATCTTTATATGTTTTTAAAATTCACCCCTTAAAAATTAGGTTTCTTTTATTTTTTAGTCGCAAATATGAAAGAATTCACATATTTTATACCATCTGATTAAAACAATATCAATATAAAAACTCTTATAAATCATTATTCTTTATAACGCGTATAATAAAAAGCTTAAAAATTTACAATATTCCCCCAAAAGTCACTTTATAAGGAGATGTAAAAATGTGCGGCATAGCAGGATGGATAAACCTTGATGGTAATTTAAAAGATAAGACAATTGTTTTAGATAATATGACAAAAACACTTTCAGATAGAGGTCCTGACAACGAAGGAAAATACGTTAGTGAAAAAGCTCTTTTAGGTCATAGAAGATTGATTGTTATAGATCCTGAAGGTGGAGCTCAGCCTATGACAAGATATCAGGGCGATAATAAATTTGTAATTGTCTACAACGGGCAAATTTATAATGCACAAGATTTAAGAGAAGAACTGCAAAAAAAAGATTATGTTTTTACAACAACTTCTGATACTGAAGTTTTGCTTTATTCTTATATCGAATGGCGTGAATCTTGCCTTGAAAAGTTTAACGGAATTTTTGCTTTTGCAATTTGGGATGACAAAAAAGAAAGTTTATTTTTAGCTAGAGATAGAATTGGAGTTAAACCTCTTTTTTATACAAAACGCCCTCAAGGGCTTATTTTCGGTTCTGAACTTAAAACACTTCTGGCAAATCCTCATGTAGAATCAAAAATTGATAAAGAAGCTCTTGCAGAAATACTAATGATGGGACCTGCCAGAACCCCAGGGTATGGCATTTTTCAAAATGTTAATGAATTAAAACCAGGGCATTTTTTAATTTATAATAAAGATAATCAAACAATTCGTCAATATTGGTCTTTAAAGTCCGAACCTCACACAGATGATTTTCAAACAACTTGCGAAAAAGTCAGATGGATCTTAACAGATGCAGTTAAAAGACAATTAATATCAGATGTACCTCTTTGTACATTGCTCTCAGGTGGCTTGGATTCCAGTGTACTTACAGCCTTAATTGTAAATCACTATAAAGAAAATAATTTAGGAACACTTGATACTTTTTCTGTAAATTATGTTGATAATGAAAAACATTTTAGAGAAAATAGCTTTCAACCAAATTCAGATGCTCCTTGGGTAAAGATAGTTGCAGAATATCTAAAAACAAATCACCATAATGTCTTACTTGACACACCAGAACTGGCATCAACTCTCCCTAATGCTTGCTTTGCCAGAGACCTCCCAGGTATGGCAGATACTGATACTTCCCTTTACCTGTTTTGTGGAGAAATAAAAAAACAAGCTACTGTTGCCCTGTCTGGAGAATGTGCTGACGAAGTATTCGGCGGTTACCCTTGGTTTCAAAGAGAAGAAATGATAAATTCAACTACTTTTCCTTGGGCACTTAGACCAAAAATCAGATTAAATTGGCTTTCTCAAGAAGTTCAAGAACAAATAAATCCACTAGAACATGTCCAAAGAAGATACAATGAAGCACTGGCTGAAGTTCCTTATCTTCTAGGCGAAAATGCCAAAGCTGCCAGAATGAGAGAAATTTCATATTTGAGTTTAACCAGATTTATGCCTACCCTACTAGACAGAAATGACAGAATGAGCATGGCACAAGGATTAGAAGTTCGAGTACCATTTTGTGATCACCGTTTAGTAGAATATGTTTGGAATATACCTTGGAGTATGAAATATTACCAAGACAGAGAAAAAGGATTATTAAGAGCAGCTCTTTCAGATGTTTTACCTCATGATGTTATCTGGCGCAAGAAGAGTCCGTATCCCAAAACACATAATCCTTCTTATACAGAAAGAGTTGTTAAAGAAGCACTTGCTATTTTAGAAGATAAGACTTCCCCTATCTTACCACTGGTCAATGTGACATATTTAAAAGAATTTGCTAAAACAGATTTATCTACTACAAGTGTACCTTGGTTTGGTCAATTGATGGGCGCACCTCAACTATTTGCCTATCTCATTCAACTAAATTACTGGTTTAAAACATACAAAGTTGAGATTATATAAAAACATTTTTTATTTTATTTATAAAACAAGAAATATTTAAATTTTCATAAAAGATTTTTTCCATTTTTTTTGTTGAAAAAATAGACTTCAAAAAAATCATTTGTAATATTATGGAAAAAAGCTTGTAAGCTAAGAATTTATCGAAGTTTTTTTGAAAAAATTTTAAAAAAAAATTTATTTTTTCGCAAAGCCTATAAATCCTTTTATAACAAGGGTTTGTAGGCTTTTATTTCTTGAAGAAGCTTGAAAAACATGAAAAAAACGCATATTTTTTTAAAAAAAGTCAGGTTTTTCGCGATTTCTTAGCAGGAATTTTAATTTTTTTATAGAAAACACAATTATAAGGTTTTTTAAAAGGCTTCAAAGCTATAATATACATAGATTTGCAAGCAATTTTTTCTCAAAATTTTTTCACTTAATAAAATTTCCAAAAAATTGATATTTATGGAAAATTTATTGAATTATTTACCAAATAAATGCTTTCCTGAAAAAAACCTTTAAAAATAATGAAATGAGCGCTAAAATGGACAATCTTTACGAAACAGAAAAAATACCTTTTAGACATACGAGTGTTTTGTTGGAAGAGACTATAAACAACATCTTCACCAAACCTGAAGGTATCTATGTTGATTGTACTTTAGGAGGCGCCGGACATTCTTTGGAATTAGCTAAATTATTAAACGAAAACGGACTTCTCATAGGAATAGACCAGGACGAAGAAGCAATAAAAAAAGCAAATCAAGTTTTAAAAGATGTTGTTTGCAGAGTAGAGCTTATAAAAAACAACTTTCAAAATTTAGATAAAATATTAGACGAATTAAATATCGAAAAGGTTGATGGAGTTATTTTCGACTTAGGAGTGTCTTCATATCAACTCGATAATCCTGAAAGAGGATTTTCATATATGAAAGATGCCCCACTAGACATGAGAATGGATTCTAAAAATAAATTTTCAGCCTTTGATGTGGTAAATACATATAGCGAAGAAGAGCTGACAAATATTTTTTATAAATATGGTGAAGAAAAATTTTCTAAAAGAATTGCAAAATTCATCATAAATTCACGAAAAGAAAAACTTATAAATACAACATTTGAATTAACAGAAATCATCAAAAGTGCCATCCCGGCAAAGATGCGCCGGACAGGACCTCATCCTGCAAAACGAACATTTCAGGCAATTCGTATAGAAGTAAATAACGAGCTGAATATATTACACGATACTTTTGCAAAAGCAATTAAAAGATTAAATACCAAAGGACGTATAGCAATAATAACATTTCATTCTTTAGAAGATAAAATTGCTAAACAAACATTTAAAGAATTTTCAACTTCTTGTATTTGTCCAAAATCATTCCCTGTTTGTGTATGTAACCAAAAAGCAGAAATAAAAATTTTAGGCAAACCTATAATCCCAAATGATAAAGAGCTAGAAGAAAACCACCGGGCAAGAAGTGCAAAACTTAGAATAGCAGAAAAAATATAACTTTAGCGCTAATAATTAGTTCTAAAAAACGAGAGGAATAAATAAAAATGTTAGTACAAAAGAAACAAGAATGGTTATACGAAGAAAATCTAGCAACTAATACATATTCAGGTAATATTCTTCGCGAAGAACAAATTAAAGAACAAGAAACAAAACAAAAAGTAAGACTAAATAAATCTTTAAGATCAAAATGTCTTACCCTTCTTGCAACAACTGCTGTATTAGCTGCAATTGTTGTTCTGCAAAGTTCTTATATCGTAAATTCAGGTTATGTTCTTGTTGATAAAAAACAGCAAATAATTCAGACAGAAAGAGCAAATGAACTTTTAAAACTCGAC
This sequence comes from Selenomonadales bacterium OttesenSCG-928-I06, assembly GCA_030266395.1. Classification (GTDB taxonomy): domain Bacteria; phylum Bacillota; class Negativicutes; order Sporomusales; family Sporomusaceae; genus JAJDHX01. Next base: position 38,889 of record JAJDHX010000003.1, on the reverse strand, counting down.
ATTGCTCAAGCAAGTTCTCATGAACGCATCTCTCAAATTGCAGTAAGCAGTCTTGGTATGACTGTACCTCAAAATGTTTTTATTCCTTCTGAAACTAACATGAACAACGGTTTATTACATCCTCAAAAAAATATATAAAAATATTATTTATTTGATATACTTTTATTGCTTTTAATATAACAATTAAATAGTTGATTTTTATAAAGACGGAAAAATTCCGTCTTTATGTTTCTAAGCAAATTTTTATTTACGAAGGAGCGTAAAATAAGTGCCTATTACTTCGCACATTACCATCAGAAAAAGGATTGTCATTCTCTTTCTTATTGTCGCAGTAATCATCACAGGTCTCTTATGTCGCTTAGCTTATCTACAGTTTTATAAAAGTTCCTGGCTCAAAGAAAATGCCATCGAGCAAAGAATAAGAGAAATTCCAGTAGAAGCTAAAAGAGGGAAAATATTTGATAGAAACGGCAAAGAACTCGCTATAAGCATTAATGCAGAATCTATTTATGCAATACCAGCTGAAATACAAAATGCAGAAGACACAGCAGCCAAATTGGCTGCTATTTTAGATTTAGAAGAAGACAAGTTGAAAAAGAAGTTAAAACAAAGAATGTCTTTCGCTTGGCTAAAACGCAGAGTTGATTCTGAAACAGCTCTTAAGATTAAAACACTTGATATAAAAGGAATTGGTATAACCCAAGAAAGCAAAAGGTTTTATCCCAATGACAATCTAGCTTCGCACGTTATTGGTTTTACCGGCATAGATAACCAAGGATTAGATGGTGTGGAACTGACATTTGATAACTATCTAAGAGGCAGACAAGGTGCTATTATCATAGAATATGATGCTAGAGGTCATGAAATTCCCCAAGCAAACCACAAATATGTATCACCTACAGATGGAAACGATATTTATCTTACTATAGACGTAGTAATTCAAGAAATAGTGGAAAAAGCACTTGAAAACACTTTAAGAGAAACTCAAGCCAAAAGTGTTACAATTGTTGCTCTGGACCCCAGAGATGGTAGCATCTTAGCACTTGCCAACAAACCTGATTATAATCCCAATAGATTTAGTGAATATTCACCTAAACTGTGGCGTAATACAGCTGTATCAAATGTTTATGAACCTGGTTCAACCTTCAAAATCATTACTGTTGCCTCTGTTTTAGGTGATAAAGTTGTATCTCTTCAAGATAGATTTTACGATTATGGTGGCATAGCAGTACAAGGCAGAACTATCCACTGTTGGAAACATGGTGGTCATGGAAGTCAGACTTTTTCTGAAGTTGTACAAAACTCCTGCAACCCTGGTTTTGTATCATGTGCTTTAAGATTAGGCATAGATCCTTTTTATAGATATATTGAAAATTTCGGATTTGGGCAGCCCACAAACATAGATTTACCTGGCGAAGCAAAGGGAATTGTGATAAAAAGAGAAAATGTCAAACCAATAAATCTTGCTACAATGTCAATAGGTCAAAGTATTGCAGTTACCCCTATTCAACTCATTACTGCAGCGGCAGCAATAGCAAACGACGGAACACTGTTTAGACCACAAATTTTAAAAGAAGTAAAAGATAAAGAAAATAATATAATAAGGCCATTTGAAAAAGATGTAGTAAGTAAAGTTATAGATAAAGAGACAACAAATGAAATAAAAAACGTCTTGGAAAAAGTAGTATCATTAGGTACCGGCAAAAATGCTTTTGTTGATGGAATCAAAGTTGCAGGAAAAACCGGAACTGCTCAAAAAGTTGGTGCCTCAGGCTACGAAGCAGGCAAATACGTAGCTTCATTTATAGGATTTGCACCTTATGACAATCCTAAAATTGTAATGCTTATTATAATAGATGAGCCTGTCGGTATATACTACGGCGGACAAATTGCTGCACCTGTATTTGGCAAAGTCATGGCAGAAATATTGAAATATATGAAAGATGATTTTAACGCCGGCATCAAAAGTAATACAGAAAACACCAATAACACTCATGCAAAAGTTCCTAATGTAATAAATTTAGAAATACCAGAAGCTATCAGGCAACTGCAAGAAGCTGGCTTTAATGCGAGAATAGAAGAAAACGGATCTCGCATTGCTGATCAAATACCAAAACCCCACAGCACAATTCCCAGAGGAACCAGTATTTTGCTTTATACTATAACCCCGCGTTATCTGACTGGCGAAATAACAGTCCCTGATCTAACTCACCTCAGTCTCAAAGAAGCTGCAGATGTTTTAGCTAACATCAGCCTTTCTATCGAGACAGTTGGATATGGAAACATAGTAGCAAAACAAGAACCTTTACCTAACACAAAGCTTTCCTCAGGCGGAAGAGTAATAGTATATCTAGAATAGTTTTTAGATAAATAAAAATATAATAAAAAGAAAACTTGATTCAAAGCAAGAACCAAGTTTTCTTTATGTCACCCCCTATTTTTAGATGTTTTTTAGCAAAAAATTAAAAAACTAAGAAATTATAGCAGGAAATTTAAATAAATAAACAAATCTAAACTAATAATATCTATGTAAGTTTTTATTTTCTTACAAAGGAGTTATTTAATGAATCATAAATTAAAAGATATATTATCATTACTTGAAAATTACGAGGTTTTCGGCGATACAAATATCGAAATATGCAGTATAACACAAGACTCTAGAAATGTATCAAATAATACTCTTTTTGTTTGTATTAAAGGATATACTGTAGATGGTCATAATTATATATCGCAAGCTATAAAAAATGGAGCTAAAGCAATTTTAATTGAAGAAAATATAGATGATAGTCTTTTTATAGGTGTATCATTTATCAAGGTTTTTTCTACAAAAAAAGCATTAGAAATTATAGCTCCGCATTTTTATGATTATCCAGCTAAAAAATTAAGAATGATAGGTATTACAGGTACTAACGGAAAAACAACTACTTCTTACCTTATAAGAAATATATTAATGGCAAAAGGTCATAAAGTTGGTCTAATGGGAACAATAGAAAATTTAATAGATAACGAAAAATTCGAAACAAAAAACACAACGCCTGAAGTAATTGAACTTCAGGAAACTCTTGCTAAAATGGTTGATAAAAACATTGAATATGCAGTTACAGAAGTTTCTTCACATGCTTTAAAACTAAATAGAATTGCTGGCAGTGAATATGATGTGGCGATTTTTACTAATATATCAAGAGATCATCTGGATTTTCATTTAACCTTTGATGATTATTTAGAGTCTAAAGCACTTCTGTTTTCTTCTTTGACTAATGAAAATAATGTCAAAAAAAATAAAACCGCTATAATAAATATTGATGATCCTAGTATAGACACTATATTAAAAGCTACGAAATCAAAAATTATAACTTTTAGTGCTAAATCAGATGCTGACATTAAAGCAGAAAATATCCAAATAAATTCTTTGGGAACAAGTTTTTCTCTTACAACACCTTTAAATAAAGAACCAATTACGCTAAACTTAAAAATAACAGGACTTTTTAATGTTTATAATGTTCTTGCTGCAATTGGTGCAACTATTGCTGAAGGTATTGATCTTGACACAATTATAAAATCCCTAGAATCATTTAATTCAGTAGATGGTAGATTTGAACTTGTAAATGAAGGACAAAATTTTGCTGTTATCGTTGATTATGCTCACACTCCTGATGGTATGGAAAACGTATTGAAAACAGCTTTGGAATTTGCTGAAGGCAGAATTATTGTTGTCTTTGGCTGTGGTGGAGACAGAGACAAAACAAAACGTCCTCTGATGGGCAAAATGGCTGTAAAATATGGGGATATAATACTCGCAACTTCAGATAATCCCCGCACTGAAGACCCTACTGCAATTTTACAAGATATTGAAGTAGGCATAAAAGAAGAATTGAATTCAGGTCAAGATAAAATGAGTAAAACTTATGAAATTATTCCTGACAGAAAAAGTGCAATAGAAAAAGCCGTCTCTATTGCTCAAGAAAAAGATATTATAATGATATTAGGCAAAGGTCATGAAACTTATCAGATTTTAAAGAATGAAACAATCCATTTTGATGATAGAGAAATTGCACGACTTTATATACAAAACAAATTAAAATAAAAGTTTGGGAGAATAAAATGGCAACTTTTTCACTTGCAGAAATACTAAAAGCTACTGGTGGCAGTATAGTAAAAGAAGGTAGTAAAAAAATATGTACTAGTGTTTCTATAGATTCCAGAAAAATAGAACAAGACAGCCTGTTTATTGCTATAAAAGGCGAGAATTTTGATGGTCATAAGTTCACCAAAAAAGCTGCTGAACAAGGTGCAGTTGCTGTTTTAGTTTCTGATGAAAAAGTAATCGTAAATGATGATACTACTATTATATTAGTAAAAACAGATACTTTAGATGCTCTGCAAAAGCTTGCCAGATATCACAGATTGCGCTTTAATATTCCAGTTGTATCAATAACAGGTTCTAATGGTAAAACTACCACAAAAGATCTTGTAGCAAGTCTCCTTAAAGAAAAATTTAATGTCTTAAAAACAATCGGTAATCAAAATAACGAAATCGGACTTCCCCTTACTCTTTTAAATATAACTGAAGAACATCAGATTGTCGTAACTGAATTTGGCATGAGAGGAAAAGGTCAGATCAAGGAGCTTGCCGAAATAGCTATGCCTAACCTGGCTATAATAACAAATGTCGGTGACACTCATATAGAGTTGCTTGGTTCTAAAGAAAATATAGCGTCTGCCAAAAGTGAATTAGTAGAAGCCATAAATAAAGATGGTACTGTGTTTTTAAATGCTGATGATGAACTTGTTAAAGAAATGACTAAACAAACTAAAGCTAAAGTTGTTTTATTTGGAATCAACTCAAAAGATGCTGATTTGAAAGCAGAAAACATAGCTTATGACACAGAAACATTACATACTTCCTTTGATATAAGAACAAAAACTGAAACTTTTAATATAACAATGCCACTACTTGGTGTTCATAATGTTTATAATGCTCTTGCTGCTATATCATTAGCTAAAGAATTGAACTTAAATAACAACGATATCCAAAGAGGTTTTCTGAAAGACATCAACCACACAAAAATGCGTCAGGAAATATCCTCAAAAGGAACAATTACAATAATTAATGATACATACAATGCAAGCCCAGCTTCCATGAAAGCTGCTTTAGAAACACTTTCCTTATTAAATACAGGCAGAAAAATAGCAGTACTGGGCGATATGCTGGAACTTGGGGAAAATTCTATAAAATATCACCAGGAAATAGGCACATTAGTTTATGAAAATAATATAGATATTTTAGTAACACTAGGCCCTCTTGCAGAAAACATTGCTCAAAAAGCAAGCAGTTTAGGATTAAAAAACATTTATAAATGTGTAGCCCATGAAGATGCAAAAAAAATATTAATAGACATTATAAAACCATATGATAATATATTATTCAAAGGTTCTCGTGGCATGCAAATGGAAAAAATCATTGAAATGATTAATTTTGAATTAATAAAATAAGAACCAGGTTTAAAATATTTACTGTTATTATTAATAAAATAAAAACATAATAAATAAGCTTTTAAAAATGGCTTAATATCACTAGTTAAACTGTTTTGGAGGAAAATTTATGCAATACGCTCTATATACAGCAATAGCATCATGTATTATAACAATAATTATTGGTCCTTTCTTAATTAAAACTTTGACCAAACTCAAAACAGGGCAAAATATAAGAGATGATGGACCACAAACACATTTAATAAAAAAAGGTACACCTTCTATGGGTGGTATAATCATGCTAATTGCCATGACTATATCTACCCTTATATTTGCTGAACTAACACCTGCACTTATTTTAGTTTTAATAATTACTTTAGGGCACGGATTATTAGGGTTTTTAGATGACTTTATAAAAATAGTTTTAAAAAGATCTATGGGACTTAAAGCAAAAGAAAAGTTCCTAGGGCAAGTTATCATGGCTATTGGACTAGCTTATTTTGCCGATAAATACTTAGGCCTTGGCACAGATTTATGGATTCCTTTTGTAGAAAATCCAATTGAACTTGGAATTCTCTATTATGTCCTTATCTTTTTCGTCCTGGTAGGAACAACAAATGCAGTAAATTTAACAGATGGATTAGATGGTCTAGCCGCCGGAACCACACTTATAGCGGCAGGAACTTATGCAATTATAGCCAGTACTTTTAACGCCCCTTCCCTATCATGTTTTTGCGCTGCTACTGCAGGAGCATGTTTAGGATTTTTGCGTTTTAATAGCTATCCAGCTAAGGTTTTTATGGGAGATACCGGCTCTTTAGCTTTAGGTGCCGCTCTGGCTACTGTTGCAGTACTGACTAAAACAGAATTTTTGCTTTTAGTAGTTGGCGGTGTATATGTATTAGAAACTTTATCTGTAATAATTCAAGTAACCTCTTTTAAAACCACAGGCAAAAGAGTATTTAAAATGAGCCCTCTGCACCACCATTTTGAACTCCTGGGTTATAGTGAAACAAAAGTTGTTACAATATTTTGGGCAGCAGGTCTTGTATTTACAGCTGTAGCTTTAATCATATTATTATTTACTAAATCAGGAGGCATATAAATTAATGAAGAAAGACTATTTCAAGAATAAAAACATACTAATTCTAGGAGCAGGAATAAGTGGTATATCTGCAGCTGAAGTATTGTCTGCCCAAGGTGCAAATGTAACTTTAAGTGATACAAAAGAAAAAAAAGATTTAAAAAGTCCTATACATATTCTTGACACCACCAGCGTAAATTTATCTTTAGGAAGACAAGATGAAAATCTTCTGGAAAAAATAGATTACTTGGTTTTATCTCCCGGTATTTCAATCAATATTCCTCTTGTAAAAAAAGCTATAGAAAAAAACATACCTGTCATAAGTGAAATTGAAGCAGCCTATAGGCTTTGCGAAGCAAAAATTATAGCTGTTACAGGCACCAATGGCAAAACTACTACAACTACACTTTTAGGTGAAATGGTTAAAACGACAAACAAGAAAGTTGCAGTCGGAGGCAACATTGGTATTGCTCTATCAAAAGAAGTTATAGATATTCCTCAAGATGGTCTTGTAGTCGCTGAGATCTCAAGTTATCAACTTGAAGGAGTTTCTACCTTTAAACCTTATATTTCACTGATTTTAAATATAACTCCTGATCATATAGAAAGACATGGTTCCCTAGAAAACTATCAAAAAACCAAAGAAAGAATCTTTGAAAATCAGACTGATTCTGACTATATAATTTTAAATTACGATGATGAAAAAACATGTGAAATGAAAGATAGAGTGAAAGGTAAATTAATTTACTTTAGCAGAAAAGAAAATCTGGAAAACATGAATTCTATTTTCGTAAAAGATGGAAAAATCACAATATCTCTAGATAAAACAAAGACAGATATCTGTCATATAGATGATATAAAAATCAGAGGAAATCACAATCTGGAAAATGCCTTAGCAGCATCAGTAGCGGCATTTCTAGCAGGTGTAACAAAAGAGAATATCTCCTGTATTTTAAAAACATTTGAAGGTGTAGAACACAGAATCGAGCCTACTGCTACTATAAATGGCGTATCTTATTTTAATGATTCTAAAGCAACAAACCCAGAGTCAACTATAAAAGCTTTAGAAAGTTTTCCTAAAAATATCATCTTAATTGCTGGCGGCAAAGATAAAAACACTGATTTGGATGAATTTTTAAACTTAGTTAAAGAAAGAGTTGATGAACTTATTTTGCTTGGCGAAGCAAAAGAAAGATTCTATAATGAAGCAACAAAACATAATATTAAAAATATTCATCAAGTAACTACTTTTAAAGAAGCTGTAGAACTCGCTCACAAACTTGCAAAAGAACCTCAAGTAGTACTGCTCTCCCCTGCTTGTGCCAGTTTTGACATGTTTGATAATTATGAACAAAGAGGCGAAGAATTTAAAAAACTAGTTCGATCATTAGCCTAGTAAAAATTGAATATAAAAGATATTGTAGGAGAATACTTAAATAAATAGTCGAAAAAATGGGGTCTGATGCATTTTGATTTTTAAATTCATAATGTGTTAAACCCTTTTAAAAACTTTTTGAAATGATAAAACACACACCCTACAGCCATTCAACCGTAAAAACTAACGATAAGTATGCAGATGCAAAGCGGATTGTAAAAAACAGGCTGGGCGGTGTACATTTAGTACATAACCACGTGTGCCCCTTGTAGATAGTCTGTTTTTTCCAACCAAAGTAGCAGATGTGTGCTTATCGTTAGTTTTTACATATCCTACTTATTTCAGTCTTGAAAAAGGAGGAATTAACAATGGAGCAAAAGTCAAAAATGCCTGACTTTATTATGTTTTTTAGTGTAATTTTGCTCTTGGGTTTTGGTGTTGTAATGGTATACAGTGCCAGTGCCATCTCAGCCTATGTTACATTTGATGACAGCTATTATTTTCTGAAACGCCAAATTTTATGGTCATCAATTGGCCTATTTGCTATGTTTATTACAATGAATATAGACTATCATTTTTGGAAAAAAATGGCTAACCCCATTATACTAGTTACTCTTATTCTTTTAATTCTTGTTCTTGTCCCTGGCTTTGGAAAAGTAGTAAACGGAGCTAGACGCTGGCTTGGTTTTGGCTCTTTTTATCTGCAACCTTCTGAGGTAGCCAAACTTGGCATGGTGCTCTTTTATAGTAAAACACTGGCAAATGCTAAAACAAATATTACAAAGTTTTTCAGTGGTCTTTTGCCTCAACTTTTAATACTGCTTTTAGTTTTTGGTCTTATTTTAAAAGAACCGGATTTAGGTACCGCCCTTGTTATAGCTGGTACTGTCTTTGTCCTGTTTTTTGTTGCAGGTGCAAAAATATCTCACTTGGCTTCACTAGGCAGTGTCGGTGTTTTAGGAATTATTGGTGCAATTATATTGGAACCATATAGAATGAAACGTATTTTAGCTTTTAGTGATCCTTGGTCTGACCCACTTAACAGCGGCTATCATATTATCCAGTCTCTTTATGCAATAGGTTCTGGCGGACTCTTTGGCGTTGGTCTTGGCAGAAGCAGAGAGAAATTTTTATATCTGCCTGAACCACACACAGATTTCATTTTTGCAATTTTAGGTGAAGAACTAGGTTTCATCGGCGGATTTTGTATCTTAGCTTTATTTTTCTTGCTGCTTTGGCGTGGTTTAAAAACAGCCATGAAAGCTCCAGATCGCTATGGGAGCCTTCTTGCAACAGGTATAACAATAGTAATAGTACTACAAGCCATTATGAACCTTGCTGTAGTAACAGCCTCCATGCCAGTTACCGGAATCCCTCTCCCCTTTCTAAGTTTTGGAGGCTCTGCCCTAATTTTCACCCTAGCCTCTGTAGGAATCTTGCTTAATATATCAAGAAATATAAATCTAAAATAATTAATTTGTTTCCAATAAGCAAAATTTATAAAAATTATCAGCCACCCAGCCAAAAAATCATGAGAAGTGCTCAGATACAAGGCGGATTTCAAATAGACCGTAGGAGTCGTACTCCCTGTACGTCGACTATGGGCTATTTGGAACCAACGCAGTAGATGAGTGCTTATCATGATTTTTTGTTTAAAGCCAACGCAGCAGATACATGCTTATCATGATTTTTTTATTTTTTTTTGCTAATATATGAATATTAAGGTAAAATTATATAATAATTAATTTTATTAATTGAACTTTGGCGTTTTATAAACCTTAGCAATAGATTATACTATAAAGATTTATTAATCCTTTATTTTTAAAACAAAGGAGGCAGCGGCAAAACTAGTAGTTAGCCGCATTGTTATGAAATTTATAATTTCAGGCGGAGGCACTGGTGGCCATATATATCCTGCCCTGGCTATAGCAAAAGAACTTACCCTTTTGGATGATAAATGCGAGATACTTTTTGTAGGAACAAAAGAAGGTTTAGAATCAGATATAGTGCCTAAAGAAGGATATAAATTCACTACTATAAATGTACAAGGATTTGAAAGGTCCTTATCATTTAGTAATGTGACAACTATACTCAAAGCCGGAACCAGTGTTTTTTCTTCTATACAAATAATTAAAAAATTTAAACCTGATGTTGTAATTGGTACAGGAGGTTTTGTTTGTGGTCCGGTATTACTGGCAGCAAGTTTATTAAATAAAAAAACAATAATTCAAGAACAAAATGCCATTCCTGGAGTATCAAATAAAATCCTGGCAAAATTCGTAGATAAAATAGCTCTAGGTTATAAAGAAGCAGAAACTTATTTTTCTAAATATAAAGGAAAAATAATTGTTACTGGCAACCCTATTAGAAAAGACGTCTTAGAAGAAGATCGAACAGAAAGCTTAAAATCTTTAAGTTTATTAAATAATAAAAAAACACTTTTAATATCAGGCGGCAGCAGAGGTGCCCGCAGTATTAACAACGCAATGATAGACATTTATAAAATTTTAAGTAAAGATAATTCTCTAAAAGATACCCTGCAAATATTGCATGTCACTGGTAAAACTGAGTATAATAGTGTAGTTGAGAAACTGACAAATTCCGGTATAGAAGTTTCAAAAATTGGAAATATTACCATACAACCTTATCTTTATAATATGCCGCAAGCTTTAGCGGTAGCAGATCTGGCTATTTTCAGAGCCGGAGCAATTGGACTGGCAGAATTAACTGCTAAAGGTATTCCAAGCATCTTAATTCCTTATCCTTATGCAACAGCAAATCATCAAGAAATAAATGCCAGAGTTTTAGAGAAAAAAGGTGCAGCCATTGTTATAAAAGATTCTGAACTAAATGGCGAAGAGCTTTTAGCTGTCATCTATTCCTTAATTAATAACGAAAATAAGCTGCATGATATGGCTGAAAAAAGTAAAGAAGCAGGCTTTAAAGATGCCGCTTCTACTATAGCTAAACTAGCATTTTCTCTAGTGAAAAAATAAAATTCAAGTCTCTGGTTATACAATATTGCTACAACTCTTTTACTAACAAAACAAGCAAGTAGCACCACTCACCTATATAGCATATAATATTGTATGTTTAAACAGACATATCCCAAAATCAATGTTTGACAATAAAACATTTATAAATCTAAAATTCCTTTCTAAAATAATTAAGTTTTTTTATTTATATATATTTAATTTTTACTAATAAATACAGAATAAAACATATATTCATTTTATATGTTGAGGCAAAGAAAGGAGCAAATCCTTTGCTAAAAGATATTAAGAAAATTCATTTTATCGGCATAGGCGGTTCTGGAATGAGTGCTCTTGCCAATATAATGATAAATCTGGATTACGTCGTTTCCGGTTCAGACATAAATAAAACTGAAATAACAGAACAATTAAGAAAACAAGGATGTGAAATTTATTCAGAACATCTTAAAGACAATGTCAAAGATGTTGAGATTGTTGTAGTATCCTCTGCAATAAATGACACAAATCCTGAAATAATTGCTGCAAAAGAAAAAAATATTCCTATTATCCATCGTTCAGAAGTTTTAGCATATTTAATGAAATCCAGAAAAAGTATTGCTGTTGCAGGAGCGCATGGCAAAACTACAACAACTTCTATGATAGCATTAATGATGGAAAAAGCAGACCTTGACCCCACAATTGTTATTGGCGGAGAACTTGCGGATATTAATGGCAGCTCAAAATTAGGAAAAGGTCCTTATTTAGTTGCAGAAGCTGATGAAAGCGATTCTTCATTTTTAAACTTGTTTTTTGATATCTGTATAATCACAAACATTGAAGATGATCATATGGATCATTACAAATCAATAGCAAATATACTTAAAGCTTTTAAAGAATTTATTGAAATCCTGCCACAAGATGGTATTGCAATAGTATGTTTAGATGATCAATATATACCTGGTCTTATAAAAGAAGTTGATAGAAAGTGTATCTCTTATGCAATAGAAAATGAAGAAGCAGATTATATTGCCCGTAATATTAAAACAACTTCTTCTTACACAACATATGATGTCTTTTTTAAAGAAAAAAATCTTGGCACAATAAAAATAAACATCCCTGGCAAACATAATGTATTAAATTCTTTGGCTGCTGTTGCAACTGGGTTTGAATTAAACCTAAATATTGAGAAAATACAAGCAAACCTAGCTATCTTCAAAGGTGCTAAAAGAAGATTCCAAACAAAATATAAGACAGAAGATTTTTGGATTGTAGATGATTACGCTCACCATCCTACAGAAATTACAGCAACTCTCATAGGAGCTAAACAAACAAATCCCAAACGTCTAATTTGTGTTTTTCAGCCACATAGATATTCCAGGACAAATCATTTATATAAAGAGTTTGGTCAATCTTTTAGAAATGCAGATTTACTAATACTAACAGATATTTACTCTGCCGGTGAAACACCAATTGAAGGAGTAAGTACAAAGCTCATTATAGATGAAGCCACAAAAAATTCTAATCAAGAAATCATATATATCAAAGAAAAAGAAAATATTGCAGCTTATTTAGAAAAAATAATTATACCTGGCGACCTAATAATTACAATGGGAGCTGGAGATATCTTTAAAATAGGCGAAGAATTAAAAGAAAAACTTGCCAAAATTACTATATGATGAATTTATAAATTCTTACTTATAAAATTCCTTTCTCTTTTATATAAATTCTTTTAAAGCGAGAAAAATTCTCGCTTTAAAAGATAGAGACTTAATTTAACAGGAGATGAGAAAATGAAAACAAAAAAAATAGCAGTGGTAATGGGAGGTCCCTCTTCGGAAAGGGAGATTTCTCTGAGAACAGGACAAGCTATTTTAAATGCACTCCAGGAAAAAGGCTATAATGCCATAGGTATAGATCTTGATCCAGCAACTTTTTATGAAGCTCTTAAAAATAATAAAATAGAAATAGTCTTTAATGCAATACATGGAAAATATGGCGAAGATGGAATATTACAAGGATTTCTCGATTTGTTAAACATTCCTTATACAGGCTCTAATCTTACAGCAAGTGCTCTTGCTATGGACAAAATTATTTCTAAAAGAATGTTTATAACTGGCGATATTCCAACAGCTAAATTTAAATTCTACTCTTTAAAAGAAAACAATGACATCGAACAAATTCATGATGATATATTAAAAACATTTGGCCAACAATGTGTACTTAAAGCTAATTCTCAAGGTTCCAGTTTAGGAGTAAATATAGTAAAAAAAGAAGCAGACTTAAAAAATGCTATTTGGGATTGTTTTAAATATGATGATCAAATTTTAGTTGAACAATTTATACAAGGCAGAGAATTTACTGTCTCAATTTTAAGTTCTGAAGAAAACGACGTCCTCCCTATTGTTGAGATAGTTCCAAACTCAGGTAGCTACGATTATCATTCAAAATATACAGTAGGTGCAACAAACTATATCGTTCCTGCCCAAATAAGCGAAAGCAAAACAAAAGAAATACAAATGGTTGCCTTAAAAACTTATAATATTCTTGGTTGTTCAGGTGCTGCCAGAGTAGATATCATGGTAGATGAAAATGAAAATCCGTATGTTTTAGAAGTAAACACAATTCCAGGCATGACAGCTACTAGTTTATTGCCCAAAGCTGCTCTTAGCAAAAATATAAGTTTTCCTGATCTGTGTGAGAAAATTTTATTGAGCTCTATAAAATAATCTTCATATATTATAAAAAACTTAAAGAAACTTAATGTTTAACTTAAAACTATAGTTTCTTTTTTTTAAAATTATATTGAAATAAAAACCATAAAATTTAATTTATTTTCACTTTTTATATTTTAATTTAAGAAAATAAGTTGTATAATCTTTATGATCACTAAAACTATGGACGTGATAAAATGCAAACTTCTGACAAAATAAAAGAACAACATAACAGTAAACTACCTTTATTTCTTTGGCTTATTGCTTTGGGACTACTAATTTCATTTTTTCTGCTTATAACCTCAGACTTTTTTAAAATAGGTACAGTAGAAGTAAAAGAAAACAAATATGTCTCAACAAAAGAAATCTTAGAAATAGCTAACATAAACAACAATAAAGAAATAAATGTTTTTAGCTTAGATACTGTCGAAATAAAAGAACGACTACTCAGTGATCTTAGAGTTTCCGAAGTAAATATCACCAGAAAGCTGCCTACAACAATAGTAATAGATATCAAAGAAAGAAAGCCTGTAGCTTTTGTTGAATTTAAATATGGTTTTGTTCAAATAGACAAAGATGCTTTAGTTTTTTCTGTCTCTAAAAGTATAAGCAATATAAATATCCCTACAATTAAAGGCCCTATATTAGGCAATGTACATATAGGAGATCAAATTGAAAACTCAGATATTAAAAATATCCTTTCATATCTTAAACTTTTAGATGAAGCAACTTTAAATTCTTTAAAAGAAATTTCATTTAATAATGACGCTATATCTACAATAACTTCAGACTCTATCTTAATAAAAGTAGGATCACTAGACAGAATTGAGGAAAAAGCAGCTTTAACAATAAGCATTTTAAAAGATATAAAAGACAACAAACTAAAAGTAGAATATATTGATTTAAGTTACGCTACCCCTGTTATAAAAATTAAACAAAAAGAAACACAAATTCCAAAAGCAGAAATACCAAAAGAAGAAACAATAAAAAAAGAAAACAATACCCCAACAACAAACAACTGAATTTATATATAAACATTATCGTCTCTTGTCTCAATATACAAATTAAAGGAGCGGTTTGAAGTGTTTTCACTAAAAAAGCCAGGTAGATTGTCAATAATCTTTGTCTGCATCATATTAGGAATAATGCTGGCAGTACAATTTAGAACAACAAAAGATATTTCTTCTTCTGTTCCTTTTCAAAGAATCGAAGATTTATCACAACAATTGATTAAAGCCGAAAAAGAAATTAGAGATTTAACTAAACAAAACGAAGAATTAAAACAAAAAAGTGAAGCTGAATTAGCAGCTAAAAACTTGGAAACAATTCAAATGGCAGCAGGTCTTATAACAGTAGAAGGACCTGGTATTATTGTGACTATAGATGATAGTAAGAGAGTTGGAAAACTTGGTGAAAACCCTAATTTATATTTAATACATGATGATGATATCTTAAAAGTAATTAATGAACTTTGGGCAGCAGGAGCAGAAGCTATGTCTATAAATGATCAAAGAATTATAGCCAGTTCTGAAATTCGCTGTGCAGGACCCACTCTTTCTGTAAATAACACTAGATGTGCCGCCCCATATGAAGTAAAAGTTATCGGTAATTCCAAAAACCTGGAAAACTCTCTTAAAATGCGTGGCGGTGTAATAGAAACACTGCAATTTTGGGGTATTCAAATTTCTATAAAAAAACAAGATGTTATACAAATTCCTAAATATAAAGGATCAATGAAATATGAATATGCTAAACCTATTAAAGAAGAAGTAGTAGGTGAATAAAATGCCAGCAAAAAGTAAAAAATCTATTTTCATAAGTTTAAGTTTACCTGTAATAGGAGTTTTAGTAGGAATTTTAATCGGAAGTTCTTTTCCGCTTACATTACCTGCTCAATATTCTCAGTTTATGTCTGTTGCTCTTTTAGCATGTCTGGATTCTGTATTTGGTGGACTCAGATCAGCGCTTGAAGATAAATTTGATAATGAAATATTTATAACAGGTTTTTTTACAAATGCACTACTTGCAGTAGGGCTTGTTTATGTTGGCTATAAATTAGGCATTGATCTATATTATGTATCTGTTTTAGCCTTTGGTTTGCGCATATTCCAAAACTTAGCAATAATAAGACGTCACCTGCTAAAAAAATAATTTATTTTTAACAAGAAAAAAGGTAAATTCACTATCAATGTCTAATGTATTCATTGTTGGACATAAATTTTTATAAAGAGAATAGAGCCATGAAAAAAAAATGCATTATATCTATTGATATAGGTTCAGAATCAATTAAAATATTTTCAGGTTTTACATATGAAGATGATACTTATACCATAACTGACAATATCATTGCTCCCGTGGAAGGCTTTTCCAAAGGAGAATTAACAGATATTGATGCACTTTGTCATTCAATAAGACAAGCTTTAGATTGCACATCATTAACAACTGAATTAATAAATAATGGTGTGGTTTTTCTGGGTATAGATGGCTCATTTTTAACAAGAAATACTACAACAGGAGAAGTAGCACTATCTTCTCCAGATAAAATTACTGAAGCAGATATTAAAAAAGCTTACAAAGCAGCCAAACTTTCATGTATACCAGAAGATCAAGAAGTACTTTACATATCACATGCTGAAAACTTGTCACAAAAAGTAATTTCCAGTCCTCAAGATGGCTTGAAAGTATTGACTCATATTATAAGTATAGACAAGAAGATTTTAGAAACCTTAAAAATAGGATTTCTGAAAAATAAAATAAAAATAGATAACATAGTTATAAAAAGCATCGCCGGAGCTACAGCTGCAATTTTAAATTTGGAAGATCAAAAGCAAGATTTTCTTTTTATCGATGTTGGCGCAGGCAGCACAGAAATAGCACTTATTTCTGACGGTTGTATTAAAACAACAAATTCTATCCCTTTGGGTGGAATTTACATTACTAATGATATTAAAACTAGTATTGATGTGGATTTTTTCCATGCAGAAGCAATAAACAGATATTATTCTAAACTAGATAAAAACCTTTATGGTCAAAATATAATTCTGGATTGTAACAATGATAATACAAAAGACAAGCTAATCAACTATGACTTGCTTCATAACATTATCCAAAGCAGAACTGAAGAAATTATTGCATTAATTCATGACTATGTAATAACAAATATTTATAATAATGATGAAAATCTTTATAAAAAAATTAATATAGTACTTGCTGGAGGTTGTGCTAATTCTAACAGCTTAAACGAGCTATTAGCAGAAGCCTTTGAATGTGATATTAAAAAAATAGATCTAAAAGATCTATCTAAAGAATACAACTCTCCTCAAAATGCTTGTTGTTACGGCATTTTTCAACTTGCCAAAAACAAGTTTCCTTTCGAAGATGCCGGTAATAATAAAAAGTCTCCGCAAAATTTTTCTAGATTTTTAGAAAATATAAGTAAAAAAATATTTAAACAGGAGGATCAACATGCTTGAATTCGACATTGACTTAGAACAGTTTGCATCTATTAAGGTTGTAGGTGTAGGCGGTGGCGGAAATAATGCAGTTAACAGAATGATAATTTCGGGCTTAAAAGGCGTAGAATTTATTACTATAAATACAGATTTTCAAATACTTAAATCATCCCAAGCTCCTTCTAAAATCCAAATAGGAGAAAAACTTACCAAAGGTTTAGGTGCAGGCGCAAACCCTGATATTGGCGAAGAAGCTGCTCAAGAAAGCAAAGAAAGTATTATAAAAGCCCTCCAAGGTGCTGACATGATCTTTATAACAGCTGGTATGGGCGGAGGTACTGGTACTGGTGCTGCTCCTATAGTTGCTGAATGTGCAAAAGAAATTGGTGCTCTTACTGTTGGTGTTGTTACAAAACCTTTCTCTTTTGAAGGCAGAAAAAGACAACTTCATGCAGAAAGAGGAATTGCAAAATTAAAAGAAAAAGTAGATACATTAATTACAATACCTAATGATAGACTTTTACATGTTGTAGATAAAAAGACATCTATGATGGATGCTTTTAATATAGTTGATGACATTCTGCGTCAAGGTGTACAAGGCATCTCTGATCTCATTGCCGTACCAGCACTTATTAATCTTGACTTTGCTGACGTTAAAACAATAATGCATGATGCTGGCTCAGCACTCATGGGTATTGGAATTGGCACAGGAGAAAATAGAGCTATTGATGCTATAGAAGCTGCTATAAAGAGCCCTCTTCTTGAAATGTCCATTGATGGTGCTAAAGGCGTACTCTTAAACTTCACAGGCGGTCCTGACACTACCCTATTTGAAGTTAATGGTGCAGCTGACATTATTGCACAAGCTGTTGATCCTGAAGCTACAATAATTTTTGGTTCTGCTATTAATGAAGACTTAAAAGATGAAGTTAGAGTAACAGTTATTGCTACAGGTTTTGAACCTAGACCAAGTGTAAAAGCTCAAGCTAGTCAAAATAGCTCTCAAAATACACAAGTACCAAATGTTGGTTCATTTAAAGGTGCTGATTTAGATATTCCATCTTGGATGCGCAATCGCTCCTAATACTTAAATTAAACAAATTAATAAATATCAACAGAACCTTGATTTTAATAATCAAGGTTCTGTTTTTTATTCTAAAATTTTACAGCATGAAGTTACATATTTTTAAAAATTATTTTGTTATACTTTTATTTAACTGATCATCTGAAATAAACAATAATATTTAAAATTTAATATTAACTTTATTAAAAATTTGGCTTAAGAAAAATTGTTTTATTTTTTTAATGATATTTATCATATTTCGAGGATATTCTACATAAACATTTTAAAGTATAGTTATAAAACATCCACTCTGCAATAAGTATTGATATACACCTTAAAATTAAATTTTCCCATGTTTAAATCATACATAAAACTGGTGACATTGTATGCATATTTATGGCGATATAATAATTCTTATTAACTTAATAATGAATACTTTTATCCTTGTTTTAACAGGATTTACAGCAAAAAAATCCTACTCTTTTTCTCGCATAATTTTAGCTGCATTTATCGGAAGTATTTATTCTCTCTTGGAATTCAATACTAACCTCTCTATCCTTTACACCATACCTTTTAAAATATTATTCTCAATATTCATTGTATTGTTAGCTTTTAAAATTCAAAATCTTCGTTCTTTTCTTATCCTCTTTTCTCTCTTCTTTATAGTTTCTTTTGCAACCGCAGGAACGGTTTTCTTTCTAATTTATTTAACTAATTCCAATCTTATGGAAATAACATCAATACTAGCCTCTTGCAATTTTATTCACCTATGTATAGGTACTTTCTTAATCTTTATCTTAATTTATCTAACAGACAAACATATCCTTAAAAATATAAATACTCGCAATAATTCATATATATTCTATTTAAAATTTAATAACAAAATCATTAAAGCCTGCGGCTTATTAGACACTGGCAACAGCCTGCATTCAATTACAAACAATAAGCCTGTTATACTAATAAATCTAAAAAAAATACTGGAGTTGCTATCAGATGAAACACAAAACTTTCTAAATAATAACTACCATACTAAATGGCTGGAAAATATAATAGAACTTAAAGATGATGATTTCTTAAAAAAGCTAGAAATTATTCCCTATAAAACAATATCATCACAAGAAAACTCGCTAAATAAGCAACAAGACACTCTCCTCGGATTTAGAGCAGACGAAATAATTATAATCACTAATGAAAGTAAAATAACTTCTGAAAACATAGTAGTTGGTATAACTACAGCTATTTCTAATGAAAATGATGGCTATGATGCACTTTTGCATCCCCTCTTATTTAATAATATAAATGTGAAAAAGGAGACAATAAAATGCGTTTTAGATTGTCAGTAGTAAAATTTTATATCAAGCTTAAAATAATAGATGTTTTTAGAACTTTGGGATTTTTAAGTCCTTATAGAATATTTTACGTTGGCAGCGCAGAAATTTTACCGCCTCCCCTATCCAGAGAAGAAGAAGGATTTTTATTAGATAGACTGCAAACAGGAGACGCTTCTGTTAAAAATATATTTATAGAAAGAAATTTGCGACTTGTTGTTTATATAGCACGCAGATTTGAAAATACCGGAATTGTGGTAGAAGACCTAGTCAGTATTGGCACTATAGGACTTATTAAAGCAGTTAATACCTTTGATCCAGAAAAGAAAATAAAACTAGCTACATATGCTTCCAGATGTATTGAAAACGAAATTTTAATGTATTTGAGAAGAATGAATAAAACAAGAGCGGAAGTATCGTTTGATGAACCTCTTAATATAGACTGGGACGGAAATGAACTTTTATTATCAGATGTTTTAGGCACAGAAAATGACATCATCTATAAATCAGTTGAAGAAGAAGTAGATAAAACACTTCTTTATACTGCCATGAATAAACTTTCAAGCCGCGAAAGAACTATCATGGAATTAAGATTTGGTCTAAAAAACGACCAAGAAGAACTCACACAAAAAGAAGTTGCAGATATGCTTGGCATATCACAGTCCTACATCTCTCGTTTAGAAAAGAGAATCATTAAACGATTAAGAAAAGAAATCCGCAGATTAGAATAATAATAAAAATCTCCTTAAATAAGGAGATTTTTTTAATTTATGATATAATAATAAACAGATTCATCTTGTACATAATTAGCGGAGGTAAATATGAGTTTGTTTTCTGATGATGAAAATATCAAGATAAATGACGCAGATATCTCTAAGCCAATTGAACCTTTGGCAGTATTAATGCGTCCTAAACATATAGACGAACTTGTTGGCCAAGAACATATAACTAAAAATGAAAGCTTTTTTAGAAAAATGTTAGAGTCAGACAATATTATTTCATTGTTGTTTTTTGGACCGCCAGGTTCTGGCAAAACAACACTTGCCGAAATCATAAAACGATCAACTAAAATGCATTTCTGTGCTTTAAATGCTGTTTCTAGCGGAGTTAATGATTTGAAAAAAGTAGTTGAAGAAGCTAAAAAACGCTTTTCAATGTATAGAATAAGAACAATTTTATTTATTGATGAAATACACAGATATAATAAATCTCAACAAGATTTTCTACTGCCGTTTGTAGAAAATGGCACAATTATTCTCATTGGTGCAACAACAGAAAATCCTTATTTTGAGATGAACACCCCTCTCCTCTCAAGAATAAAGATTCTAACTCTTGATTCTCTAAAAACAAGTGATATAGTAAAAATACTCAAAAAAGCCTTAAACACAGAAGTTCCTAAATTAACAGGAAAAACTATAACAGCTTCTGAAGAAGTTTTAGAAGCAATAGCTACAGTTGCAGCTGGTGATGTTAGAAGTGCTTTAAATATTTTGGAACAATCTTCGTTTTTAAATCTTGAAGATAATAAACTGTCTTTAGATAACATTAAAAATATATCAGAAGAAAAGATCTTCAAATATGACAAAAAAGGCGATAATCATTATAATGTAATCTCTGCTTTTATTAAAAGCATGAGAGGTTCAGACCCTGATGCTGCAGTCCATTACTTAGCCAGGATGCTTGAATCTGGAGAAGACATTAATTTTATTGCTAGAAGAATGCTTATTTTTTCTTCTGAAGATGTTGGAAATGCAGACCCAAATGCTTTAATTCTGACAAATGCAGCAGCCAGTGCTGTTAAACATGTAGGCATGCCTGAAGCAAAAATTATACTTTCACAAGCTGCTACATATTTAGCATCTGCACCTAAAAGCAATTCTTCTTACCTGGCTATAAAATCTGCCTTAAATGATTTAAAAACAATTGATTGCGGTGAAGTACCTTTTCATCTGCGTAATTTAAATGAGAAAACAGCAAAATTATTTAATACTAATGCTAAATATTTATATCCTCATGATTATCCCGGAAATCATGTAATACAGCAATATTTGCCTGATAAAATAAAAGAGGCAACTTACTATAAGCCTTCTAATAATGGCTACGAAAAAGAAATTTCAGAAAAACTGAAAGATCTTAAACATAAAAAGAACCATCAATAGATGGTTCTCTTTTTATATTATTGTTTAATTACATTAAAAGTGCTAATAAGACACCTGCCGCAACTGCAGAACCAATTACACCTGATACATTTGGTCCCATAGCATGCATAAGTAAGAAGTTATATGGATTTGACTCTAAACCAACTTTATTAACAACACGCGCTGCCATTGGAACTGCCGAAACACCTGCCGCCCCAATAAGCGGGTTAACTTTATCTTTAGTAAACAAGTTCATAATCTTTGCCATAATTACCCCACCAGCTGTACCTATACAGAAAGCAAAAAGACCTAATAAGAGAATCCCTAATGTTTGAACTGTAAGGAATAAATCAGCTTGTAATTTGGAACCTACTGTTAAACCAAGCATAATTGTAACTATATTAATAAGTTCATTTTGCATTGTATCAGAAAGTCTTTCAACAACTCCAGATTCTTTACAAAGGTTACCAAAAGTCAAGCAACCAATAAGTGGAGTAGCGTCTGGTAAGAAAATTATACAAAGTCCAAGTACAACTAAAGGAAATACTATTTTTTCGCGTTGTGATACTTCACGCATTTGCTTCATTTCAATTTTGCGTTCTTCTTTTGTTGTAAGAAGTTTCATAATTGGTGGCTGAATGATAGGTACAAGTGCCATATATGAATAAGCTGCAACTGCAATCGCCCCTAAAAGATGCGGTGCCAGCTTAGAAGTTACAAATATAGAAGTCGGTCCGTCTGCTCCGCCTATAATACCTATAGAAGCAGCTTCTTTTAAAGTAAATGTAATACCTGGAATAAAGTCACTTATAATAACAGCACCAATCAATGCTGCAAATATCCCAAATTGAGCAGCACCACCTAAAATTGCGGTTCTGGGATTTGCAATAAGAGGTCCAAAATCTGTCATTGCCCCAATTCCAATAAAAATTAAAAGAGGAAAAAGTCCTGTACCAATACCTGCATCATATATAACTTTTAAAAAACCTGTTACACCAATATCAGCAATTGGAATATTTGCTAAAATTCCACCAAAGCCTATTGGCAAAAGAAGCAGTGGCTCATATTCTTTCTTAATTGCAAGATATATAAGAACAAGACACACTACAAACATTATTAATGTGCCATATTGATGTAAAAACTGAGCAATAAAACCTGCATTAGGATCTTCAAGTGCCGGTTTTATAAAATTCATATAACCTGTTGATCTATTTAACGATTCTATTCCTGTCGTAAAATCCATATACTCTCCATACTCCCCACTAAATTAATCTATTTTATAACTGCTAAAAGCTGACCTGTACTTACTTTATCATTTTGAGATACTTTTACCTCTAGTACAGTTCCCTTTTTAGGTGATTTAAGTTCTGTTTCCATTTTCATTGCCTCAACAATAAACATTGTTTCATTTTCGGCAACGATATCACCAGGTTTTTTAAGAACCTGCAAAACTAAACCTGGTATTGCAGCTGAAATTTTAACTTCTTCAGTACTTGCACTTGTACCAACATCTTCTTTAAAACTACCTTCACTGCCAGCTTGTATATTAAAATCATATGTTTTTCCATTAACAATAGCTTTATCATTTACAAATTCCACAGCATATTTTTTGCCATTAAGATTTACTGTGTAAATACCTGTATCATTTTTAACAACAGTTGAAGTTTCTTCTTGAGATTTAGAAGTGTTTTTTCTAATGCCAAGTTCGCCTTCACCTTTTAAGAATTTAATACCTTTAGCACCACAAGTTGCTGCAATAAAGATATTTTCTTCTGTTTGTTCAAGCTTAGCTTCTTTAAGAAGCTCTTTAGCTACTTCAACACCTTTGCTTGTATCTCTTTCATTAATATCAACAACTTTTTCACTGGTTGGTTTAAGACCTAGTTGCTCAGAAGCCAGTTTCACAATTCTTGGATCAGGAGGACTTGGTGTCTTACCATAATAACCAAGAACCATTTTACCATAGTCTTCATTGATTTTTTCCCAAGGAGTTGCTGAAAACACATTTATAAATGCCTGTTGAATATAGAACTGAGAAACAGGTGTTACAGATGTTCCAAAACCACCTTTTTCTACTGCATCTCTCATAGCTGCAATAACATCAGGCAATTTATCTAAAGTACCATTATCACGCATCATTTGAGTATTTGCTGTTAGTGCACCACCAGGCATCGGCGAAAACACTATCAAAGGATTTATCGCAAGTGCTTCAGGAGGTAAGAAATAATCTTTCATACACTCTTTAAATATTTCCTCTGTTTCTACGATTCTTTCTATATTAACACCAAGGTCATATTTTGTGCCTTTAAGTGCATGCCACATTGAAATAATATCGGGCTGTCCAGTACCACCAGAAACAGGTTGCATAGCAAGGTCTATTCCATTAGCCCCGCCCTCTAAAGCAGCAAAGTAAGTAGACATAGCAGTACCTGCCGTGTCATGAGAATGGAATCTTATATTAGCTTTGTTGCCTAGAATTTTACGAGCCATTCTGATAGTTTCATATACTTTTCTAGGATTTGATGTTCCTGAAGCATCTTTAAATGCAAGAGAAACAAACGGAATGTCCGCCTCTAAAATATTCCTTAAAACTCTTTCATAAAAAGGAACATCATGGGCACCTTCACAGCCTGGAGGTAGTTCCATCATTGTTATTGTTACTTCATGTTGAAGTCCGTTATTATGAATTGAAAAACCAGAATCAACTAGATTATCAACATCATTTAAAGCATCAAAATTTCTAATTGTAGTCATTCCATGCTTTTTAAACAACTTTGCATGTAAATCAATAATATCTCTTGGCTGTGACTGAAGTCCTACAACATTTACACCTCTGGCAAGAGTTTGCAGATTTACTGTAGGCCCTACTGTAGCTCTAATTTTGTCCATTATATCAAAAGGATTTTGATTACAATAAAACAACGGTGATTGAAAAAGAGCTCCGCCGCCAACTTCAAAGTGTGTTATACCTGCATGAACAGCAGATTCAATTGCAGGCAAATAATCCTCTAATAGAACTCTTGCTCCATAAGAAGATTGCATACCATCTCTAAAAGATGTATCCATAACATCAATAAATTTTTTACTCATGATATATACCTTCTATATACAAATTTAATTAGCCTTTAAATGTTTCTTGGTTAGAATTTTCTTTTGCAGCTATTGTAATTGCTAAAGCAACTTCAGAATCACTTTCCAGATTACCTGCAGTAGCTTGAGCAATTGCTAATTGTCTGTTTTCCATATAAACAAAAAGCTTCCCAACACCTAAAACACATAAATAAAGAAGTGTCAGAAATATGAACACCATGCCCATACCTGTTACCATTATTATTAAACCATCTTGTAATAACATTACCAAATCACCTTTACTTTTTATTTAATGTTTTACTTAATGTAAAACTATAACTTTTCTTGTCTAAAAATACTACTTGAATAATTATACTATAAAAATTCCTTTTTGTGCTGTTAAAATATTTCCTGTAATTAAATTTTTAACAACTTTCTTATTAATGAATATTAATTTGAAATTTATGCATTTAAATCAATTACTATTATTCTATTATAACAGAACTTTTTATTTTTCAAAGAAAAATTTTGCCTAAACAAGCCTTTTTTATATACATTTTTATAAAACCTTTGTATTGTCAGAAAATTTATGATATTTATTTGCAATTACCCTATTTTATATATAAAATTTACTGAAAATTTAGGATTTAAAAACACATATGAATTTGATTTTATTTTTCTTTCAAGAAATTTATTTCATGCATAAATATAAAAAAAGAAAGAATATAATTCTTCTTTTTTTTATTAATTTATATTTTTTTCATTGATAAAGCAATTTTTTTAGAAGCTATATTCAGATCATTTATATCATGAGCTGCTGAAACGGTAATTCGTAAACAACTTTCATTTTCTGGTACTGTAGGCGGACGAATCGCAGTAATAATCAGCCCTGCTTCTCTTAAATTTTCAGCTACTTTTAAAACTTCTTTTTCCTTTGCAATAACTATTGGAATAATAGGAGTTATTCCTTGAGGAATATTCAAACCTGTTTCTCTTAACTTATTTCTCATATATACACTATTCTTATTCAGTACACTCACAAAATTAGAATCACTTTTAATGATTTTTAAAGATTCTAAAGCAGCAGCAACAGTAGTGGGAGATAAAGCAGTAGAATAGATAAAACTTCTAGCTTTATTTATAAAATAGGATATAAGGTCTTTACTTCCTGCAACATAACCACCTTCAGAAGCCAGTGCTTTACTCAAAGTTCCCATTTGAATTTCTATTTGCCCTTCTAAACCAAAATGAGCAGCTGTGCCACGCCCCTTGCCAAGTACTCCAGTAGCATGAGCATCATCTACCATAACTAATACGTTATATTTCTTTGCCAGTTTAACTATATCAGGTAATTGTGCGATATCTCCTCGCATACTGAAAACGCCATCAACAACAATTAGTCTCTTACCACTACAAGTATTTTCGCTAAGACATTCTTCCAGATGTTCCATATCTGAATGACGAAATACAACGCATTTAGCCTTCGATAAACGACAACCATCAATTATGCTTGCGTGATTGAGTTCATCACTAAAAATCACATCGTTTTTGTCCATAAGAGCACTAATTGTACCTACATTAGCCATATAACCTGTATTAAAAACAATAGCAGCTTCTGCACTTTTAAAGTCTGCTATTTCTTGTTCTAAAGATAAATAATATGGATGTGTTCCTGTAATTAATCTGGCAGCTCCTGAACCAGTACCATATTTAGAAATTGCATTAATAGCTGCCTGCTTTACATCAGGATGATTCGTAAGCCCTAAATAATTATTCGAAGCCAAATTTAGATAAATCTTCCCGTCAATTTTAACATGGGTTGCATCTATAGGTTCATAAGTTATTGTTTTGCGATATAGGTTTTTTCGTTTTTGCTGTTCTAAAAAATCTTCTAAAAATTTCATTCTAGACCCTCTCAGGTGTATTTATTAGCACAGGTTTCTTTTCCAAATAATCAATAAGTTCACTAATATTTGAAGCTGGTTTGACAAAAAAAATTCTGCCACCTATAGAATTGCCATATGGTTTAAGATGAGGAAATCTGATATATCCGTTTTTTGAAGCTACATACCCTGCTGTATATTCTGGATCATCTGACCAACAAAGTTCTGCAACAACATCTTTAGCTGAAACAACTTTACTGGCCAAAACTACTGCTTCTCTTATATGCGAACCAGTTAATTTCTGTTTTGCTAATAAATCAGTAAAGCTTTGATCATCATCAACATCCATTCTGGAAACTCTTATACCTCTTTCATGAGTATTATCTAATCTCTTACCACTCTCACTACAAATTATAACTGCCCCACGCATACTATCTTTTAAGTTTAGTAAAAGTTCAAATCCAGAATCAATTGCCTTTAATGCAACTCCGGCTGACATCAAAATATTTTTAGCGGCTTTGTGTCCGTCTTGTACATCAACAACTTCAATAGTGGTAATTGGTAATAACGGCACTCTCTTAATTTCACTTTCATCAATATATTCAACATTTATATTAATAAAGTCAGCTCTGCCACGGCTATGTAAAAACGCTCTATCTAAAGCATCTTGAACTAATCTAGATATATCATCTTTCTTAACCAAACGCTCCACGCCTGAAATATGTCTGCCGCCTTCTTCATGCGAAGCCCCCTGCGCTGCCCTCATTCTGATACTGTATAACATCAATAAACTCTCCTTAGATAATTGTAAACCTTCTGTGGTTAAAAGGTTTACAATTATTATATCTTAAGAATTAGTTTAAGTAAATCAGCAAAAATAAAAACTTTTTACAGTTGTTAAAATTATACATAGCTTTATTTATTCACCTCTTATTGACATAATTCATATAATTAATTAGTTAGAATATGAGGTGGTGATAATTTGATTATTGATTTTGATGAACAAAAATTTAGAGAAGAAGTAAAAAAAATAGTTCGCCCCTATGGAATAACCCAGCGTCAGTTTGATAAGATTATGAAGTTGTCATTAAACGCGATTCGCAAAGCAAGCCAACCAGTAAATAGATGATTTTTACCACCTTCGGGTGGTTTTTTATTTTGGATTTTTTGGTTTACTCTTTCAGGTGAATAAAATAATCAAAAAGCAATTTGTGGTTTTATAAAAAATGTAAAATAAAGGACTTATTTTTTAAAATATAGAAATATAAATTATAATTTTAGAAACGGTTAATGATATATTTTCTATTTAATGAAATTTAGGAGGAGTTTGAATGAAAAAAATTGTATTGCTATTAATTTTCCTATTTGTTTTTGCTATGCCTGCCTCTGCGGAGATTTTTAAAATGGTTGCATCAAAAAATATAATCATTTATTCCCAACATGGACAAGTAATTGAGAAAAAAAACGATGCTAGCTATATTGTTTTCATTGAATTTGCGAAATCGCCTGGTGCACTTATAAAATCTTTTTCTGTTAAGCATGCTTATATATCCATATATACACGTACAACTGATTACGTTTCTCATAAAAACTTTAATCCATTGATAGTTTTTAGTTTACAAAACCCACCTAAATTTGAAATAACCAAAAATAACTTAACCGAAACTTTTGTTATTCCTAAAAAAGATACTGATTTAGCTTCTCATCAAATAAGGCACTACCTAAACTCAAAAAACAATGCTACCTTTGGAACAGCTGAAAAAATAAGCGTATTGCTGCCACTTAGTGATGGCACTGAAATGCGTATAGATTTGCCAGAAGAAATCATAGAAGAATGGAACTATGTCTATAATGCAGACATGAGCAAAGAAAAAAAAGAGATGTTAAATAAATAATCTCAAAGCTGTTGTTTGAGATACTTTTCTAATATCTACTTTCCCTTTATGATGAAGAAACCTCTCAAAAGTTTAGTAAACTAATGAGAGGTTTTTTATTAATTTATGTGATCAGTCCTATTAAGATATCTAACAGACTAGATTCTATTAAATCATGGCCTCTGCCTGTTCGCGCAGAACTCGCTTTAAGATTTTGCCGGTCTTGTTCTTAGGCAAAGCATCCACCAGAACAAAATCACGAGGCATCTTATAAGCTGCCAGCTTGTTTTGCAGATATTCCCTTGCATCCTTTTTATCAAAAAAATGATTTTCATCAACTACGAGATAAGCGTAAACCGCCTGACCACGCAGTTCATCAGACACCCCAATAACGGCCACTTCGGTAACTCCTGGATACGCATAAAGTAATTCCTCTATTTCACGGGGATAGATATTTTCTCCGCTGGAGATGATCATATCCTTGAGACGATCTACAATATAGAAATATCCTTCCGGGTCCTGATATGCCATATCACCTGTATAGAGCCATCCGTCCCGCAATGCCTGGGCAGTTTCTTCTGGCAGATTGTAATAGCCCTGCATGACAGTAGGACCTTTAATCACCAGTTCGCCGACTATACTTGACGGCAGATTTTTGCCGTTTTCATCAACAATTTTGACTTCTAAACCTGGCAAAGCTTTGCCTATTGAGCAATATTTCGTTTTATGCGGGGGATTTATGGTTGCGATAGGTGATGCTTCAGAAAGTCCATAGCCCTCAATAATAGGCATGCCGTATCTCTCGAAAAATTTATGAGCAATTTTTTCGGGCAGAGCAGCTCCTCCAGATACAAAAAGGCGAACCCCTTTCAAATCTTCAATTGCACCTACTCTTGCTAAAAAATTGTACATAGGCGGAACGCCATACATAACAGTAACGCCGTATTCTTTAATTGTAGCGATGGTTTCCTTAGGAGAGAAAGCATCCAATATGGTTATCGATGCTCCGCAGAGAAGTGCATTTACAACGGCACATGTCCAAGCAAAGCAGTGGTACATAGGCAGGACACACAACACATTATCAGCAGAAGTTACAGGCCACACTTTTCGGTAGGCTATGGCGTCACTGACCAGATTGTTGTGGGTTAAGATAGCACCTTTAGGATTTCCTGTTGTTCCGGAAGTATAAATAATTACGCATGGATGGTCAATTGTAAAATCGGTGTTTGTCACAGGTATGTCAGTGGCGGTTTCCTGGGCTAATTGCTGTTTGAACTCGGAAATAACATACTGGCTAATATCTCTGTCATAGCCGTAATATGCAAGGTCTGCCGTCAAATCCATCCTCTCTGCTGTAACCAGATGAGATATGCAGGCATCTTTGATAATATAGGCTATTTCGCGAACAGTAAGCTGAAAATTAAACGGTACTACAACAGCTCCTAAACTGACAATCGCCATATAAGAGTACACGAATTCAACAGAGTTGCGGGAGAAAAGACCCACATTCTCATCAGGACGAATACCAATACGATAGAAAAACCGCCGATAATTTTCAACTTGATCTTGCAACTCCTTGTATGTCACAACTTGTTCGCCACAGAAAGCCGTGTTGTCGCCTTGTGATTGATAGATCAACTCATGAACAAACATCGAACACCTCCATTTTTTTATAATACAGAAATATAAAAGCGTATATTATGATTTTAGCTTGAATTGGCTGTGTTGTCTATCTTTTGTATTCCTTAACACAGGAAAAACATAATTTTCTAACCTTGCTAAAATCAGTACCAGGGTATTTATAAAGCAGGTTGAAGTTCTGTCGCTTACCTGACACTCAAAATCTTTAATAGCAACTATTTTTATTATTTCAATAATTACATTATTAAAACAATAAATAAAAAAACATCTAATATTATTTATTATTGATTTCTAATTTAAGTTTTAAATAAAGAAACCTCTCAAAAGTTTAGTAAGCTAATGAGAGGTCTTTTTATTAATTTATGTGGTCAGCACCGTTTTTCAAGAACTAGAACCTAGCTATTTAGCTGGGTTTTAGTTGTCTTTACATCATGCCGCCCATACCGCCCATGCCACCCATTCCTGGAGGCATACCAGGACCGTCTTCTTTACCAGGGATATCTGTAATTAATGTTTCTGTTGTAAGAACCATTGATGCTATACTAGCAGCGTTTTGAAGAGCAGAGCGAGTTACTTTTGCAGGATCAACTATACCAGCTTTAATCATATCTATATATTCTTCAGTAAGAGCATTAAAACCAATACCTTTACCTGCTTTTTTAACTTGTTCTACAACTATTGAACCTTCAAGACCAGCATTATTAGCGATTTGTCTGATTGGCTCTTCTATTGCACGTCTAACGATTTCTACACCAGTTTTTTCATCGCCTTCAGCTTTTACTTTATCAAGTGCACTTTGTACATGGATAAATGTAGAACCACCACCAGATACAATGCCTTCTTCAACTGCAGCACGAGTTGCATTTAAAGCATCTTCTATACGATGTTTTTTCTCTTTTAGTTCTACTTCTGTAGCAGCACCAACTTGAATAACAGCTACGCCACCAGCAAGTTTAGCTAAACGCTCTTGAAGTTTTTCTTTATCAAAATCTGAAGTAGCTTCTGCAATATGAAGGTTAATTTCTTTTACACGGTCTTTAATATCTTCTGGATTTCCGCCACCTTCAACAATTGTAGTAAATTCTTTAGATACTATAATTTGACGTGCAGTACCAAGATCTTCAAGAGTAACTGAATCTAATTTTCTGCCAATTTCTTCTGTGATAACTGTACCACCAGTAAGAATTGCAATATCTTGCATCATAGCTTTTCTGCGATCACCAAAGCCAGGAGATTTTATTGCAACAGCTTTGAATGTACCACGAAGTTTATTAACTACTAAAGTAGCTAAAGCTTCTCCATCTACATCTTCAGCAATAATGAATAAACCTTTACCTTGTTGTACTACTTGTTCTAAAATTGGTAATAACTCAGCTATTGAGCTTATTTTTTTATCAGTAAGTAAGATATATGGATTATCTAAAATAGCTTCCATTTTTTCAGTATCTGTAACCATATATGGTGAAATATAACCACGATCGAATTGCATACCTTCAACTACATCAAGATCAGTTCCCATTGTTTTGGATTCTTCAACAGTAATAACACCGTCATTACCAACTCTGTCCATAGCTTCTGCAATAAGGTTACCGATTTCAATGTCATCTGCTGAAATAGAAGCAACTTGAGCAATAGCATCTTTAGTTTCAACTTTTTGTGCACATTTTTTAACTTCTTCTACAAGAACGTCAACAGCATTTTGGATACCTTTTCTAATGATCATAGGATTTGCACCAGCAGCTACGTTTTTCATGCCTTCTCTAACCATAGCTTGAGCAAGGATTGTTGCTGTAGTAGTACCATCACCTGCTACGTCATTAGTTTTGATAGCAACTTCTTTTACTAATTGAGCACCCATATTTTCAAACGGATCTTCAAGATCAATGTCTCTAGCAATTGTAACACCATCATTTGTAATTGTAGGAGCACCAAATTTTCTATCAATAACTACGTTTCTGCCTTTAGGACCTATAGTAACTTTAACAGCATTAGCAAGAGCATTAACGCCTCTTTCTAACGCTCTTCTTGCTTCTTCGTCAAATATAATTTGCTTAGCCATTTATGTAAAACCTACCTTTCATTTTTAAAATTCTTAGAATATAGCTAAAATATCTCTTTCATTGATGATAAGATATTCTTTGTCGTCAACTTTTATTTCATTACCAGCATATTTAGAGAAAAATACTCTGTCGCCAACTTCAACTTCTAAAGGAATACGTTGACCACTTTCTAAAACTCTTCCAGCACCTACTGCCACAACTTTACCTTCTTGTGGTTTTTCTTTAGCAGCTGTATCAGGTATAAATATACCACTTGCAGTTACTTCTTCTTTAGCAATTGTTTCTAAAACTACTCTGTCGCCTAAAGGCCTAATCATAATACTTACCTCCTATTTGATTATATTAATTTTTTATTTAATTTATAAATTTGTTAGCACTCAACTTAACTGAGTGCTAATCACATTATAATAATATATAATTTTTGGGAAAAAATCAAGAGTATTTTAGGATATTTTTTTATTTTTTTTATTTAAGACAAAAATCCTTTGACTATAAGTGAAATTTGATTTTATTTTTACCGCTAAAAGTTATGTCCAACTATATCTATTTTTCTTCTAAATTAAGAGACGGAATCGCATTAAGATTTAAAGTGCTATCTTCAAAAACACCTTCTTTATATTTATAAAAGGCTCTGGAACCAATCATAGCAGCATTATCAGTACATAAAATATTAGACGGATAATATAAAGCAACATTAATTTCAGCTAGTTCTTTTTCCAGGTTTAATCTCAATGATTTATTGGCAGCAACGCCTCCAGCTAAAACAACATTTTTAACTTTATATTTTTGGGCAGCAGCAACAGTTTTTAAAATTAAAACATCAACAACTGCTTTTTGAAAACTTGCAGCTAAATCTTCAACGTTTATTTCCTCACCTTTTTGTTTGGCACTATTTATATAATTTAAAACAGCAGACTTTAAACCACTAAAACTAAATTCAAAAAACTCTTCACTTTTAGAATTAGTGAAAGCTTTAGGAAAATCTATTGCATTTTCATTGCCTTTTTGAGCTGTTTTTTCTATATATGGACCGCCTGGATATGGGAAACCTAATACTCTTGCAACTTTATCAAAAGCTTCTCCGGCAGCATCATCTCTGGTCTGACCTAATACTTCAAAATCATTATAATCTCTAACATGCACCAAAATGGTATGCCCTCCTGAAACTATTAAAGCAATAAAAGGAGGTTCTAAGTTTTTATGCTCTAAGAAATTGGCAAAAATATGTCCTTCCAAATGGTTCACTTTAATAAGAGGTATATCCAAAGCAAAAGAAAGTGCCTTTGCTGCACTTACACCTACAAGCAAAGCTCCTACTAAACCAGGACCATATGTTACTCCTATTGCATCTAAATCTTTTATTGTTATTCCTGCTTCTTTTACAGCTGCATCAATAACACCAATAACATTTTCCAGATGCTTTCGAGATGCTATTTCTGGCACTACCCCACCAAAATTTTGATAAAACTCAATTTGAGATGAAATAACATTTGATAAAACTTCTCTGCCGTCTTTTACTACAGAAGCAGATGTTTCATCACAGCTTGTCTCTATTGCAAGTATTAATTTTTCTTTATAAACATCTTTATTTACCATATAACTTCAACCTTTTTATTAACAAATATCATGCCTTAAGACTGCATTTAGCAGTCTTAATTTTTGTATCAAAGTTTTATAATATTCTCCGCCACATTATGAGAGCATCTTCATTTGTGTCTGTATAATAGCCTTTTCTTAATCCCTCTGATTTAAATTCAAACTTTTCATATAAACTTCTAGCTATAGTATTTGAAGGTCTTACCTCTAAAGTCATACTATAAACTCCTATTTTCTTCGAAAACTCAATAAGTTCATTTAGAAGTCTATGTCCAAACTTTTTCCCTTGATATAAAGGCAAAAGAGCAATATTAGTAATATGAGCCTCATCAAAAACCTTCCACATGCCAGCATAACCGACAACTTTAGAAGAATTCTCTTCATCTACTAACACTAAATAATAAGCTAGTTCATTTCTTAAAATTTCTTCTTCAAAAGTTTCTCGGTGCCACGGAGTCTCAAAACAGGCATTTTCTATTTCTAAAATATCTTCAATATCTTCTATTCTTATTTCACGAACTTTCAAAGCAGTCATTCCCCTTCAAAGCACGCTTTTCAAATAAAACCTCAGCCTCAGAACGTCTGATATAGAAAGGTTCTAAAGTGAAAACATCGTCCACAATACCTTCTTTGAACATTCTTGCTCCTAAAATAGCTACACTTGCTGCTCTTGGCATTGTTATATGTCCAAGCAAAGGTTTTTCTATTTCTGCCGCATACATATGTGCTGCTTCACCTAAGATAATATATGGCATATCTAATTTCTTTAATTTTTCATAAGCCTCTTTAAAATCTACTACAGTCTCTGGTGAAATTTCTCTTAGACTAAATCCATCCCATTTATAAATAGCTTGATAAACATTGCCCTTTTGAGCATCAAGCATTGGTACAAGATAAGAACCTTCTATAGGACAAGAAAAAGCCATTGCTTTTAAAGTAGGAACCTTTATTATAGGAATATTAAGTGCATATGCTAAAGCTTTAGCAGTAGCTAGTCCTATCCTTAATCCTGTAAAAGAACCTGGTCCTCCACTTACAGCAATTTTACTGATCTTTTCTTTAGGTATTTCAGATTTTTCAATAACTTCTTTTATATGAGCCATTAAACGCTCTGAATGAGTCTTTTTTACTTTTACATTGATTTCTGCCAAAACATCAAATTCTGTTGCAACAGCAACACTAGAAACCAAAGTAGAAGTATCTATTGCTAAAGTAGGCATCAAAAATCAATCTCCTTGCCTAATTCTTTATATCTATCACCACAAAATGACAGCTTTATAATTCTATCATTTTCACCTGTTTTCTTTATTTCAATTAAAAGATATTCATCAGGTAGATACTCTGGAAATTTATCTGCCCATTCTATTATAGAAATACCATCAGAATAAACATATTCATTAAATCCTATATCTTCTAATTCTTCTTCTTTATCTAAACGATATAAATCAAAATGATATACTGTTAAATCTTGCTCAGTATTTTGATATATATTAAGCAAATTAAAAGTTGGACTAGTAATTTCCTCTTTTACTCCAAGTCCTTTACAAAGCCCTTGAGTAAATAAAGTTTTTCCTGCTCCTAAATCACCTGTCAAAAAGATAATATCACTCTTTTTTAAATATTTAGCAACATTATACGCATATCTATATGTATCTTCATATTTATTAGTTAATTTTTCAATAGCCATTAAAAAACCTCATAAACTTCATCTGAAATGATTATATCCTTTAGCTTCAAGAATGGTGCTTTGACCATCAAAATCAACTATGGTAACGCCTTCTTTAACATTTACTATTTCACCTATTACAAAAATATCTGCAATATTTTTCTTTGAAAAATTCTCCAAATCTCTAGGATTCATTGTAAACAAAAGTTCAAAATCTTCGCCGCCGTAAAGAGCATAATCAACATAAGATTTATTTAAATATTCAGCAACTGCATGCACTTCTTTAGAAACCGGTATTTTTTCTTTATAAATTCTTATGCCAACCTGACTGGCAGAGGCAATTTCATTACATTCACTTGCCAGTCCATCACTTATATCATCTATACTTGTAGCTTTATTTTTTCCCAGTAGTTGTCCAAGTTCAACCCTAGGATTAGGTACTAAATGTTTTTTAATTAATTCTTTAGCAAAATCAAATTTATCTTTAAGATCATTTTGCAAAATTTCAAGTCCTGCGGCAGAACTCCCTAACGCCCCTGATACTAAAAGCAAATCACCAACTTGAGCTCCTGAACGTTTTACCAGGTTTTCTTTTTTTACTTCACCAACTAATGCCACATTTATTACTATTGGACCAAATGTCGAAACAGTATCTCCACCAACTATATTTACACTGAATTTCTTGCAAATATCTTTCATGCCTTTATATAATTCTAAGATGTTTTTTATTTCAGTATCTTTAGGTAATGCCATAGATATTAAAGCTTGTCTTGGCACGCCACCCATTGCAGCTATGTCACTTAAATTAACTGCAATAGCTTTATTTCCTAATTTATAAAAATCAGTAAAGTTTAAATTGAAATGTATATTTTCCACAAGCATATCTGTTGTTAAAAGTTGCAAATATCCTTCTGTGGTTGAAACAAC
This sequence comes from Selenomonadales bacterium OttesenSCG-928-I06, assembly GCA_030266395.1. Taxonomy (GTDB): domain Bacteria; phylum Bacillota; class Negativicutes; order Sporomusales; family Sporomusaceae; genus JAJDHX01. Next base: position 2,578 of record JAJDHX010000003.1, on the reverse strand, counting down.
AGCAGCATCGTCACCTATACCTTCAATAACTGTATCTTTATTATGCACAGTATCTTCTTTTATTAAATCGATAAGAGAGAACTCTCCTATTTGTTTTAAAGTCAAGTCTCTCACCACCTTTAAATCTAATTTTTTCCTATTAAGTTAGTATATCATAATGATTTTATATTTTACAACTTGATTTATGTAGAGATTATATCTTTAATGACTTCGCCTGCAATAATAAGACCAGCCACAGACGGTACAAAAGATATACTGCCTACAATATTCTTACCGTTTTCTTTGATAATACTATTTTGCTCAAAAATTTTTGGTTCCTCTTTAGAATAAACAACTTTTAAAGAAGGTATTTGCCTTATCTTTAATTCTTTTCTTAAAATTCTAGCTAAAGGACAAACAGTTGTATCATAAATATCAGCCACTTCAAAACAAGTTGGATCTAATTTATTACCTGTACCAAGAGAGCTGATAATTTTAATATTTTTCTTTTTTGCCTGAACAATCAAATCTATCTTACTTCTCACTGTATCAATAGCATCAATTATGTAATCATATTCTTCTTGAAAAAATTCTGAGGAGTTTTCTTCAGTATACATTTTTTCAATAATTGTGACACTGGCATTAGGATTAATAGACAATATTCTATCTTTCATAACTGCAACTTTAGATAAACCTATTGTGTTTTGAGTTGCAATAATTTGTCTATTAATGTTACTTGCAACAATTTTATCAAAGTCAACTAATGTAATATTGGTTACACCTGACCTAACAAGTCCTTCCACTACAAATGTACCTACTCCGCCAATTCCAAAAACAGCGATTTTACTACATTTAATTTTCTCTAAATTGTCTTTTCCTATTAAAATTTCTGTACGAGAAAATTCATCTTTCATGAAAACCTCCACAATATTTAACCAAAACTATTTATCCATTTAAAAAAGAGCGTTCGCCGCTCTTTTTTAGTTTATCCTAAACTTTATTATCTCAAACTATTTAGGAAGATGATTTTAATTTCTGTAAAAGCAGATATTTTTTCTGCAATTCTTGCTCTAATTCATTTATTTCTTCACGGATAGGAACTAAAGCAGGATCATTGATATCCCCTTTTAAGAAAACAGCTTTACCAAATGTTTTAAATAAGCGCTCTTGTTTGCTTTCTAAAAGTTCCATTTGAATTTTTACTTCAGCTACATCTTTAGCTAGTTTAACTTCATCACTCAAATTGTCCCAAAAAACTTTTATTTTCTTGGAAACCAATTCACCAAATTCATTAATTTTTTCTTTATCCATGAAATCACCCCCGAATATTATGTTGCACTAATTGCTTATTATATGTTTATCTTATAAGATTTGACATTTATGGTATAATTTCCTGCAAAATGCTTTTTTTATTTAAATTGAAAAGCAGTTGATTATTAATTACTTATCTGGAAATAAATCACGCTGGCAAAACAAAAAAGTTATACCTAAAAAAATTTTTATGGGGAATAATAAATTGAAAATAAAATAAAGGAGGTTTACAAAAATGAGACATAACCATAGTCATTATCTTGATGAGTTTGAAGAAAACAGACCATATATTTGTAATAAAGGTCTTATCTTTATGCAGATCATAGGAGGAATGTTTTTATTTCTTTTAGGCATGAGAGTTGTAGTTAGACGTACTCCTCTTTTACCAATTGTCGTTTACAGAATTCTTCGGGAAGTTTATAGAAGATAAATGTCAAAAATATATCCTATTTCTAATGACTTAAAAAAAGTATCTAAAAATTGTCCTGTCTGTGGTTCTTTTATGAGTGATGAAGGTGTTTCAAGAGATTTTTTTGCTCCCTATTCAGCATATATAACTAAGCAAAATACAAACCAAACAACTTGTTTGCACCTTTTAAATTGCCATAACTGCAATTATCACGAGCAAGTATCTTATAGCCCTGTTAAACTGTAAAATTCAAAAGTAAAGGAAATAAAAAATATGTCAAATCCAATTGTAAGATGTACTGTAGATCAATGCACACATTATATGCCTGGAGATCAATGTATGGCTGCCAAAATCAGTGTTTTTAATGATAAAACCAAAGCTGTTTCAAGTGCTGTAGGAGATACCGAATGTGAATCTTTCAGAGCCAGAAAATCTATAACAGATATGATTGGTGCATTTCATAATGCAAATATTGGCGGCACAATATCTGCCGCATTTTTACCTGGCACTCAAATAACTCCTTCTGTGGAATGTTTTGTAGACAACTGCAAACACTGGAATCAAGGAAACATGTGCAGTGCAAGAAATATTGATGTTCATGGCATAAATGCATCAACCGAAAGTGACACAACATGTTCAACTTTTGAGCCTATTTAATCTTTTAAGCAGACAATAGATTAAAATGCATGATAAACGCACATCTGCTGCGTTTCCCCAAAAGCCCGGCATAGTCGCATACAGCTAATACGACTCCTACGCCGGGCTTTTCGCGCGCCTTGCATCTGCACATTTCTAATGCATTTTAATCCTATTGGCACAATTTGTTAGTTTTTTTATTTAGGAATTTTTTAAATTTTTTAACTCTACCGCCACCCAGCA